>JAYQIX010000002.1:0-248148 GCA_038141865.1 Gammaproteobacteria bacterium | reverse complement strand
TTATGATAGCAGGCGCACTGATTATGTTGTTTTTATAATGTGTTTTAAGACTCGTTAGAGGTCACTAGACAGTTGCATAGCCGCCAACAGTCGAAATATTTAGAGCGTCTCCTATATCTTTTAAACGACTATCGTTCTGTTGAGCTGGAGTTTGCTAATGAAAAATGTCGTGACGAAGTGAATTAGGTTTGGTAGACTTTCATACATGAAAAATCTAAAACGCTTAGGTTACATCGTGATCTCGCTGATACTCTTTCAGTCGTTTTCTGCTGTGGCGAATTCGTTAGATTTTCATGCAATAGACACTCAGCACCTGCAACACGAGCATAAGCATTCAGAACACAAGCAAGAGCAGTCTGAGCTGTCTGCCAATGAAACCAGTGATAAAGTAAGTACAGAGCACCACAATCCTGCTGATTGCCACCATTTCGGCCACTGCCATGGCACACATGCACAATGGGTCAGTCAGAGTCATATCAACAGTCTGAAAACAGTGGTTTCAGTCCACAATTTCAACTATTTAGATGCGGTAATTGACACACCTATTAACCGATTACTTCGCCCACCCAAAATTACGTCTTAGTACTTTTTTCGATAGTGCCGCGCTGATAATACTCGCGACGCTAAACATTGATAAATTATTAGGATATTCCAATGAAAATGTTTCCTATTTTCGAGCATGCACCTGTCATTGTGTGCAGTTGCATACTGGGCTTATTACTCAGTCCACCGACCGCACATGCGGTGCAAGCTGCGCAGCTTCGTCTAGCGCAAGCGAATAACCTCGCTGATATTGAGTGGTCAGCCGGGCTTCGCAGAATGCAAGGTATTGATGAAACCGCACTAGTTGCCGGAATAAGCGTTTCATTGTTTCAAAAAGAACGAAACCTTGGTGAATACGAAGCGCATAGGGCACGCCTTGACGCAATAGAGCTGCAAAAACAAAGCAACCTTCGCAGTCTATTACATTCAGTTAATCAAGCGTTAGGCGAACATACACGTGCATTGCTAGAGGTTGAAACTATTCAGCTCAACGTAATTCCCCCCTTAAAGGAAGCGTTAGATTTAGTAGAGAGCGCATATTTAGAGGGCCGTTTCAGCTACTTGGAATGGGTAACTACTCGACAAGAATTTCTGACAACCCGCCTGACATTAATAGAGGCTGCTTCTCAAGTTCATTTAAGCAAAACAGAAATTGAAACACTCACAGGTCTCGCGCTGAAGACTGAACACAATGATGACTCAATGCACTCAAGTCACCAAGACAATTTGCAGCAGTCATCTAACATTTCGATAAGAAGTCATGATTATGAATAAATTCACACTACAAAAAGTACTTATTTCCATCTTCACCCTTAGCCTTTATAGCTTCACCGCAATCGCAGGTGATAAACAAATTGATGCAAATTCCAACGATAGAGACAATCACGCAAGTGAAGTCGTAAGGATGAGCAATGAAATAGCAATTCAGAACGATATTTCCGCCACTCCCGTGCTCGCTAGTGAGATTGCGGTAAAAACTACACTTTATGGGCGAATTAGTGCAGACCCCGCCTCATTAAGTCATATAAGAGTACGGTTTGACGGTGTTATTAAGGATGTAAAAGTCAACATTGGAGACCCCGTTAATAAAGGCGATATTTTAGCGATTGTGGAGTCCAATGATAGTTTGACAAGTTATCCCATCACGTCACCTTTTGATGGCAATGTGATTGCGCGACATGCAAATAATGGTGAGCTATCAAACGGACAAGTACTCTTTTCGTTAGCTAATTATAAAAACGTATGGGCACAACTGACTGTATTTTCGCAGGTGCTTAGCAGCATCAAGGTTGGACAGTCAGTTGAACTAAGCCACGCAGGTTTCAATCAAACCTCCAAAATTGCCTACATTACGCCTTCTGCTGATGGCAATCCGCACTCTCTTGCCAATGTAAGTATCGACAATAGTACTGGATATTGGCCACTCGGTACGCTGGTCAAAGCACAGGTTACGACATCAACTAAGTCAGTCAATCATGCTGTTCCTCTATCTGCTGTGCAAGAGTATGAAGCCAAGCAAGTTGTGTTTGTGGTTGAGGGTGAAGAGTATAGGCCCAGAGCGGTCGAGCTTGGGGTCTCAGATGGTCGCTATATCGAGGTCATCAGTGGTCTTGAAACAGGCGAACGTGTCGTGGCTTCCAATAGTTACATGATTAAAGCAGATTTGGAAAAGTCGGAGGCAGGTCATGATCATTAACGCCTCACCCAATCAAATGTTTCCATGTCAATTGGCGTGCAGTTTTAAGGGAGGCTTAAGATGCTAGCTTCCATTATTCGCACCGCAATCGAAAAGCGCGGCATTTTTCTTATGCTTTGTTTTTTGATAATTGGCTTTGGCCTATTCAGCTATCAAAAGCTGCCTATTGATGCCGTACCCGATATCACTAATGTTCAGGTACAAATCAACACACAAGCAAAAGGCTATTCACCGCTTGAAACCGAACAGCGCATCACCTTTTTGGTAGAAAACGTCTTGGCAGGTTTACCAAACTTGGACTACACACGTTCACTATCGCGCTATGGCTTGTCACAAGTGACGGCCGTTTTTGAAGAAGGCACGGATCTCTTTTTTGCCAGAAATCTCATAAACGAACGGCTAGGCATTATCAAAAGCCAATTACCCGATGGTATTGAGCCTGAAATGGGGCCGATTGCCACAGGTTTGGGTGAAATTTACATGTACACGCTTAGCGCGAAGCCCGGCACAGTAACTGCCGATGGCAGAAAATTTGATGCGATGGCGCTTCGTGAGTTACACGATTGGGTGGTGAAACCTCAACTGGCCTTGGTGAAAGGGGTAACAGAGGTTAATGCTATTGGCGGTTTTACCAAACAATATCATGTAAAGCCTAACCCTCAACTCATGCTTAATTATGGCGTTAGTACTGACGATTTATTGCGGGCATTGGAGCGAAATAACGCTAATCAGGGCGCTGGGTACATTGAACGCAACGGCCAACAAATACTAGTACGTTCACAAGCGAGACTATCAAGCGTTGAGGACATCGGTAACGTGGTGGTAACGCTTACAAACCAATCTCCCGTTACGGTAAATGATATTGCAGAGGTCGCCATCGGTAAGGAGCTTAGAACGGGCGCTGCAACACTTGAAGGACAAGAGACTGTGCTTGGCACAGCGATGATGCTAATAGGCGAAAATAGCCGAGCTGTTGCGCTAGACGTGGCTGATAAAGTGGATGAAATCCAAGCAAGCTTGCCAGAGGGCGTGCTTATTCAAAGTGTTTATGATCGCACTGCGCTGGTAGATAAAGCCATCAACACAGTACGAAAAAACCTTATTGAAGGCGCATTGCTGGTTATTGTCGTCCTATTTTTACTATTGGGCAACATACGAGCTGCCATCATCACCGCTACTGTCATCCCTCTTGCTATGCTTGCCACGATAACAGGTATGGTAAGAACGGGCGTAAGCGCGAACCTAATGAGCTTAGGCGCGTTAGACTTTGGACTGATTGTCGATGGTGCAGTTATTATTGTGGAGAACTGTATTAGGCGGTTAAGTGAATCGCAGCGGCGAACGGGTGCAATACTGCCTCTTAAAGAACGGCTGGAAGTTGTATTTGAGGCAACGAATGAAGTGATAGGCCCAAGTCTTTTTGGCGTGATGATAATCACGATTGTGTACATTCCTATCTTTAGCTTAACAGGTGTCGAAGGGAAGATGTTTCACCCAATGGCGGCTACCGTAATATTGGCATTGTTAGCGGCAATGGTATTTTCAATCACCATCGTGCCCGCAGCCGTTGCTATGTTCATGTCAGGCAAGGTTAGTGAAAAAGAGAGTCCAATAATAACAGGGGCTAAATCAGTTTACCGCCCTGTATTGGAGTGGGCATTAAAATTACGATGGTTAGTCGTAGGTGCTGCGACATTGCTTGTTATCATCAGTGTTTGGTTTGGGATGCGTCTAGGCTCTGAATTCGTGCCGCAACTTGATGAGGGTGACATCGCCCTTCATGCAATGAGAGTGCCCGGCACGGGAATTGAGCAGGCTGTCGATATGCAAAAACGGCTTGAACAGGTCATTATGCAATACCCACAGGTAAGCACCGTGTTTGCTAAAACGGGTACTGCTGAGGTGGCTACTGATGCTATGCCACCCAATGTCACCGACACTTTTGTCATGTTAAAACCAATTGATCAATGGCCAAACCCTGCATTATCGAAAGCGAAGTTTGTCGAGCAATTAGAACGGGATCTTCAAAATGTGCCCGGCAATAACTATGAGTTTACGCAACCCATACAGATGCGCTTTAACGAATTGATTAGTGGCGTTAGAGCAGATTTAGGGATCAAAATTTATGGTGATGATCTGGATAAGCTGCGGGATTCAGCTGGTGATGTCTTAGCCGTATTACAAGGTATTCCGGGCGCTGCTGACGCACGAGTAGAACAAGTAGATGAGATCCCCATCTTCAAGGTGAACCCGAAACCTTATGCGCTGGCGCGTTACAACTTAGACGTAACTGACTTGCAAACATGGTTAAGTGCATCCGTTGGCGGCAAAGTAGCAGGCTTAGTATTTGAAGGTGACAGACGTTTTGAGATTGTTGTTCGTTATTCTGAAGATATTCGCAATAACTTAGAAGCACTGGGAAATATACCCATCATGACCAATGATGGTGAGTATGTGCCAATCGCCGAGGTGGCTGAGCTTGAATATACCAATATACCCAGTCAAATAAGTCGAGAAAACGCAAAGCGCCGTATCGTAGTCACAGCAAATGTGAGAGATCGTGATTTAGGCTCTTTTGTGAATGATGCTAAAGAGCAGATCGCAGCCAATGTGGAACTGCCAAGTGGCTACTGGATAAGTTATGGCGGTACGTTTGAGCAATTGGAAAGCGCAAGTCAGCGACTGAGTTTGGTTGTGCCCGCAACGCTTTTTCTGATCCTTACATTACTTGTGATTGCATTCGGCTCAGTCAAAGACGCCTTGATAATTTTTACAGGCGTCCCTTTGGCATTAACTGGCGGCATCTTTGCGCTTTGGATCAGAGATATGCCTCTTTCAATATCCGCAGGGATTGGTTTTATCGCGCTCTCTGGTATAGCTGTATTGAATGGTCTGGTGATGCTGTCTTTTATCAGGCAGAGGATGGAAGAAACTGGCGAGTTAGTAAACTCGATTATTGATGGTGCAATGACACGTTTGCGGCCAGTGCTGATGACCGCGTTAGTGGCGAGTCTTGGTTTCGTGCCCATGGCGCTTAACGTAGGTACTGGCGCAGAGGTGCAGCGACCTCTGGCAACGGTGGTCATTGGTGGGATCATATCCTCTACCTTATTAACTCTGGTTGTACTACCTGTACTCTACAGACTCGTTCACAGCAAAACTGCGATCTAATGTTAAGGGCTTTCTGATTAATGACGAAAGCCCTTATTTCGAATTAACCAGAACGAAGATGAGTTTGTAGATGCTCGTTTACTAACAGAAGATGAGTTAGAGAAATTAAGAGAACTGTATATTGCTAAGTATTTAGGCATTGCAGTTAAGACACCACAATGTGAAGAAAGAAAGAAAGCAAAGAACTATTACAAAATGGCTACATACAGATTGTTCAACAAAGCAAAAGCAAACATAAAAAAAATAGAAGATGAAGGTATGTTTGGAGTAGGGCATTAGAGTTACAATGTTTGTAACTTACAAGTCGCTAAGTTACTGATAAAACAGAGGAATTGGTTTAATGGGCAGAACAAAAACAGAAGGGAAGAGTTACACGAAAGTTACACGGTTTTATTTTCGTGCTTGTAGCCCTTTGTCTATAAGGCTCTGTAAATCTGCGACTATTGAGTGGGAGTGAAATAATGAAAAGATTTCATACAGATAAAATAGGAACTGTTGGTATTTGGATTGCTGCTTTAAGTTGTCCCGCATGTTTTCCTGCATTCATTTCACTTGCTTCTGTTATGGGGTTGGGATTTCTGTCTGTTTTTGAGAGTATTGCAATTAACTACCTGCTACCTTTTTTTACTTTAGTAGTCTTGGTTTCAAATTTATATTCGTGGTTTAATCATAAAAACCATCTGCGTGGTTTTTTAAATACTACAAGTCCGTTTGTGATTTTTTTAGTTCTCTATGTCTTTTGGGAATTTGCATTTAGTAGGACGATTTTTTATGTAGCACTTTTGTTGATGTCTTTTGTGGCAATAATTGATGTGATAAAACCCATATCTAAAAGGTGTTGATAAATGGAATTAAACTCAACTATAACTTGCCCTAATTGTGGATATAAAAAAACTGAAACAATGCCGACTAATAGTTGTCAATTTTTTTATGAATGTGCAAATTGTAAAGCACTTTTAAAACCTAATAAGGGTGATTGCTGTATTTTTTGTTCTTTTGGAGATGTTGTTTGTCCACCTATTCAAGAGGGAGATGCTTGTTGCTGAAACAATCGGTTCGCAATTGATAAGGTAGGATTGAGTCTCCTTTTTCACTTTAATCTTCATTGAATCAACCAAGAAAAACCAGTTAGACCAGGGCAGTATTTTATCTTCTGACACAGTGAGTCAGTGAACAAAACATGTATAATCTCCTTGATACAAACTTTGTATGAAACACCTAGGTTATAGGTATAGTCATACAACAATGGGTAAAAAATGAAACCTCTCTTATACAAAGTTAATACAAACTTTTTTAAAACCGCTTTAAATAAAGGGTTTCAGAGAGTATTACTCATTGAGTGGGAATAAAAAAATCTATAAGAACTAATTATTAACCTTGCGTTTTCTTAAAATTCTTTCCATGGTCGAGGTGTTTATAACACTTCCATCTTTTTTCAAAGATTCTGCTAGCTTTCCTTCACCTTTTGGAGCATAGATATTAAAGAGAACCAACGCACCATTTTCTCCCCCTTGCTCCATATGCACATCGCCTGGTTCTTTATGTACAAAATCTCCTGCAACTCTCACTCTTTTACCTAACTCTTTACCTGTTTCGATATCTATATCTGTGACCGTAAGCTCACCTTCCACAACCAAAGAGCTTATTTCTGCAGTGTGTCTATGGAAATGACAATAACAATTTGGTTCCCATTTAACTAAAATCTCCAAGCGTCCATCTTCTCTGGCATCTAGAATAGCTTCAGAATAGTCAATAGGGTAATCAAATTTGTCACCCTCAGTGTAGCGCTTCCATTTGAGATTTTTATTATTAAGTAAGTTCATAAAAATAATACCCCCTATGATAAATATTAGTATATATTGAGAATCAGCTAAATTAATAGAATTGATAATATTTTAAAATGAGTTTATTTAGACGACATGTATTATTTGGTGCACTTTCATTGTTGTTAGTAACATCTTGTGCTGTTAACACAGCAAGTTCTGCTCCAGAAAAGAATAAATTTGTTCATATTGAAGGCACTCCAGCATATGTATTAATTGAACCTGATAAATCAGTAGACTTAATTAATGACCATATCTATGTTTGTTTAGCGGAAGTTGAAGGAAAGGCTAGAAATATAAAAACCCCAATGAAGGTTGTTGGAGGTATTTATGGGGTTGCAGGAGTGGTAGCCTTAATTGATCTAGCTACAACCGGAGGCGTTATTTCCTCACTATTAATACCAGGCATGGCTGTTATTACTGCTGCTGGATGGGTAACCTATGCTTCTGCAGATGCAGTCTCTGAGTTAAGCGAATATAAGAATCTTGAAACTTGTCTTGAGGACAGAGGCTATTCAGTCGTTTTTTTCTTTGAAGAAGAAAACTAAATGAAAAATTTCTTAAAAAAGATCTCAATGATCAAAGAGCGTGAGATCAAAGCTGTGGTTTTTTCCTTTTTGTTTGTTGTTGTACTTATGTCGGCATATTACATTTTACGTCCAGTTCGTGATGCCATGGCTAGTGATTGGACTGATGCAGAAGTAAGTTTGCTTTGGTCTCTTAATTTTATTATTAGCACAACGATCGTTGCATTTTATGGAATTATGGTTTCAAAGTTTCGTTTTCGATTGTTAGTACCAGCAATGTATGGAATCTTTGCATGCTCATTCATAATTTTTTATTTTTTAGGCTCTGTGTTTGAAGATAGAACTTTTATTGATAAATCATTTTATGTTTGGGTGAGTGTGTTTAGTCTTTTCCATATTTCAGTTTTTTGGAGCTTTATGTCAGAGCTTTTTAGTAAGGAACAATCAGGAAGACTTTTTGGTGTTATAGCTGTAGGTGCTAGTGTAGGTGGCTTAATTGGACCATCTGTAACTGCTTTTTTCTCATTGTCTCTGGGTACAGATAATTTAATGTTAATTGCTAGTATGATGCTTTTAATACCAATCCCAATAATTTTTTATCTGCAATCGTTAAAAATATCAGAATTAAACAGAGAAGAATTAGTCAAACCGCATCTAATCGTTCAATAGGTGGCAATCCACTTGCAGGCTTTAAATTATTTTTCTCAAATCCATATTTACTGTCTATTGGTGTATTTATTTTTTTATATACTGGCATTAGCTCTTTTGTATACTTTGAATTAAAAAATCTCTTAAGTGATCTTAGTCGCCCTGAGCGCTCTGTAATATGGGCCCAAATGGATCTCGCGGTTAATATTCTTGCAATTTTGACTGGATTATTTGCAACCGGTCGGATTGTCAGTAGATTTGGTATGCCATTAACTATTGCTTTGGTTCCTGTGATGATTTGCATTGGTTTGCTGGTATTGGCCATATCACCCTTATTGGGTGTTGTGGTTATACTGCAAATTATTCGCCGTGCTGGTAACTATGCGATTACTCGACCTGCTCGTGAAATGCTATTCACCCAAGTTGACCAAGAAAGCCGTTTTAAAGCAAAGCCCGTGATAGATATTGTTGCTTATCGTGGAAGTGATATGCTCATGGCTTGGCTTTTCACTGGACTCACACAAGGTTTGGGTCTAGGTTTGGGTGCTGTTGCTGCTGTTGGCGCTGGTATGGCTGCATTTTGGTCATTTATAGGCATTTATCTTGGAAAGTGGTTTGAGCGGGATGGTATTAAGGCTAAAAATTCACCGGTATAAGAAAATGGTTGATCCGTCTTGGTTGCATATAATATTAATTTAAGGCATCGTAACGATAATTAAATACAATCTTTGCTATTTAAAAAATAACAATAATTTAGGGGATCACCATGAGAAATTTTTCTATATATAAAAACTTTATTTTTATATTTACTCTTAGCAGCTTTGTTTTAGCTGATCAGAGTACTAGCCATGATCATGCCTCTACAACAAAGTATGTTAGCTACAGTCAGATCGGCAATCCTGCAGATGTTCTTGAGGTAAAGACAGAAATATCTCAAAAACTTAAGAGTGGCGAGGTAAGGGTTAAAGTATTAGCTGCACCAATTAATCCTTCTGACCTTTTACAAATAGCTGGTTTGTATGGTGTTAAGGCTGAACTACCTGCAAGACCTGGTAGTGAAGGTGTGGGTAGAGTTACTGAGATATCTGCTGGTGTTAAAACTTTAAAAGAAGGCCAGTTAGTTCTCCTTGCTAGTGGGAATACTTGGGCAGAAGAATTAGTTGGTCCAGCAGCGGGTTTTTTACCTTTGCCTGATTTAGGGCCTATTGGTGCCGATGTGATTGAGCAGCTTGCAATGTCAGCTGTTAATCCTCTTACAGCATTACTCATGCTTACTTCTTTTGAAGACATAAAAGAGGGCCAATGGATTGCACAAAGTGCTGCTAATTCAGCAGTTGGCGGTTATGTAATACAGCTAGCAAAACAGCGAGGAATAAAAACAGTCAATATTGTTCGTCGTGAAGGTTTAGCTGATGATCTAATGGCCAAAGGAGCGGATGTTGTTTTAATTGATGGGCCTGATCTTGCTGAACAAATTGCAGAGGCAACAGGCAATGCATCAATTATGTTAGCCCTTGATCCAGTTGGCGGTGACACATATGGTCGTTTAGCAGATAGTTTGGGATATGGCGGCACACTTGTTTCCTTATGGAGTTCTTTCTGGTAAGCCAGCAACTTTAAATACAGGAAAGGTTATTTTTAACGATACTAGTCTTCGAGGTTTTTGGCTTTATAAATGGTATCAAACTGCAACTATGCAAGAAAAACAAGAAGCTTTTGGACAGGTAATACCTCTTATTGTTAATGGTACTTTAAAAGCTAATATTGATTCTCGATATAGTGTTGATGAGATTAAACAAGCTGTTACTCGTGCCTGGGAAGGCGGGAGAAATGGGAAGGTGCTTATAGTTCCAAGCTCGCTTGAGTAGTTAATGTCTGTGTCAGTTTGGAATGATTTGTCTTGGGTTGAAGGCATCAGATCGCCTTTTTTAAATATTTTTTTTGACACTATTTCATTGGCTGGTTATCCAACTTTTCTTATTTTATTTATTTCATTTGGATATTTTTATTGGTCACCAGCTAGATTTTCTCGAGTTGCGATGATGCTTTTTATATCAGCTCTTATAAACATATTTTTAAAAGATTTTTTTCAAGACCCGAGACCTGCAATAGAGCTTATGTTGGATCCTAAGGTCGGAACTACTTATGGATGGCCAAGTGGGCATTCTCAGATAGCAGTTACTCTTTGGGGTTTGTTAGCATATGAGCTTAAAAACAAATGGATAACTGTTGGCGCAATTTCAACAATAATTTTAATTGCTTTTAGTAGGATGTACTTAGGCGTGCATGATTTTGGCGATGTCTTTGCTGGTTTGCTCATAGGAGCAATTATTCTGTATGTTTGGCACTATGCAGTTATCAATAATTGGTATGAGAAATTAACTAAAAAGCATTGGCTTGTCCTAATAATCCTTTTTCAGCTAATACTTTATATTTCCTATCCATCTCATGAAAGTCATGAGCTTAGTATATGGTTTTTAGGAGTTATGACCGGATGGTTTGTAGGCTTATCTAACATAAGTTTAATAAGCCAGCCTTTTAAGAGATTTTTTATATCTATATCAGCTACCGCAATAGTATTCATGTCACTAATATATATAACCCAACTTGAAGCAGGCATTCAATACAAAGGAGTACTCGGAATTATTTTAAGCTATTTGCTCGGAATGATATTTTCTATTTTAGTAACTTGGTTAATTCCAAGACTTCTAAGATTGATGAGATTAGCATCATAAAAAATGCCATAATTTAAAAAACTAAGGAAAAGTATATATGAAACAGATTCAACTAAAAAAACCAGGGGGCTTGGATAATATTTTATTTTGCGATGCTGATGTTCCTAAGCCTAAATCAAATCAAATCGTTATTAAGATTGCCGCTAGTAGCTTAAATTATCATGACCTTCTTGTTGCTTTAGGTTTCATTCCTACAGAGGATGGAAGAGTTCCGCTATCAGATGCAGCAGGAGAAATAGTGGAGATTGGTTCTGATGTTAAAGACTGGAAAGTTGGCGATCACGTTATGAGTGTATGCTTTCCAAATTGGCAAAATGGAGCTCCAAAATATGAGCTCTTGAGTTTTATCGGTGATCATGAAGATGGTTATGCAACTGAATATATTGCAATCCAAGAAACAGCAGTAACAAAAATGCCTAGTTATATGAATTTTGCTCAAGCAGCAACTCTTCCTTGTGCTGGCTTAACAGCTTGGAGAGCATTAGTTGATGATGGAAATTTAAAAGCTGGTGAAACCGTTCTTGTTCAAGGAACTGGTGGAGTATCAATTTTTGCACTTCAATTAGCAAAATCAATGGGAGCAAAAGTGATAGCTACATCATCTTCAGAGGAAAAATTAAATAAATTAAAAGAGTTAGGTGCTGATGAGGTGATTAATTACAAAGAGACATCCTGAATGGGGTAAAGAGGTATTAGCTAAAACTAATAATGAAGGCGTTGATCATGTTATTGAGGTCGGAGGAGGGGGAACCTTTGGAGAGTCTGTAAGAGCTACGAAGCTCGGAGGACATATTGCTTTAATAGGCGTTCTTAGTGGTCCAAATGCAAGTGAAATTGTTCTTCCTAGGATTTTCCTAAAGCAAATTAGGATGAGTGGTATATCTATGGCTAACAAAGAATCCCAAATAGCTATGATTGATTATTTGGAAACCAATCAGATAGAACCAATAATAAGCGATTCTTTCCCCCTATCTAAATTGGCAGATGCATTTCAACATCAGATAGATAACAAGCATTTTGGAAAGATTTCAATTACGATGCAGTAAAGAATTTAATATATTAGATATTCTATGAAAAAAGCAACTGACGTCTTTGGGCAATGGGCCGAAATTGGAAAAGATCTTGGCATGGAAGAAGGGCACTCTAAACCTGTTGATGAAATGCTTGAATATGCGATAAAAAAAATCGATAAAAATTTTAGCTTTTTAGATGTTGGTTGTGGAAATGGTTGGGTTGTAAGAAAAGTTTCAAGCTCTGCGTTATGCTCAAAAGCTGTGGGTATCGATGGCGCAAGTCAAATGATAGAGAATGCAAAATCTAGAGGATCTGAAGAATACATTAACATTGATATTGACCTTTATGAGCCAAAGGATAAATTTGATCTTATACACTCAATGGAGGTTTTATATTACTTACAAGATCCTGCAAGCACTATAAAAAAAATTTATCAGTCATGGCTTAAGGCCGGTGGCAGGCTCATTGTAGGTATAGATTTATATCATGAAAATCTTGATTCTCATGATTGGGAAGAAAAAGTTGGAACCCCTATGCTAATGCTTAGAGAGTCAGAATGGATTGATTTATTTAAAAAAGCTGGTTTTCAAGAAATTGAATCATGGAGAGCCAATCAATCAGATGAATGGGCTGGCACTTTAGTGTTAACAGGAAAAAAATTAGGGTATTAGATGTCAAATTTTAAAAGTAAAACTGCTGTAGTTACTGGAGGAGCAGAAGGTATTGGTTTTTCAATTGCAAAAGCACTAGGAGAGCAAGGAATGAATATTGTTCTAACTGATATTGATAAAAATAATTTAAATAGTGCTGCAAATAAATTAAAAATACTTGGCATTCCAACTCATTCAGTTCTTTTAGATGTATCAGATGAAGAGCAATGGCAGCAAGTGGCAAAAGAATCAATTGAGCAGTTTGGAAAAGTTCATATGGTTGTAAATAATGCTGGTGTTGGCGGTGACTCTGGTCCAGTAGACACTCAAGATGCAAAGGGCTGGCAATGGGCAATTGATGTGAATTTAATGGGAGTTGTTTTCGGAGCAAAGACGATTGTTCCTCTTATCAAAGAGCATGGAGAGGGTGGTTGGATATTAAATGTAGCATCGATGGCTGGAATGGGCGGAGTACCATATAGCGCTGCATATAATGCAACTAAGGCTGCTGTAATTGCTATCTCTGAAGGCTGGTCAGAAGAACTTAAAGACAAAAATATTAACGTATCAGTGTTATGTCCTGCTTTTGTGAAAACAAGGATTTATGACTCTGAAAGAAATAGACCTGAAAAATATAAATTAGACCATGATGCCAGTGAAGCTGAAAATAGCTTCTCAAAAAAATCGAAAGCAATGGTTGAGAGTGGAATAGACGTTTCTATTGTAGCTAATAGAGTTATAGAAGCACTTTTAAATAATGAACTATATATCTTTACTCATCCGAATTATCGTCAGTTAGTTCAAAAAAGGTTTAAGGATATTGATGACGCGTTTATTAGTTCAGAAAAAAGTCCTCATCTCAAAGATATTCTTAATAAAAAACTTGATATGCTTTAAAAATGAGTGCAACTGTTATTAAAAAAACTGCTCTTATTACTGGAGGTTCATCAGGTATAGGTCTTGCTTATGCTGAATACCTTCTTAAAGAAGGGTGGGCTGTTCAAATTGTATCCAAAAATGAAGATAGATCATTAGAGGCTGTATGCAAGCTAAATAATCCTAATGTAAAGAACTATATTTATGATTTAACCAAAAGAGATTCAATTGAAAAGTTATTTGAGCAAGCAGAAAAACCTAACTTAATTGTAGCTTGTGCAGGCGAGGCTATAAATGGCAAAGCTGATAACTATTCGGATAGAGAAAAAGACAATGCATATTACTTAATGTGTGGTGGGGTAATCGATTTAATTCAAAAATATATTCCTCACCTAAGCGCTCAAACAAATAGTAGAGTTGTAATTATTTCAAGCATAGGGGCTATTTCACCTATGCCAAAATCATCAATCTATGCAAGCGCTAAGGCAGCTATATATGCTTACGGAAGATCACTAAACGAAGAGCTAAAAAATGTAAGTGTTACAGTATCCTTGCCAGGTTATGTAAAAACAGATATTCATCTAAAGTCAGGCCTTGATCATTTAAATAAGAAAATACCTTCGTGGATGTGGGTGACTGCCGAGAAAGTTGTTTATGAAACTGAAAAGGCCTCTATAAAGGGTAAAAGTTCAGTTATACCAGGAATAGTCTATAAATTAGCAAGTCCAATTCTTGGCTCAAACCTAGCGAATAGAGCATGGAGATTTCTTAGTAGAAGAAATTAGCTAATAATAGGGGAAGAGTGGTGAGCTTTTATTTTTATAGCACCATCAAACTCATCTAAGATAAAAGTAAAAGCTATCTTTGTAGAATTTTCATCATTAAATGGAGAGAGCTCTAATACACCCATAGCAATTGAAAAACTTTCTTCAATATTTATATGTATTTCCAATGGTTCAATGGACTTCCAAGGTTTAATTGCAAAACCATTGTCTTCAATAATATCTCCTTTAATGAAATATGACAGAGCATCTTCTTTGTTATTTCTGAAAATAACTTGTTTGGTAAAAGTTGGTTTAAAGAGAACATTAGATTCATCAAATGCATAATGCTTGTCAATAAAAGATGTAGCCTCTTTTTTGTAATCACCATCTGATTTGAAGACTGACCCAATTCCAATGACTCCATCTTTCCAGGAATTTAAAAATTCATAGAATATTTTCTTTGTTCATTTTTATTAGTTTAATTATGCTTTCAAGCTTATAATTTTTGCATTATACATTAAAGAAATCCTATGAAATATCTCCATCCATTAGCTCCATATTTTTTGGATTAATTCTAGTTTTTTTAATGGCTCAATTAACTTCCAAGGTTTAATTGCAAAACCATTGTCTTCAATAATATCCCCTTTAATGAAATATGAAAGGGCATCTTCTTTGTTATTTCTAAAAATAACTTGTTTGGTAAAAGTTGGTTTAAAGAGAACATTAGATTCATCAAATGCATAATGCTTGTTTATAAAAGATGTAGCCTCTTTTTTGTAATCACCATTTGATTTATAGACTGATCCAATTCCAACGACCCCATCTTTCTTTCCAGGAATTTAAAAATTCATAGATATTTTCTTTGTTCATTTTTATTAGTTTAATTATGTTTTAAAGCTTATAATTTTTTGCATTATACATTTTGCTAATTTTAAAAAAAGGGGAGAAATATGTCAGAACAATATTCAAAAGAAATAAGATCAAAAGCCACTAGCGATGGAAATATAGAGCTCTCTATTGCTAAAGTAGAAAAACCAGTTCCCGGTGACGATGAAGTTCTTATAGAGGTTCAAGCATCCCCAATCAATCCATCAGATCTTGGGCTTCTGTTGAGTTTTGCAGCTGATGTACAAAATATTAATGTAACAGGTTCTGGCGATGATACTGTTGCAACAATGCCAGTTCATCCTGCTCTCATGGGCTCGCTCAAACCAAGGCTTGATGAGTCTATGCCTGTTGGAAATGAAGGAGCAGGGATAATTATAGATGCAGGAATTAATGCCAAAGATCTCATTGGAAAAACTGTTGGTTTGGCTGGAGGGGCCATGTATTCTCAATATAGATGCGTGCCTGCAGCTTCTTGTTTAGTGATGGATGAAGGAACTACTCCAAAGCAAGCTGCCTCATCGTTTGTGAATCCATTAACCGCATTAGCCTTCGTTGAAACTATGAAGATGGAAAATCATACCGCCCTGGTTCATACAGCTGCAGCATCAAATTTAGGACAAATGCTTGTTAAGATTTGTAAAGATGACGGAATACAATTAGTTAATATTGTAAGAAAACAAGAACAAGTAGATTTACTAAAATCTATTGGCGCTGAATACGTTTGTAACACAAGTGACGAATCATTTATGGATGATTTAGTAACTGCACTTGTTGAAACAGGTGCCACTCTAGGCTTTGATGCAACTGGAGGGGGTAATAATGGTGAGTTACCAGGTCAGATATTAGCTGCTATGGAAATTGCTGCTAACAAGAATGCTACAGAATATAGCAGGTATGGATCAGACACATATAAACAAGTTTATATATATGGTGGCTTAGATCAATCGCCTACTATACTTAAAAGAGCATTTGGTTTGTCATGGGGTCTTGGTGGTTGGCTTCTAACACCAATGATTGGAAAAATTGGCATGGAGAGATTTCAAGAAATGAGAATGCGAGTAGCAAGAGAAATAAACTCTACTTTTGCTAGTAGCTATGCAAAAGAAATTTCTTTTGAAGAAATGCTTCAACCTGAAACAATAAGAGAATATGCCAAACAAGCTACTGGTAAAAAATACTTGGTAAACCCACATAAGTAATTTATTTAAAGATGTTACACTTTTGACAAAGTAATAACATCTTTAATCTAAATGAAAGAAAACCAAGCATACACAAAAAGCTATAGAACATTTGCATTAGTTCTTTTAACTGTTGTTTATGGTTTTAATTTTATAGATAGGCAAATTGTTGGAATATTAGCTCCATTTATACAAGCTGATCTCGATCTCACTAATACTCAATTAGGCTTACTTATAGGTTTTGCATTTGCATTTTTTTACACAGTAATTGCAATACCTATTGCATGGCTTGCAGATAGATATAGTAGGGTAAATATTTTATCTATAGCTCTTGCTACCTGGAGCGGCTTTACAGCACTTACCGGCATGGCAAATAATTTTTTACAAATCGGCCTTGCAAGAATGGGTGTTGGGATTGGTGAAGCTGGAGGCAGTCCACCATCGCATTCAATAATTTCTGATATGTATCCCAAAGAAGAAAGAGCAGGTGCTTTGGGTGTTTATTCAATGGGGATTCCTTTGGGAATTATGGCTGCCTATTTTGCAACCGCATCTTTAATGGGCTCAGGTGATGATGTAGATTGGAGAAGAATATTTGTTTTCTTAGGTATTACAGGAATAGTTTTAGCTGGATTTGTTAAGTTAACTCTCAAAGAGCCAACAAGAGGAGCTCAAGAACTTCAAAACTCTGCTGAAATAAAGAAACTTCCCTTTAGTGAGTCTATTAAAACTTTACTTAAAATTCCTGCTTGGTGGGCTATGTGCTTTGGAATTGCGTTTGGGTCCTTTGTATCATACGCTTCATCAGCTTTTCAGACTAAATTCCTGATTGCGCTTGATCCATCTTTTGATTTTAAAACAATGGTTATTTTGCTTGGAATAATGAACGGAACAACATACGCAGGTGGAGCATTTTTTGGTGCAAAATTAGCTGATAAATGGGGTGCAAAAACTATAAGAGCTTATGGTTGGTTGCCAGCTATAGCTATGTCTGTTTGTTTACCTCTAGGGATATGGTCTTACTGGGTAAGCTCTGTTGAAGCAAACTTAATACTCTCAACAATTTACTTATTATTTATAGGGATTTACTTAGGCCCAAGTTTTGCAATAGCTCAAACATTGGCACCAATAAATATGAGAGCAATGTCGACTGCTTTATTTTTCTTTATTTTAAATATGATAGCTTTGGGTGGTGGACCAACTTTTGCAGGATGGCTTATTGATGTTTTTAAAGCTAGTAATGATGAATTAGAGTCAATGCGAATGGCTATGACAGTTACTCATCTTGTGTTTATTCCTGCGCTCATAAGCTTTCTTGTGGTATCAAAGATCCTTCCTAAGGACTGGAAAGCTGCAGAGGCAAGGAATCTTGAGTTAGAATCTGCGTAATATACTGCTAGACATTAACTTTTTGTAATGAGAATATAATTTATATGTTTATACAAAAGTTAAAGTTTTTATTTTTCTTTCCTTTCTTTATTTCATTATTATCTTTTGCAGAAAATTATCCTTCTAGAATATTATTTGTTGGTAATAGCTATCTATACTACAACGACAGCATTCATAATCATGTAGAAAAAATGCTAATTGAGTTCTATGGTGACGATGAAATCACAACGAAGTCAGCCACAATTGGAGGATCTAGATTACATAATCACAATATAGATCACCTCCTAGAACCTAAAAACCTTCAATTAGATCAACAAATAGATCTGCTCATTATGCAAGGAGGTAGCGGTGAAGTTCTAACTAAAAAATCTAGAAAAAAATTTGAAGATACTTCATATAGTTACAGCATTAAAGCACATGAAAAAGGTATTAAAACAGCTTTATATATGACCCATGCATACACAAAAGAGGATAAGAGATATAAAGAGGATCTCATTGATAGAATTAAACAAACATATTACCCTGCAGCTAAAAGAAGTAAATCAGAAATTATTCCTGTAGGAGAGGCATACGAAATAGCCTACCAAAAACAACCAAATATTAAACTTCATCATCCTGATGGGACACATCCTGGTATGTTAGGAACATATTTAGGAGCAGCAACAGTTTTTGCAGTGATTGCCAAACAATCTCCTGAAGGACTTTCATATAATTACCTCAATAGAGTTTCCGATGAGGATAGAATTTTTTTACAAAAGGTTGCCTGGGAAGCTTATCTTCAAAGCAAAAGATCTATAAAAGGGGATAATTAATAACCCCCTTTAAAACTTACAAACCGTAACTTCCGTCTAGATAATAGGGCTTTAAAAAAGAATTATTTTTATCAACCTTTTTATCTAAAGAATAGTTAACTATCTTTATAGATGGTCTCTTGGTTTTAAGTTGTTTTTTTACTGCGTTTTTAAAACGCATCATTTCCATTTTAGTCATATGACATCTCCTGCATTTAAGCAATAGATGCGTTCCTTCGGTATCATTACCTACTTCCGTCTCTTGCGAGATGAACGATGATAATGCGTTCCTTCGTCATTTAGACTACTTCCGTCCTGTGAAAGGATGAACGATGTAAATAGTTTACATTTATTTAAAAATATCTGTCAAATAAGGTTAAGGAAGAAAAATAAACTTAGCCATAAAAATTAATGCAAGAAACCATGCTCCTGATGAGATGTTTTTAATGTTCCCAGTAAATATTTTCATAACAACATAAGATATAAAGCCAAGCGCTATGCCATTAGCAATTGAAAATGTTAAAGGAATCATAATTATCATTATTAGAGCTGGAAGCAATTCAGTAAAATCTGACCAATCTAGCTTTTCCATACCACTAAGCATTAATATTGCAACGTATATCAGAGCTCCTGCAGTAGCATATGGAGGAACAATTGCAGCTAAAGGCGAAAAGAAAATTGCTATTAAAAATAATGCACCTACAAATATTGCAGTTAAACCTGTTCTACCTCCAGCTTCAACACCAGCAGAGCTTTCTACATAACTAGTTACGGGCGAACATCCAAAAAAAGAACCAGCAACACTTGAGCCACTATCAGCTTTTAAAGCTTTATCAAAATTTTTAATAGTGCCATTTTCATCAGAAAGTTTTGCTCTATTAGCAACTCCTAACAGGGTGCCTGCTGTATCAAACAAATTCACAAATAAGAAAGAAATTATGACACTCACCATAGCTACATCTAGAGCACCTAAAATATCAAGCTTTAAAAATATTGGAGCAAGGCTAGGAGGGTATGATACAAGTCCCTGAAATTGAATATTATTAAGGATTAGGCCGAGGCATGTTACTGATAGAACTCCAATCAATATAGCACCAGTTATATTTCTTGATGCTAAGACAGCTATTAAGAGAAAGCCTGCAGCAGATAAAAAGGTTTCAATCTGTAAGAAATTACCCAAGCTTACAAAGGTTACTTCATTAGCAATAATTATTCCACCACTCTTAAGACCAATAAAGCCTATAAACAAACCAACCCCTGAACCCATAGCTATTCTTAGATTTAAAGGTATGCTTTCAAGCATCCACTTTCGCAATGGGGTAACACTCATAATTACAAACAAGATCCCAGCCAAAAATACAGCTCCCAAAGCAACTTCCCATGAATAACCCATCTCACCCACCACCGTGTACGTAAAGAATGCGTTTAAGCCCATTCCTGGTGCAAGCGCTACTGGCCAATTTGAGTACAAACCCATAACAATACATGCAAGCGCTGCTGCAAGACATGTTCCCACAAAGCTTGCGCCATAATCCATGCCACTTGCAGACATCATTTGAGGATTAACAAATATGATATATGCCATTGTAATAAAGGTTGTAAAACCAGCTAAAAGTTCCTGTTTTACAGATGTCCCATTAGATTTGAGATGAAAAAATTTTTCCAATATTGAGCTCATATTTTTAAATAAAATTGATTTAGCTACAATTTAAACTAATCCTTCATCGAAGACAAAGAATTTTATATTTTTTGGCACATATATTGCATGTTTTTATATATTGTCGTGATAAGATACGGCCTTGAATTTTTTATCAACTTTAATACGGGGAAACCAATGAAAACATCTCTTAATTC
The DNA here is from genome assembly GCA_038141865.1 of Gammaproteobacteria bacterium. Taxonomy (GTDB): domain Bacteria; phylum Pseudomonadota; class Gammaproteobacteria; order Magnimaribacterales; family D2472; genus CAJQGY01. The sequence goes on along the minus strand of JAYQIX010000002.1, from coordinate 227,601 downwards.
AAAAAAATTCTTTAACCTAGCATTTTTTACTTTATGTCTTTCATTTATGTCAATTACTGAAGCTTCAGTTATTGAAGATGTGATTGTTACAGCAGAAAAAAGAAGTGAAAGCGTTCAAGATATTTCACAATCAGTTACTGCAATCACAGAAGATGATCTAGATGCAAAAAACATTAATTCATTTGTTGATATTAGTGCGATTGTTCCAGGTGTGACGGTAGCAAAAAATGAAGGTTATAAAACTGTCATATCTATTAGAGGAGTTGGAAATGAAACCAACCAAAATGCAATTGCTGCACCATCAGTAGCATTCCATATGGATGGCATATTTATAGCATCACCATTTTCTCTTCAAACAGATTTTATTGATGTTGAACGAATCGAGGTGCTACGTGGACCTCAAGGTACACTTTTTGGTCAAAACTCAACAGGTGGTGCTATCAATGTTATCAGCAAGAAACCAACTCTAGATGGGTATGCTAATAAATCTGATATAACTTTAGGTGACTATGGATTAACTAAATTTAGATCAGCTAGCAACATAGTTATTAATGAGAATGTTGCAACTAGATTGTCATTTTCAGCTACTAAAAGAGATGGATTTACTGAAAATGTATTTACTGGGCAAGACCTAGATGATGCTAACAATCTTAGCATCAGAAGTGACTGGCTATATGATATTGATGCAGATTCTTCATTAAGAGCATTTGCTCAGTATTTTGAAATTGACAGAAATGGTTCTGCAATAAGAGGTATTGATGATACAACTAATGATGTTCGTAAATTATCACAGGATACTATTTCTAATCATGAGCTAACTTCTTTGGTTCTTGGAGCTATCTATGAAGAAGATCTTGGATTTGCAAACCTCAAGGTAATGGCTAGTATCCAAGATGATGATATATCTGTAACTAGAGATAACGACAGACACAATTTTGGCGACTTAGTAACAGTCATACCTGGGTTGGGTGCTGGAGCAACATACCAGCGCGCTGAATTTACTCCAGAAACATCAAAAGTTGAAACTAAAACTTTTGAAATAAACTTAGTTTCTAATGAGCCGTTATTTGGAGCACTTGATTGGACAGTTGGTGCATTTTATATGCAACACGATATTGAAAATCATATCAGAGGCTATAGAGACAACAACAACGATGGGCAGATTAGCTACGAGTGTTCTAGCCCGCTTGCAGTTGCCACTTCTTGTTATGAACATGATTACGGTATTCCAGGTAGATTTGCTGTATTTGATGCAGAATGGGATTTTGTAACAGATGCCTTTCCAAGCAGAGAGTCTTATTCAATATACGCACAAACTACTTATAGCTTTAGTGATGATGTCAGATTGGTATCTGGTTTGAGATATTCTGAAGATACTTTTGAAACTGATGTAACTAACTTTTTTAATGTAGAGTCTTTTACTGCTGAAGGAACTTCAGATAAGGTTACTGGAAAAATAGTCGGTGAATACGATGTATCTGATGATGCAATGGTTTATCTATCTTATTCAAAAGGTTTCAAGCCTGGTGGAAGTAATTTAACTTTTGGTTTTACTGAAGCTGAAGATGTAATTGCTGAAAGACCAGTAGCCCCAGCAATGGTTTTTCCAACATATGAAAGTGAAACAATTGAAGCTTTTGAATTAGGATTAAAGACAGATCTTCTTGATGGCAAAGCAAGAGCGAATATTGCCTTATTCACATATGACTACAGCAATTTGCAATTCCAAGCGACTGACCCAGATCCTTATAGAGGTGGTGTTGCCAACATACCTGAATCAGAAATGTCTGGATTAGAAGTTGAGCTACAAGCTTTATTTTCAGATAACTTAAGCATGGATCTTAATCTTGCATTTCTAGACTCAGAAGTAACTTCAGACTACGAAGTTCTTGATAATGTTGATGCTTACCAATACTTCTTTGGTGAGGAAGACCTAAGATATGGTTTAAGAGAAAATGTTAAGGGTAATGAGCTTGCTAAAAGCCCTGAGTTTACTGCTGACTTAAACCTTGTATATGAAACTGAGCTTTCATCAGGTAATGAATTCACTGGTATTGTGCAATTTGTAAGAAGAGGAGAGTTTCAACAAAGGGTATCCAATAATCCATCAGTTGACGCTATTAAAGCCTATGATATTTTCAATTTAACAGCCAGTTTTGAGCTTGTTAAAGAGAATATTGGTGTTGATTTTATGCTTCTTAATATAGCTGATGAGGGTGGAATTAACTCAAGCATGACTGATGTGTTTGGTGTTGCTGCTACTGGATTAGAATATATTCCCCCTCGTCAGTTCATGGTAAGAATTAGAAGAGAGTTCTAAATCTCTTTATTCTAAATTTTTCTTAAATTGAGACTATGTTATTATCAAAAAATATAGTCTCAATTTCTTTTAAAGAGAATGAAAAAAACATTTATACAAGCAGATGAGTTGCTTAAAGACTCTTTTAAATTAGCTTCACAAGTTTTTGATAGCGGATACAGGCCTGATTATATTGTCGGCGTTTGGAGGGGCGGCGCTCCAATAGGTATAGCTGTTCAAGAATTCCTTGATGTACTAGGAATTGATTCTGATCACATAGCAATAAGAACATCTTCTTATGCTGGAATAGAAAAAAGAAATAAAAGCGTCCAAGTTCATGGCCTAAGCTATGTTATTAAGAAAATTGAATCTGAAGATTCTTTACTCATTGTAGATGATGTTTTTGACACCGGCCTTTCAATTAATCAAATAATTCTTGATATAAAAAAAGCTTGTAAGAAAAATACGCCTGAAATAAGAATAGCAACACCGTATTTCAAGCCTACAAAGAATAAAACTGATAGGAATCCAGATTACTTCATTCATGAAACTGATAACTGGCTTGTTTTTCCTCACGAACTCCATGGCTTATCCATCCAAGAAATCTCAGAAAATAAACCCGAATTAAAAGACTTAATACCAAAGATATCAGAGTTTATTCAATAACTTTAAATTAAAAATAGTTAATTTCTTAATTATTTTTTATACCAAATAAAGATCAATTATTTCTTATATCTCACAGCTATCAATATATTTAAATAGGAAAAAGAATTGTCATATAATTAAATTGATGTTTATAAAACAAGGGGGATTATCAAATGTCTTTATTACATAAATTTTTAGTACTAATACCTGGAATCATTTTCCTAATTTTTGGTCTTGGGTGGGTTTTTGCACCTCAAGCAATAGCACCTAATTTTGGAATGACTGTTTTTGAGGGGCTAGGATTAAGCTCTCAAATAGGAGACTTAGGAAGCTATTTTCTATCTTTATCAATAATGATTATCTATGCGGTAAAAACTAATCAACCTGGTTGGCTCTATCCTCCAATACTAATGCTCTTATTGACAGCATTATTTAGAACTCTTGCAACTGTAATTCACGGGGCACCCTTTGCTTTAGATATGATTGCTGTTGAAGTTATTTTTTCTGGTATGTTCTTTTATGTAATATCTCAATCTAAAGAGGCTACATAATTATGGAATATAGAAAACTTGGCAGCTCTGGTCTAAAAGTATCACAGCTCTCGTTTGGATCATGGGTAACATTTAATAAGCAAGTAGATACTGCCTTAGCAGAAAAAATGTTTGGAACCTGTCTCGATGCCGGTATCAATTTTTTTGATAATGCAGAGGGTTATGAGCGAGGCATGTCCGAAGTCGTCATGGGAAATGCATTAAAGAGTCTAAATAGATCTAGGGATTCTTACTGCGTTTCTTCTAAGGTATTTTTTGGTTCTCATGACAATCCTTCTCCAACCCAAATGGGATTAAGTAAAAAACATATTACCGAAGCCTGTCATCAAGCTATGGAAAGGCTGCAAGTAGACTACCTTGATCTGTATTTTTGCCATAGAGCAGATCCCGAAACACCTATAGGAGAAACTGTTTGGGCTATGCATAATCTTATTACCCAAGGAAAAGTTTTATACTGGGGTACCTCAGAATGGACCGCTGATGAAATAAAAGAAGCATATGCATTTGCTAAAGATAACCATCTGACTCCACCTACAATGGAGCAGCCTCAATACAATCTCTTAGATAGAAAAAGGTTTGAGATAGAATATAAAGACTTATTTGAAGAAATATGGTTTGGGTTCAACTATATGGTCTCCTCTTGCTTCAGGAGCATTAACTGGAAAGTATTTAAATGGAATCCCAGAAGGTTCTAGAGCCTCTCTTGAAGGGTATGAATGGCTTAAAAAGCACATGATAGATTCAGACCGAGGCCAAGAAAGAATGAAAAGAGTCTCTAAGTACATTGAAATAGCAAATGAATATAATTTAAACCCATCAAAATTAGCTATTGCATGGTGTTTGCTCAACAAGCACGTTTCAACTGTAATCTTAGGCGCTTCTAAATTAGAGCAATTAATAGAAAATTTATCATCAACTGATTTGATTTCTAAATTTGATGATGATTTGGTTAACAAACTTAATAATTTATAAATGAGGAATTAATATCAACTTAAAATGAAAGAAAGTTTTGGTCGTTTAATGATAGATATTGAAGGAGCAGCTCTTTCTTCTCATGATATTGAGCTTATAGAAAACCCTCATGTTGGTGGTCTAATTCTCTTTGAAAGAAATTTTGTTTCAAAGAATCAATTAATTGACCTATGTTCTCAAATTAAAAGTGTTAAAAAAAATATTTTGGTATCTATAGACCAGGAGGGTGGAAGGGTCCAAAGGCTTAGGCAAGAATTCACCAACCTTCCATCTATGCAGACCCTTGGAGATATAGCTGATAAGACAAAAAATTGTTCATTGTTAAATGATGTAGGTTGGTTGATGGCATCTGAATTGATTGCTACAGGCATTGATATTAGTTTTGCTCCAGTGATAGATGTTGATAGACAAACAAGCAGCATTATTGGATGCAGATCTTTTTCTGAAATACCAGAAAAGGTTTCTCAGTTTGCTCATGAATTTATAAATGGAATGAACAAAGCAGGTATGCAAGCCACTGGAAAACATTTCCCAGGTCATGGGAGTATTGAAGAAGATAGTCATTTAACATTACCAATAGATAATCGATCACTAGCTCAATTAATGGACCATGATTTAATTCCATATTTTGATTTAAAAGATGTATTGAGCGCAATAATGTGTGCTCACATACTATTTCCAAAAATTGATAAAACTAATGCCGGTTTTTCTCCATACTGGATTCAAGAAATTTTAAAGAAAAAGATTGGTTTTAAGGGTGTTATCTTTAGTGATGATCTTAGCATGAAAGGAGCTAGTGGCTTCTCTTATACTGATAGAGTTAGAATCTCATTAGATGCAGGATGTGACATGGTATTAATTTGTAACAATAGAGAAGGCGCTATAGAGGCTATCAAATATATGGAAAATAATAATATAACTACCTCGGGCTCAATCGCATCAATGATGCCAAAGAAAAAATTATCATGGAAAGAATTAGAGGCGAGTAATGAAAGAAACGAAACAGAATAATTAAAATTAATCACAAAACCTTGAAGAATGAATTAATCTATTGTTTCTATAGATGGACGTTACAATTGGAGGATAACGACTTAGTTATTCTCAACAATAGATACAAGAGATAAATCCGGGGCAAAATCATGTCTTAAGATTAATAAATTCAGATCCAGATAAATCCTACTTTATTAATAGCAGTTCTTATAGATAATGACTTATCTTAGGTGCTAGAAGCCAGCATTTCCTGAGCTAATTACTGAATAATAACCCTCATCTAAAATGCAGTAAGTATCACTTTTTGGCTTTCTAACATATATTGCATCATTACCAACTTTATCTATATGAAAAGCTTCTTCTCTAAGTTCATTTTTCTTAAGTTTAAAAGTACCAGTAGTTTCTAATTCTTTAGTAACTCTTACGAAAACCGGCCTAGCATATGTTGGTAACTTATCGTCAACAAAATTAGAAAATTTGTCCCAGTCAAAAGAATCTAAGTCACAATTAAATGCTACCATTCCGGCCCTTCCTTCGCTATTTGGCACCTTTACCCCAAAAACATTTGCCATATTTACGTCTTCATAGGCATTAAGGATTTCTGCTACTTCATTAGTAGAAACATTTTCAGACTTCCATCTAAATGTATCACCAATTCTGTCAACAAATTGATAATGAGTTTTTCCCAATGCAAACCCAACATCCATTGTTTTAATTAGGTCGCCTGTGTTAAACCAAGCATCACCTTCCTCAAAAACATTTCTTAAAACCTTTTTTTCACTTGCTGCTTTATCAGTGTAGCCGTTATAAACTGCATTTGGACCAATCTCGTTTATAAGAAGCCCGGGTTTGTCATCTTTTATCTCAATACAGTTTCCTGATGAATCCTTGATTATTTTATCCTCAGCAACATCGTATTCAATTAAAGCTACTCGAGCATTAGCCATGCCAATAGTTTTATCTTTGTTTAATATATTCATAAACATAGCATTGCCTTCACTTGCTCCATAGATTTCAATGATTCTTTTTACATCAAACCTATGTCTAAAGTCATCCCAAACATCTGGTCTTAGTCCGTTACCTACCATTTTTTCAATTGGGTTATTTACCTCTTCATCACATGGTTTTTGCACACTTAGATATCTACATAATTCCCCTACATATACAAAGGCAGTTGTATTAAATCTTTGTGCTTCTTTCCAAAAAGACGAGGCTGAAAATTTTCTTTTAATAAATGTAGAAGCGCCCACATGAACGCATGCACATAAGCCCAGCATTAGCCCTGTAGAATGATATAAAGGAAGACAGTTATACATACAATCATCTTCATTTAAACGATAACCGCCATTTGTTATATTAGTTGAGGCTGCAACAATTTTCATATTTGGAAATAAAGCAGCTTTTGGGACCCCAGTTGTGCCAGATGTGAATATGTAAAAAGCGGTATCTTTTGCCTTAACTTTATTAGTTTCTACAAGATTATCTGAATTTGAATAATCTAATGAGTTTTTTATATTTGAGGCCCATTCAGGACATTGAGTATTATTAGTATCTTCAACCCATAAAAGATCATTTGAATCTTTTATATTAATTTCATCTAAAACTCCCTGAAGAGAACCTGCAAGCTCTTCTCCAAAAATACATTTTTTAGAACCAGAAGAATTAATGCAATGAACAAGAGGACTGCCTGTTAAGCTTGTATTGATCAAAACACCGATAGCTCCAATTTTATTAAGGGCTAATATTGAAATTACAAAACTTGGTCTGTTTTCCATGAACAGAACAACTTTATCTCCATGCTCAACACCTTCATTAACAAGTTTATGAGCTAGAGCATTTGATGCTTTATTTGTTTCTCCGTAAGTCCACTTTTCTTCTTCAAAAAACATAAAAGGCTTATCGCCAAATTTAAGAGTAGAATCTTGGAAAGTATGAGCAAGAGAGGCCTGATCTTCTGGCTTAGGCCATTCATATTTTAGTAAGGGTATAATGTATTTGAGCTCACCTATAACTCTAAAAAACTCTTTAATGGAAGCTAGCATGTCTATATCCCCCTGATATAGTTATAAATTAATCTACAGATGTAATTATTATTTCATCTGAATCTACAGGTAATACTAACATAGTGCCATCATGAGATGCAGTCCAGTTATCCATGATTTCATCAACACCTCTGTACATAATGTTTTCCATTAATTGGTTTCTTGGAGCTGGAAGATGATGATAAAAAACTAAATGCCCAACATTTGCCTCTTGAGCAGCTTGAACAATCTTTGGAACAGGAGTGTGATAATCTTGAATATCTATAGTTACTTTTGCAGCCAATGTATTACCAGTTCTTTCTGCATTTTTATTTAGTAGGTTTACAAGATCAAGTGACATAGATTCATGGAATAAAACATCAACATTTTTAGAATTATTGACTAGATTTTCATCATAGATTGTATCGCCACTTATACTAATTGATCTGCCTTTGTATTCAATTCTAAATCCTAATGCAGGATCTACTGGGTCATGAGAAACACTATATGCTGTAATCTTTAAGTCCCCATTATCAATTAATATAGGATTATCTAAACTGACAGTATGCGTATCAAAACCAGCTACATCTAATGGGGCAACTGTATCTCCGTGATGCTCATTTCGAAAAAAATAATCTTTTGTATAAGCAAGCTCAATCCCATCAGTAAGCATTTGAACCCCCTCAGGCCCATAAACTTTTTGCTTAGATTCCCTTCCGCCATTAATCCAGGTTGCTTGATGAAAATCAGCGATGTCAAAAATGTGATCAGAATGAAGGTGAGTATAAAATATGGCTTTCACCCTGTCCCACGGTGTATTCCAATTGTTTAGATTTGCAATACTCCCGCCGCCAGTATCAAATATATAAATATCTTTTCCAGCTTGCACAAGTATGCATGTTTCAGCTCTTGCAGGATCATTTATTGGCGCTCTTGAACCACAAACTACTCCAGTTAAAGCATCCTCTTTTGGTAGATAAGACGATGGAGCAGCTAAATTTCCTATTGCTGATTCTAGCAATCTGTCCTGAAAGGCAGGCTGTCTTAGTAGAATTATTACCGTGATAACTAAAATTATTATTGCTATAGTTAAGTATTTAAAAAATTTTTTCATTTTCTAAGCCTCACTCATTGGAATTTAATATTTTCATCATTGCGTAGGCAGTTTCATGACCAGAATTCTGATTTTGTCCAGTTACAAATCTTTTTTCATCATCTACGACTGTTAATGTAGCAAAAATATCTAAATGCAGTTTCACTTTGAAAAATTACTCCAGCTTTCTTCAATTCTTCTTCAGGGTGTTGGGGTGTAAAAAAAATGCCAAGTTCTTTGAGTTGTTTATCAGTAACTCCTGTCATTTTTCTTCCAGCAATAAGAGGATTTCCATCATTATCTTTTGCTTTAATAAGTCCAAGGACTCCGTGACAAACGCCACCTATAATTGCTTTTGATGAGTAATATGCATCAGATATCTTTTCGCCAAGCAATTCTGAGAAACCTAAGTCATAAGCTGCACCCCAGCCGCCGGAAATAAAAATAATATCGTATTTAGTAAAATCAATTTCTTTAATTGGGAGTGAATTTTGCAATAAGTTCATTGCTTCTTTGTCTTTCTTAAATTTTTTATCTTCTGGTGTGTCTATAAAAAATGGGACTGGTTCAGTAGGAATATCCCCACCTTTTATACTAGCAATATCTACTTTGATATTAGATTTTTTGAAATCATAGTAGGGTATTGATAACTCAGATAAAAATAGGCCGGTTGGTTTACCATCTGTTTCACCAGGCTTATTTAAAACCCCATGGTTTGTAGCAATAATCAGTGCCTTTTTATTATTGAATTCAAACACATCACCTTCATAATCAGGATGCAATCCCGCCATATTCAGCATCTGAGGAAGTGATACTAAAAATAAAGCAATTAAGAAAGTAATACTTATTAAAAATTTTTTAATTTTCATATACAAAACATTATTAGATATCTTAGATAATATACACATTAATCATGAGTGTAAATTCTCGACAAATGCTATTGATCTGTGCGATTATGCACACATGGATTGGAGTAATTTAGAATATTTTTTAGCAGTAGCAAAAGAAGGATCTTTGAGTTCGGCTGCAAAGGTATTGAAGGTTAATCATTCCACTGTTGCCAGGAGAATAGATAAATTAGAAACAGATTTAAACGTTAGGCTTTTTAGAAGACATAACAAGGGTTATTTATTAACAGAGCATGGATTGGCACTAGAACAAGAAACTAAAAAAGTAGATCAACAAATTTATCAAATTCAAAGAGTTTTTAAAGACAAAGAAACAGAATTATCTGGAAAATTAGTTATCAGCAAACCATCTTCAGGCGGGATTAATATCACCCCTTTGATTTCTAAATTTATAAAACAATACCCTAAGATACAGTTAGATATTTTAGTAGCTCATAATTCAGATGATGTTGATAACTTTGAAGCAGATATCTCAGTAGTTTTAACAAATTATCCTGCCGAACATATGATTGGAACAGATATTGGATTATTGCCGATTTATATTTATGGCTCTGAAGCATATTTTAGACAAACCAATAAAAATGATATTCAAGACCTTGATTGGATCATATGGAAAGATGATTCTGGCAGAACCGATATGGAATCTATTATTAAAGGTATTGTCCCTAATCCTTCAATAGTTCTTCGTACCAATTCATATGCTGAAATGTGCGAATATATAGCTGAAGGCATTGGGGTTAGCATGACCAGTCCTATAGGCCTTCCTAGCGATAGTAAATTAATACCATTTAGGAAAGATAAGTATTCCTTTGATATTCATTTATGGTTACTATCACATCCAGATTTAAGAAATAATGCAAAGGTGCAAGTTTTTAAAAAGTTTTTCGTAAGAGAAATTCAGGAATACGTTTAAATTTAAAATATAGGGGAAAGAGATGAGTTTTGAAAAAGAATTAGATTTTGTTGTTTACGGTGCCACAGGTTTTACCGGCAAGCTTGTTGTTGAGTATATTAATTCGCAATATTCTTTCAATGAAATTAAATGGGCAATGGCTGGCAGAAATTTAGAAAAATTGGCTCAAGTTAAAGATGACTTAAACATTGATGATTCTGTTGAGCTTATTGAAGTGGATAGCAATAATCTTGATTCAATTAACAGACTAACTCAAAAGACAAAATGTATTCTTACTACCGTTGGTCCATATCAGCTATATGGAAACGATATTGTTAAATCATGTGCTGAGTCAGGAACAGATTATGTGGATTTATGCGGTGAGCCAGGTTGGATGCATAAGATGATAAATGAATATAGCACTAAGGCATCTGAAACTGGGGCTAGAATAGTATTTTCGTGTGGCTTTGATAGCATTCCTTTTGATTTGGGAGTTTTATTTTTGCAGAATGAGGTTAAAAATCAAATAGGAAAAACAGCAAATAAAGTTCGTGCAAGAGTAAGGAAAATGGAAGGTGAATTCTCTGGTGGAACGGCTGCATCTTTTGGGGCAACTATGGCTTCGCTTAGATCTAATCCTGATTTATTAAATGTGTTAGCTAATCCTTTTTCATTAGCAGAGGGTTTTCAAGGGCCTCAACAAGAAAATGATACTAAGCCAATTTATGATGAAGATTTGGGAATGTGGGTTGCACCATTTTTTATGGCTCCTATAAATACTAAAAATGTTCACAGATCTAATATGTTACTAGGGCATATGTATGGAGAAGAGTTCTTGTACAACGAGATGTGGATATCTGGTCCTGGAGATGAAGGTAAAGAAATTGCAAAAATGATTGCATCATCAAACCCTATTGGAGGTGAAGATGCGCCTAAGCCAGGTGAGGGGCCTTCAAGAGAATCAAGAGAGAAAGGCCACTATGATGTGTTGTTTTGTGCAGATACTGAAGATGGAGTAATAAGAGCTTCAGTTGCAGGGGATATGGATCCTGGTTATGGATCTACCTCTAAAATGATTACGGAGAGCGCAATTTGTTTAGTTAAAGACTGTCAAGATTTAAAAGGAGGAATATATACTCCTGCTGCTTCAATGGGATTAAAGCTTGTTAAAAGACTTGAAGAAAACGCAGGACTTACATTTGCAAAGGAGTAATTGATAATGGCCGAATATAGAATTTTTCATAATCCTAGATGTAGTAAATCCAGGCAAGCTTTGGAGATATTAGAATCAAACAATAAGGATTATGAAATTTTTTTTATACCTCCAAGAAGCTCTTGATAAAAAAAGCATTAAAAATCTTTTAGACATATTAGGATTAAATCCAAAAGACATACTAAGATCTGGAGAGATAGAATATAAAGAAAATAAATTGTCACAATATAGTGCCGAAGATGAAGCGCTAATAGACTTTATGATCAAATACCCAAAAATTATTGAGAGACCTATAGTTATCAGACGAAATAAGGGAGTAATAGGAAGGCCTCCAGAGAATGTATTAAGGCTATTTTAATTTACCTTTTTCTCTAAGATTTTCTCTTATTTTAGTAGCGCTAATAGAGTGGGTTGCTTCATCGAATATTTCTTCTTCAAATGCGTAGCCCACACCTCTACCATATGAAATGTTTTTTATATTAGGTACGAGCATGATTTCATAATCCACCCCGCGTGAGAAACCATCTTTTGATAAACCAGATTCAATATTTTTGCATACTTCATCCCAGTTGAATGGGTTGTCGTCTTGTCCAATTCCTCCTGAAGCACCTTCAACATCCCTAACTTGAATAATAACTTGACCAGTTTTTAATATACATCTCTTGAAAAGAGCTTGATGACCATCATGCCATGGTTGCCATCTACCAAGCATTTGAACTGTCGGTTTTTTCCAATCAAACACTTTTTAAAATAGCCTCTGCAATTTTTTCATGATTAGTATCATTTCTTTCAGTAATATGAAATTCAATATTTTCAGGTACTTCAAATATCTTATTTGTGTCGTCAAACCTGCCATCAGTAATTGTATCCATCCATATGACTATATCAGCACTAAAATTTTCTCTTGTATTTTTTGTAGGACATACAAAATCACAAATAACTATTCTTCCATGAGCTTTTTCGAAGTCTGCAAAAGATCTCATTCTTAAGCTCTGTCTTAATCTTCCTTCATCAGAAAAGTCCCAATCATTAGCCATTTCACGGACATTGTCTGCATTATACCAAGCTGCTTTTAGAAGAGGTTGAAGTCTTGCTGCAAGATAAGTCTTGCCGCTTCCAGGAAGACCCATAATTAATATTTTCATAACTTTTTAATAGAAAAAATTTCGTTATTAAATATTATCCTATCTTGATTGAGGATTAATTTCTTTAATTTATTCATTTTTTTCTGATCACCAAGAATCAAATTTTTTTCATCATTAGATAACTGACCTATATAAAATAAATTAGATATTTTAGAATCCAGGCTTGAGCTAGACATTTGATTTACAATTTCGCTTGGAATTTTTCTAAAACTATATGAATAATTTTTAGGTTTAGAGAACTGATAAGTGTTTCCATTCAAAGACTTATTCTGATTTATAAATTTTAAAATTGAACGACCATCATCTGGAAATAAATCAGCTTTAACAAAGCTATTATTTAAAATTGAAGTAACCGAGTCATTTCCTACAGAATGTGTAATTAATAATGTTCCATTCTTTTTTAAGACACATGCCAATGGTCTGATGACATTAGAAATTTTTGATTTGGTTAAAGATCTAGACCTATAGGCCTGAGAAGCAAGAATAAAATCATACTCATTTTTCTTATGAGTTTTTGGAATGTTTCTTTCTATTAATTCTTTGCAATCTTCCCTGTAAATATTTATTAAACAAGGTCTTACGTATGCTGTTCTTCCATTGTCATCAATATCAAATCCCCAGTTTTTATTGATAAAGTTATCAAGCTTCTCTAATTGTTGCTCAAACTCATAAGCATTTTTTCCCTTTAGCACTATATTTTTCTTAATTATTGGTAGATTTTTATTTGTTGGAGACAACAAACCCAATTCTGCAAACTTCATATTTGTTAAAGTTATAGCCAATTTTGGATGCTCTACAAATCTATCTGGGAATTTAATTAATGAATTAAATACATCTTCAAAGCTTATCTCTTTTCCAGTAATTAATAGAAGTGAATTTGGATGAACATCGTGGAATTTTTTAATAATATTCGAAGTGATAGTTCCATCACCAATTCCCGCATCTAAAAATCGAGTTACCTTCTTCTTAGGAAGCTTTTCTATATATGGATAAATCTTTTTTGAGATTATTTTTTTTTCATTAGTATTTTGAACGAAAGAAAGATAACTAAGTCTTGAATCGTAAAACCTGTTTTTAGACATGATAGATTAATTTTGATGCTCTGCATTAATTATATATTAAAGTGTTATCTTAATACGTAAGAACAAACATAAACAGTACTAACGAGAGACATAGTATGCATATTAAAGATAATTTTGAGTTAGAGACAGGAACAATTTTCAAGAATAGGCTTTGTAAGGCTGCTATGACCGAAGGTATTGCTAACAGTAAAAGCTTTTGCAATCAAAGGCATGTAAATTTATATGATAAATGGGCTAAAGGTGGAATTGGGCTATCAATAACAGGCAATGTTCAAGTCGATAGAAGATTCATGGAAGGTCCAGGAAATGTAGTTATTGAAAAAGAAACATATAAGGACCAATTAGATGAGCTAAAAAGTTGGGCAAAAGCTGGTAAATCAGATGGAACAGAATTTTGGATGCAGATCAGTCATGCGGGAAGACAAACACCCGCATCTATTTCCAAGGAACCATTTGCCCCATCTTCAGTTCAATTGAAAATTCCTGGAAAAGCTTATGGCGTCCCCAAAGCAATGACTTTAGAAGACATTGAGGATGTAATTGAAAGATTTGTTTTCGTAGCAAAAGTTGCAAAAGAAGTAGGATTTACTGGCATTCAACTTCACTCAGCTCACGGTTATTTATTATCTCAATTTTTATCTCCTGATATAAATCTTCGAGAGGATGAATGGGGTGGTTCAGTAGAATCAAGATCGAAACTTTTAGTAACAATAATTAGAAGATGCAAAGTGGAGCTCGGTGATCAATTTCCAATTTCAGTTAAATTAAACTCTACAGATTTTCAAAAGGGTGGTTTTACTCCAGAAGATTCAATCAATGTTGCAAAAATATTAGAAAGAGAGGGCGTACATTTGCTTGAAATTTCTGGTGGTACTTATGAGCAACCTAGATTAATTGGATTAGATGATGTCAGCATTAATCCAGAAAGAAGTATTAAGAGAAAGAAAAGCACTATTGCACGTGAGGCATTCTTTTTAGATTATGCAGAAAAGATTAGAAAAAATGTAAGCATGCCCTTGATGGTAACTGGAGGATTTAGAACATTAGAAGGTATGAACAATGCTCTCAAAAGTGGAGTTTGCGATATTATAGGCATTGCTAGACCATTATGTGGTGATCCTAATTCAGCAGGAAACTTAATCAAAGAGAACATAACCGAACTTCCTTCTTACGAAAAAACACTTCAAATTGGTAGAGGATTTCTCTCAACATCAAGCAGGTTTCTCCTTATTCAAGCTTTAAATGCATTTTCACAAATGGCTTGGTTTTATATGCAGATAAAAAGAATGGGAGATGGAAATAATCCTTCAATGAAATTGGGGATATTAAAGGCCTACAGATTAAATGGCAAAGATGAAAAGAGAGTTCTCAAAAGCCTGGATGTATAATAAATTCATGAATAAGTTAACCATCGCAACTTTATTTTTTTTATCGTTAACTGGGTCCTCAATGATTATTGATAATGTAGATGATATTCGTGCAGACTGGAGAATAAACTCAGACCGAGTCATGGGAGGGGTCTCTGATGTATTTCTTGATGAGCTTAATGATAGTGATATTAGTTTTTATAGACTATCTGGAGATGTTAGAACAGCTAACAATGGAGGTTTTATACAAGCTCTCATGATAATCAATGATGATCTTGGACAATATAACGGCATCAATCTCAAAGTCAGAGGTAATGGAGAAAAATATTTAATTTGGATTAGAACACCAGCTGCAAGATTTCCTTGGGATAGATATTCATATGAATTTGAAGCAAAAGCTGAGTGGAGTGAGATAAAAATACCTTTTGATGAGTTTACAAAAACAGCATTTTATATGCCAAAGAAATTAAATAAGAATAAGGTAAGAACAATAGCAATTGCAGCTTATGGAAAAGATTTCTATGCTGAGATTGATATTGCAAATGTAGAACTATTCTAAAGAATAATGTTTTCAGATGATGATAGGACATTCATGCAGAATGCTATAGATTTAGCGCATCGCGCTGCATCTGAAAATGAAGTTCCAGTAGGCGCTGTTTTAGTAGATGGCGATAAAATTGTTGGCAAGGGATACAATAAAGTCATTCAATCCAATGATGTCTCTGCGCATGCTGAAATAAATGCAATTAGAGATGCCTCAAACAAACTTGGGAACTATAGGCTTAAATAACCTCAAAAATATATGTAACCTTAGAGCCATGTCATATGTGTGCAAAAGCAATAGTTGATGCAAGAATTGATCATTTAGTTTTTGCTACAACAGAACCTAAAACTGGTAGCCTTGTTTCAGTCGATAATTTCTATAATAGAGTTAATTTAAATCATCATGTGAGCTATGAGCATGGTCTTTTAGAAAAAGAATCTTCAGAACTGCTCAAGAATTTTTTTAAAGATCGCAGAAAGAATTAAAAACTTTTTTCATTTGCGTATGTGGCAACCCTGTCTCAGAGTTATATGCCTTTATTTTTTTATATCCACTTGAAAGGTAAAATTTCATAGCTATGTCTCGTGCATTTAGCATTACTTCAGAACAACCTCCTTTTAGAGCATGTTTTTCAAGTTCTAATAGTATTTTCGATCCTAGCCCCTCTCCTCTAAAATCTTTATCAACACACATGAATCTAATTTGAGCTTGATCAGAAGAATTGAAATGAACTCTTCCAGCTGCAACTATTCTTTCAGTAATTACAGCTATTAGATGAATGCTTGATTTTTCTAAGTCATCAAACATAGATTCTATTGGCATTTTTAAGGGTTTTCTAAGGTTTTCCCAACGAAAATAACTATAGGCTTCAAATTCTTTTTTTGATTTTGGAGATCTTATAATGAGATTTTTCAATAATCTAGAGTTATCCTTAAAGCTTTAATTCAACCCAGATTGGACAATGATCAGAGGGTTTTTCCATCGCTCTAGCTTCATAATCAATTCCTGTGGAAGACATTTTATCAACTAGATTTTTAGTGATCATAATATGATCTATTCTAAGACCTCTTTTAGGATCATCATCAAACATTCTAGATCTGTAGTCAAACCATGAATAAATAGAATCCTCATTTGGATTTTGGAATCTCCATGAATCTACAAAACCAAGGTCTTTAATACTATTCCACATATCTCTTTCTTCGGGTTGAAAAGAGGTTTTTCCATCTCTTAACCATCTTTTCATGTTCTGCTCGCCAATACCAATATCAATATATTCTGGAGAAACATTAAAATCGCCCATAACAATAATATTTTTTTTAACCTTTTGAGCTTCAATAATATGATCTTTTAAGTCTTTATAATATTTTCTTTTTTTTGGAAATTTTGTCTCATGATTAATATTTTCACCTTGAGGGAAATATCCATTCATAATTGATATTTCTTCTCCATTTTCTTCAAAAGAGCACTCTATAAATCTTTTTTGATCATCCTCGGTATCATTTACAAAACCTTTAGTTACTGAAATTGGCTTATTTTTACTTAAGATTGCAACGCCGTAATGACCTTTTTGCCCCCAGTACTCTGCGTGATAGCCAATTTCTTCTATAACCTCTATTGGAAAATCTGGATCATTAACTTTAGTTTCTTGAAGGCCTATAACATCAGGGTCTAAGGTATCTCTTAGATGGATTAATTGATGCGGTCTTGCCCTAATACTATTAATGTTAAAAGAAATTATTTTCATAATTTTATTTTACTTAACTGCAACTAAATTAATATCTAAATTAATAAAATCTTTAGTTATGTTTACAGTTTCTTGAAGCATTAAATCTTTCTCAAGATTAATTTTATCTTGCTCAGATTGTTCGTTATTCCCTTGAAAATCTTCATAGCTAGCAAATTCCTCTAAGCCAAGAGAGGATCTTCTTATATTTTCTGCCTGCAACATCCATTCTCTATTAAGACGCTTTTGATTTTTTCTTTCCTCAATATTTAGACTAAGAAATTTTTTATTCTTATTAAGATCATATCTGTTTCTAATAGATTTTAGATACTTTAGATTTGGATCATTATCTAGTCTTTGGACAAAATTCTCTTTTAAAATATCTAGATTTTCTTCATTAAAAGCAAATTGTTGATGTCTATATGGTCTGATAGTGTCCCACTCTAAAGCAGTTGGGTATGAGCTCTCGCCAATGGATTCAATATCCCATGTAGCGGGAATTTCAATATCTGGGGTTACTCCTTTATTCTGAACACTTTTACCATTTATTCTATAGTACTTGGATTCTGTTACTTTAATAGCTCCCTCAGAAAGATCTTGAAGACTCTGAACTGTGCCTTTACCAAATGTTCTTTGCCCGACAACAATTCCTCTTTTGTAATCCTGAATTGCTGCAGCAACTATCTCCGAAGCAGAAGCAGAATACCTATTTACAAGAACAATTAGAGGTTTTTGCCATACTTGATTATTTTTTTGACTACCCCATGGCCTAACATATCCAGACTTAAGTTTTACTTGAACAGTTGGTCCTCTTTCAATAAATAAACTTATTATTTTATTTGCTTCATCAAGAGCGCCACCACCATTACTTCTCAAGTCTAAAATAACCGCATCAACATTTTTTTTATTAAATTCTAAAAGAATATTTTTAATATCTCTGCTGCTGCTTTTATATTCAGGATCTCTTTTCATGTATGCATTAAAATCCATATAGAAGGAAGGTAAATCGATCACTCCAATTTGAACATTATTATCAAAATTTAAGACTTCTGATTTAACTGCTCTATCTTCTAACTTAACTTCTTCTCTAGTTAAGAGAACTTTCTTTTTTATATTTTCATTTAGGGAGTCGCTTGTTAAAAACTCTATCTCAACCTTTGTTCCTGATTTACCTCTTATTAGATCGACCACATCATCGATTCTCCAGCCAATAACATCTTGAACAATTTCTTCTTCACCTTGCCTAATGCCAATAACTTTATCCTCTGGCTTAATCAATCCTGATTTTTCAGCCGGGCCTCCAGGTACAAGACTAACAATTTTAGTGTAATCATCCTCAGAACCTAAAAGGGCACCTATGCCTTCTAATTTTAAGCTCATATCCATATCAAAATCTTCAGAGGATTTTGGTGATAGATAAGATGAGTGAGGATCAAATTCTTTTGTAAGGACGTTTGTTATTAATGAATATATATCTTCCTCTTTTTGTTGCGAAACTCTTTTGATCCTATTCTTATATCTTTTTACTAAATTTTCTTCTGGTTTATCTGGAGGAGAATCAGAAATCACTAGTGACAGGTAATCATTTTTAGTTTGTTTTTTCCATAGCAGTTTTAATTCTTCTTTATCATTAAGCCACTTATTATCATCCTCAAAAATATCTAACTTTTCTGCTTTTAATAGATCAAAATTATTGTTTTCGATTAAATTGATTTGGAAATTTGAGTATTTTATAAGTCTTTTATAAAAAAGATTTGTTATTTCAAATGCTAGCCTAAAATCATATGTTGATTCCTCTTCAGAGGCACTTGCAATAAAATCTTCAACTTCATCTTTAAGAAAATAACTTTTTGTATCATCCAGTCTATCCAATAAGCTAATTATGAATTCTTCATTTGATGTTGAGCGTGTAATATTTTTAACATAATGCTCTTTTTGGAATTTAAGAATTATTTCTTTAGTAAGAAGCTCTTTATCATCTGATAAGTCTATGTTTGCATAATCTGAATAAACTACATTAGCTATTAAAAATAAAGAGATTACTTTTATATAGCTATTCTTACACAACATTCTTGACTTGATTTATTTAAAGATCTTGAATTTTAGCAGATTCTTCTCTAATTAATTCAGGAGATCCTAATAATTGTCTATTAACACCTATTCTTTTGAACCAATAGTGAATTCCCATTAAATCTGTAAAACCCATACCTCCATGAACTTCAGTTGCTATTTTTGCAATTAATTTTGAGGCTTCAGATACATGCGATTTTGCATGACAAGCCATTACTCTTGATTCATTAGTTATGTCTTTATGTATATGAGCAGCATGCCAAGCTAGAGCGTAGCAAGGCTCAAGCTCAGAAGTCATTTCTGCACACATATGTTTAACAGCCTGAAATGACCCAATTACTCTTCCAAACTGCTTCCTTTCTTTAGAATATGCAACAGCTTTATTTATCAGAGCTTGCGATGCTCCAATACTGTCAGCAGCTAAGATTATTCTTCCTGCATCTATTGATTTTAATACTGAGGCTTGATCAGACTTTGTTTTTTCTAGAATTTCTATATCTACATTATCTAATTGAATTTCAGAAAAACTCCTCGTTTTATCAACTGTAACAAGCTTAATGATTTTTAAGCCTTTATCTTTGCTATTACAAATACCAATTTTTCCATGGCTATCTGAAAAAATTATATGTGATGAGTTTTTTGCATCAAGCACAAAAAGAGATCGTCCAGATATTTTGTTATCTTTAATTTGTATAGATGATCCATCTCTTGAGCCAATAAATTCAGAAAGACCAATCCCAAACTTAAAAGAATTATCTACAATTTTGGGCAAGTATTTTTGTTTTTGTGTTTCACTCCCACCTTCAGAAATTGCAATTGGAGCCATGATATATGATCCAACATATGAAATTGGAGCTACTCCCTCGCCAAGACTTTGGGCTATAGCAGCTGCAAACAAGAGGTCGAGACCTAATCCACCATAATTCTCAGGAACAACTAAGCTATTTAAGCCTAAATTAATTAACCCTCTTTCAATATCAGTTTGCATTTCATTATTATCATCGTCTGCAATTTTTTTAATTACATCTAAGGAAGCATGATCTGCTAGAAATTTTGAGACATTTTCTTGGAAAAATATCTGATCTTCTGATAATCCAAAATACATAATTATGCCTCTTTTGCCTTTGGTTCTCTGGGCATTCCCAAACCTCTTTCAGAGATAATATTTTTCTGAATTTGGTTTGTTCCTCCGCCAATAATTAATCCAAGATAATACATATAAGTAAATTGCCATGATCCATGATCTCTAATGTTTGGGCTATCTTCATATAATGTTCCCAAATCTCCCATAACATCTATAGCCAGCCCCTCTAACTCATGCCTGAGCTCTGTGCCAACAAGCTTTTGAATCATCGAGGCAATTTTACAATCTTGGTTCTTATTTAATTTTGATGAAAGAACTCTTAAAGAATTAGATTGAAATGCCATTACCTTTGCCTGAACTTTCATTAATTTATCCCTGTATACAGGCATATCAATTAACCTCTTGCCATTAACAGTTTCATTTTTCATCATATCGATTAACGCATTAACTCTATTCATTGTTGCATTAGGGTTTGTTAAGGAGCTTCTTTCATGACCCAATGTTGCATTTGCAACAGCCCAGCCTTCACCTCTTTTACCAACAATATTTCCCTCTGGAATAGTCACATCAGTAAAGAAAACTTCATTGAAACCAGCTTTTAATGTCATATCAACCAAAGGCCTTACCTCTATACCTTCTGAGTCCATGGGGATCAAAAGATAGCTAATTCCTGCATGTTTTTTTGCTTCCGGCTCTGTTCTTACTAGGCAAAACATCATTTGAGAATATTGAGCAGTACTTGTCCAAATTTTTTGACCATTAATTACCCAATTTCCATCAATCAATTCACCTTTTGTTTGCAAGCTAGCAAGATCACTTCCCGCATTAGGTTCGGAGTATCCCTGGCACCAAATAATTTCACCAAGCAAAGTAGGTTTTATGAATTGTAATTTTTGTTCCTCAGTGCCTAATTCCAATAAAGTTGGGACCAGCATATCAATTCCTTGTCCTCCCATTGCAGAAGGTATGTTTGATTTTGAAAATTCAGTAGCTAGTATTCTGCTCTTGATAATATCTGCTTCTCCACCAAAACCTCCATATTTTCTAGGAACTGATCTAGCAAAGTACCCTTTATTAATTAAAATAGATTGCCATTCTGATCGTGTTACAGTCTTTCCTTTATTTTTCGATGCTTGATCAAAAGGCATAATGCTTTTGTCAATAAAACTAACACCCTTCCATTTATTACAAAATTCTTGGACTTCTTTTCTAAAGTTTTCATACTCTTGACCGTAGTCTAAATTCATAAACACTCCATATTTTTCATTAATCCCATTTAGGGTCTCTTTTTTCAAGGAAAGCCGCAATTCCTTCTTTAGCATCATCGCTGTCAAAACATTTTGCAATTTCATTTTTAAGATAGGGCAGAGCTTCATCAAAGCTTTGGCTGTCTTGCTTTTCATATGCCTTAAGACCCATTTGCATAGTTCCTGGTGCAAGAATTTTTAATTCATTTGCAAGAGCGCTAACTTCAGCATCTAATTTATTAGTATCAACAGATTTATTAATTAATCCCCATTCTTCAGCTTTAGATGCGTCTATGAAATTACCTCTCATAATAAAATCCAATCCAGCTCTCTTTGGCATAACCCTAAATAGACCTGCCATTACCATAAATGGCCACAAGCCTCTTTTAATTTCTGGAGCAGAAAATTTAGCATCTTTAACAGCTATAGCATGTGTTGAATTAGCTACCATTAATAATGCTCCAGCAAGAACTGATCCTTGAATCTTGCATATAACCGGTTTGTAGATATGTCTTAAAGATAAGCTTATGTCATCAGCGAAGTCTAACTTTGGAACATTAGAGCTAGATTTCTCTCTACTTAGATCTGCCCCAGCACAAAAAATATCGCCTGCTGCATCAATCACTACAACTCTAATGCTTCGCTCCTGTTTGGCATATGCAAGTGCATAATTTACCTCATTCATCATAACTTCATTGATAGCATTTTTCTTATGAGGCCTATTTAGTGTAATTGTAATTATATTTTTAGATACTTTTACTTTAGTAGTTTCAAACTTAAGCCCATCTAGTGATAATTTATTAGTCATTTTTAATCTCTTCTATAATAATTTTAGGTACGCTAATTGTCTTAGATCTAAGATACTCTCCAAGTGATTTTGCTTGGCCATCCATCCTATTGTTTGATGAAACTCCATCTTCAAGAATCCCATGAATATAAAAATTTAAGGAATTTATATTTGGTAGTTCATACCTATCTATACTGAACTCATTTAGGTCTGGCATAAGCTCTTTTATTTTTTCTACAGACAAAAAATTATAAAGAAAAGAAAATGCCAAATCTGTTTTAGCCCAAACCCCAATATTTGCGCAACCACCTTTATCGCCAGATCTTGCCCCAAATAATCGTCCAAAAGATATCTCATCCATTTCACCTTGAGGAGCAGGCTCAATGGTAACAGGTTGCTTTTGGTAATAATTCTCTTCAAATTGGAGTTGACTCGTTGGCTCTATCTCTAATGTTTTTCCGTCAACATGTACATATTCTTTAATATGCTTACTATCAATTAGTGCTGGCCAATAAGAAATTACAGGCCCTGGCTTTTTCCCAGTTCCAGCTGAGAAAAATCCAGGATAATTTGCTAAGGACAGCTCAATGATTTTTGCGCTAAATAATCTTCCTACCAAATCAGGATTTCTAGATTTTACTGATATGGATAAAGTTGCCATAGCTTCTTCATTTGAGTTCGGATTTTTTTTATCAGTCCTATAAAGATTGACTGAAACCTCATCAAACTGATCTTTTCCTCCGACTGAATGGAATAGGGTATCCGTGATAGTTTTTGCTTTAGCTTCAATATCTAAACCAGTTAAAACTAAGTCCATGCCATTTCTATAGCCAGTTGCAAGATTTATACATACTTTATGCTTTCCTGGAGGATTGCTACCTCTGCAACCGCTAACTCTGACTCTATCTGGCCCAATTTGATTTATTTCCAAAGTATCAAAATGACTAATAACATCTGGATTAATATATGCTGGCGAGCTTATCTCATATAGCAATTGAGCAGTCACTGTTCCTACTGAAACCAAGCCTCCAGTTCCAGGATGTTTTGTGATTGTAAAACTTCCATCACTTTCAATTTCTGCGATCGGGTAACCAACATTGATAAAAGAGGGCACTTCTTCAAAAAAAGAATAGTTTCCTCCTGTAGCCTGACACCCACATTCAATAATATGGCCTGCAGCTAATGCTCCTGCTAACTCATCAAAGTCAGTTCTTTTCCATTTAAATTTCCAAGCAGCTGGACCAATAACAACAGCAGCGTCTGTGACTCTAGGGCAAACAACAATATCTGCTCCCTCATCTAGGGCTTCTTTAATTCCACATGCTCCTAGATAACCATTTGCAGTCAGTAAATTATGTTCAGTTGAGTCTAGATTTGTATTTTTATCAATATTTACAAAAGTTTCTCCCTGATCCTTTAATTCTTCTAACCTAGGCATCAAATCATCTCCGTCTATATATGCTACTTTTAAATCAATAGACATTTCTTTGAGAATATTAATTATTTCATTAGCCATTGAGGAGGGATTAAGGCCGCCAGCATTTGTAACTATTTTTATGTTATTTTTTTTACATGTCTCAGCAACATCTTTTATTTGTTTTAAGAAAGTTCCAACATATCCCTTATCTTCACCTCTTTGTAATTTTTGATTAAAGAGAATCGTCATTGTTAGCTCAGCCAAATAATCACCTGTCAGAACATCAATTGGGCCACCTTCAACCATATCTTTTGCTGCCGAGAGTTTATCCCCATAATAGCCACTGCAGTTACCTATCTTAATTACATCATTACCCATAATTCTTTTATATTTTTATTCCATTTAAAATGACTTTAGTTATTGAATTCGCAGATTCCTCAGGAGAATTCTTTAACTTATTTGCACTTTCTTCTTTTGCAAACTCCCTACCAATGCTGCCTAATAGCATTGCAAATGCTTGTGTATCAATTTTTTTAATTTCTTTTTTCTTGACTGCATCATCTAATAATTGCTTTGCAAATGATGTTATGTATTTCTCATGATAATCAATCATTTCTAGTGATTCTTTATCATTACCCAGATTTTGAATGTAGACCTTAAACTTTGGGCCTACAGCTTGATTAACATGATGCAGATACTTATTTAGCTTCTCTAATGGAGAATCAATATCAGATACTATGTTCAATGCCTCTTTTCCTAATTTAATTAGAATTCTATTTACTGTCATTCTTATAAGATGATCTTTGCTTGGTGAAATCTCATATAAAGTTCTTAGTGAGATTTTTAGCTTCTTCGCAAGCTCAGACATGGTTTGTTTTGGGATACCCTCTGCAAGCATAGATTCAAGCTGGTCTATGACATTAATATGTTTTGCAGTTAGAGGTTTTTTAGGATTATAAGACTCTATTTGGGCGCTAATAGTCATGTTAATTAAGATTCCATAACCATTAATACGGCACCATTTTTAACTTGATCTCCTTTGCTGATAAAAACCTCATCAATCACTCCATCCTTTGATGCCTTTATGGATTGCTCCATTTTCATAGCCTCTAAAATAACCAAAGTATTTCCGCTTTTAACTTTAGAGCCTTTTTTAACTTTGAGATCTATTACTTTTCCAGGCATTGGAGCAACAAGACTGCCCTCAACAATTTTCTCTTCAGGTATATGGAATTTAGGTATTAATTCTAAATTTACATCACCAAAGGGCATATTTACGATTATTTGATTTTTAGATGAAGTTATCATGGAGAAATTTCTTCTATTATTAATTTCTATATCGATACCATCCTGGTAGCAGTCATGAACATATGCTGAAAAAGAGTCATTTAAACAAAATATATTATCCCTGCCGAGTTTGTATGAAATTGATACCTCCTCATTCAAGTATAGAAATTTTTGCGAATTTTTTGGCAACCTGCCGTTTGTCCAGCCTGAGGGGAGGTGTCCAAGGGTTAGATCATTAAATCTATTAACCTCTTGCAGCCAAACTGATGCAATCATTGCAGCATGAATTATTTGATCTTGATTTAAATTTTGAGTTTTAGTTAGCTCAACACGATCAACAAAATCAGTTGTTGTATTTCCTTTTAAAAAATCTTCTGATCTTAATATAGAAACTAAATAGTCTCGGTTCGTAATCACTCCTCCAATATGAGAGGACTCTAAAGTTTTAGCTAGCTTTAAAGCAGCATCACTCCTTGTTTTTGCATGAGTAATAACTTTCGCAAGCATTGGATCAAATGAAGTTCCAATAACTGATCCACTTTCAACTCCTGAATCCCATCTAGCACCTTCTTCTAGATTTTCATCATAAGCTATTAGCGTACCAGTTTCAGGAAGGAAATTATTTTCTGGATTTTCTGCATACAATCTTGCTTCTATAGAGTGTCCGCTGAAAGTTATATCATCTTGCTTGTAAGTTAAGATTTCACCTCTAGCAATTTTTAACTGCTCATAAACAAGATCGATACCTGTAACTTCTTCTGTAATTGGGTGTTCTACTTGAAGTCGAGTATTTACCTCAAGAAACCAAAACTCCTCAGTATCATCATCTAGAAGAAATTCGACAGTTCCCGCAGATTGATATTTAATTTTCTTTGCTAACTTAATTGCAGCACTCCCCATTTTTTTTCTAGTATCTTCAGATATTCGTGGCGATGGCGATTCTTCAATAATTTTTTGATGGCGACGTTGTATGGAGCATTCTCTTTCTCCTAAATGCACAACATTCCCATGGGCATCACCAAGGATTTGAATTTCTATATGGCGAGATTTTTCAATGTATCTTTCAAAAAACACTCTATCATCGTTAAAACCAGCCTTAGCTTCTCTTTTGGCCGCAATTAATGACTCATTCAAAGATGTTTCTGAAGGAACAACTCTCATGCCTTTTCCACCACCTCCAGCTGCAGCTTTAATTAAAAGAGGATAACCAATCTTGCTTGCCTCTTTTAGATTAGAGGTCATAGTTAATGTAGGAACATTTGCCTTGTCTGCTAATTCTTTGGCTTTAAGTTTATCACCCATAACAGATATCACATGAGCAGATGGTCCGACCCATATAATTTTTTCTTTTTTTACCTTTCGTGCAAATTGTGCATTTTCGGACAAAAATCCATATCCAGGGTGAATGGCTTCAGCATTGGTTTGCTTGGCAGCATTGATAATTGCATTGGTGTCTAGGTAGCCCCCATCTGGAAGCCTAAAAGATTCATCGGCTGCCTTCACATGGGGCGAATCTGCATCTTCATCAACATATACTGCGATACATTTAATGCCCATTTCACTGGCTGTTTTAATAATACGAAGAGCTATTTCGCCTCTATTAGCCACTAATAGTGATTTAAAAATCATAATCTAAATACCCCGTACTCTGATGCACCAGAAATTGATGAGTTATTAACTACTGAGAGACAAAAACCAAGAACTGTTCTAGTATCTCTAGGATCAATAATTCCATCATCTGTAAGCATGCTGCTTGCAACCAGGCCATGAGAAATTTTTTCTGCTGCCTCTTCAACCATTTCTCTAATTAAAGCGTCAGCTTTTTCATCAAATTTTTCACCTTTTCTATGAGCCTTTGCTTTTCTTACAATTGACATAACTTTTGCAATTTGCTCTGATCCCATTACACCAATTTTTGCTGTTGGCCATAAAAAGGTAAATCTATTGTTATATGCTCTTCCAGACATTGCATATGTTCCGGCTCCATATGATGCTCCAACTATGATAGTTATATGGGGCACATTTGAATTAGAAACAGCATTAATTAGCTGAGAACCTTTTTTTATAATGGCTTGTCTCTCAAAATCCTTACCAACTAAAAATCCCGTAACATTATGTAAAAATATTAGAGGTATATTTCTTTTATTACATAGCTGAATAAAACTTGCTGCCTTTTCTGCAGATTCTGGGTAGATTGGCCCATTATTTCCAAGTATGCCAACTTGATATCCATGAATACTAGCCCATCCACAAACCATTGTTGACCCATATAAAGGTTTAAACTCTTCAAATTTCGATCCATCTACAACCCTTGCAATGACTTCTTTAATATCCACTGGAGATTTTAGATCCTCACTAATGAGGCCTAATAGTTCCTCATTTTTATATATTGGATCGGTTGAGATTTTATTTGGCTTTTCCCCATCTTTATTCCAATTAAGATGAGACACAACTTCTCTACAAATTCTTAATGCATCCATTTCATCTTCAGCTAAATAATCAGAAAGTCCTGATATTTCAGAATGCATTTGAGCTCCACCTAATGTTTCTGCATCAGACTCTTCCCCAGTTGCTGCTTTAACTAGAGGAGGGCCAGCAAGAAAAACTTGGGATTGGTTTTTTATAAAAATATTATAATCAGACATACCTGGCTGATAAGCTCCACCTGCAGTCGAAGAACCAAATACTACTGAAATTACAGGAATACGCAATTTTGAAAGCTCTGTCATTTCATAAAAAAATCTTCCAGTTGCTGCAAAATGATCTTGGTGCAGAGTTGGCGCGATAGCTTCTTGCCCGCTTTTACTTCCAGTGCCCATACTTAAATCACCGCCCGCAGATTCTACAAAACTAATGAATGGAATTTTATTATCACGAGAAATCTCAATTGCTCTTCTCCATTTTTCTCCAACATAAACTGTCATTGCACCCGCTTTAACAGAGGGATCATTTCCAAAAATTACACATTCAACACCTGCAATAAGGCCAATGCCTGAGACACATCCTCCGCCAACTGTATAGTCAGTTCCATAGGCTGCAAGAGGACTTATTTCAAGAAAAGGGCTGTTATCATCAATAACATTCATTACTCTTTCTCTAATGGGCATTTTGCCTCTTTTAGCAAGCCTGTCGTGATGATATTTACCGCCTCCAAGCTCTGCTTGATCTAATAAGTCATCAATAAATTGGAGTTTCTCAAGCATCGATTGCTTATTTTTCTTATAGGAATCTGAATGAATATCTAGGTTCGAACGAATTTTTTGAGCAATATTTTCTGAATACATACTTTTAATAGTTTTGGTTTATTTAACTAATGGTAATATATAACTATTAATATTACCAATTAATAAAAGTATCATATTAAATTAATTAACTAAAAAAATTTATGACAATTAAAATATATAGTTGTGCTGGCTCTAGAGGAATGAGACCTATATGGACTGCTGAAGAAATGGGTCTTGATTATGAGGTTGAGATGATGCCTTTCCCTCCTAGATTTCTTCATAAAGAATTTATGGATATAAATATCTTAGGAACCGTTCCATATATGGTTGATGGAGAGGTTCATATGACAGAGTCTGTGGGAATGAGTCAATATTTTGTTGATAAGTATGGTCCAACAAATTTAAAAGTTAATGTTGATGAGGAAGATTATGGAAGCTATCTAAATTGGCTTTCTCATTCTGATGCTACTTTAACATTTCCTCAAACTGTTTTTCTAAGATATACGTTACAAGAGGTAGGTGTGGCGGATAAAGCTGCTGAAGGTTATAGAAAATGGTTTGTAGCTAGATTGAAGCTGCTTGAAAAAACTCTTGATGATAGAGAATATCTTTGTAGCAGTAGGTTTACAATAGCAGACATATGCGTAAGTTATGCGCTATTTCTTGCAAAAGCGCTTGGCATTGAAGAAGCTTTTAAACCAAATATTAAAAGATGGACTGATATGCTCTTTGAAAGGGAAGCTTTTAAGAAAGCTGCAAGCTATAAGCATGATGAATAGGTTAGATTTTAAAAATTATTTAATGCGGTATATCTTCTTTTTTGCATTGTTATTTTCAACACATGCTTACTCTAATCAAACTAACACTAATCACATTGAATCAATAGTTCTTGGCTCTGGGTGTTTTTGGGGTGCCGAAAAAGGTTATGAACAATTACCAGGTGTTATTGATGCCGTGTCAGGCTACTCAGATGGCAGAGGAGTTCAACCAAATTATAGATCGATTACCAAATACAAAAATAAATTTAATAAAAATAATTTTGCAGAAGTTGTACAAGTCACATATAACTCAAATGAAATAGCACTGGAAGATATTTTTATTCATTACCTTGAATCTCATGATCCTACTCAGCTTAATAGACAAGGTAATGATATTGGAACTCAATACAGATCAATAGTTCTGTATTCAAATAACAATCAGAAGCTTTTGATTGATAGGCTGTTAAGTGAATACCAGAATCTTCTT
This sequence comes from Gammaproteobacteria bacterium, assembly GCA_038141865.1. GTDB lineage: Bacteria > Pseudomonadota > Gammaproteobacteria > Magnimaribacterales > D2472 > CAJQGY01. The sequence continues at coordinate 197,795 of JAYQIX010000002.1, read as the reverse complement.
AATGAGGCCGGATATGGAAAAATCCAAACATCTGTAAAACCTTTAGAGAAATTTTATAAAGCGGAAACTTATCACCAAGATTATCTTAAAAAAAACCCTAATGGATACTGCCCAGACCTCTCAACAGGTGTAGTTTTTGATAAAAAGATTAAAGACCCAATCGACAATAAAGATTTACTTTCAGGAAAAAAAATATTAATTATAGATTCCAAAGATTATTGCCCATACTGCGATAAGTTCGATAACGATGTTTTGAATTCATATCAAGGTTCAGTTCCATATATAAAAAGAACATCTGATCAGCTTGATGGCATAAACCTTTCTGTTCCGACTTGGGCAACACCGACAATAATTTTTCTTGATAATGGAAAAGAGTTTTTTGCTAATCAAGGTTACATGAATGCGAAAGAATTCTATAAGGCATTAGGCTCATTTAAGCTAGGGAATGCAGAGGCATATGATGTGGCATTTAATGAAGGAACTGATGCAAGGTTCTGTAAGGAATATCAGATATTTAAAAATACTCCTGATGGAATATTTGTTGATAAATTAAGTGGACAGCCTTTATTTAATACTGATGATAGGTTTGTTTCTCGTTCTGGCTGGCTTTCATTTACCAAACCTGTAGACGGAGCAACGTATGAACTGCCAGATAATAGATATGGCATGAGAAGAACAGAAGTTAGATCTAAATCGTCAGATATACATTTGGGTCATGTGTTTGATGATGGTCCAAATGGTCTTCCAAGGTATTGCATTAATGCAACTGTTCTAGAATTTATACCAGATAAATCTTAATAAATTCTTAATCAAATAAGCTATTCATCCTCTCGTAGCCTTCGATAAACTCTTCTTTGAATTTTTGAACAGTCTGCCCAGCTGAAATAGTTTCATTTACTAATCCTATGCCTTGACCAACCCAATAAGTATCAAGTTTTTTTGCTCCTTCGTGTCCAAGCGTGGCTTGTTTTGAGACAATCGCTAATGCAGGTTCACCAACCATGGTTTGAAGTGGCATTGGTAATGGTTCAGGTGCATCTTTAGATTCCCATGCATCAGTCCATGCTGATTGGAGTTGCCTGGAGTGTTTTCCGGTCCTGCTTTTTGATCTAACAGTCTGACTTGATGTTGCATTGACCATTTTTTCCTTTATATTTTCTGAAGTTTCGGCTTCAGTTGTTGGAAGAAAGACAGAAGCACACCAAACGCCATCAGCGCCCATTGCCATTATTCCAGCCATTTGTTCTCCGGTTGCAATTCCACCAGCTGCTAATATAGGAACATTGCCCATGTCTTTGATTGCTCTTTTAACTTCAGGTATGAGAACCATAGTTGAAACACTACCGCAGTGTCCTCCACCCTCAGTTCCAGATACAACTAAAATATCAACCCCTGCTTCAACTTGCCTGATAGCATGCTCCTTAGCTCCAAGCAGTGCTGCAACTTTGACATTATTTTCCTTGCCCATATCAAGCATCCATTTAGGTGGAACACCTAATGCGTTAGCTATAAGTTTGATAGGATGAGAAAAAGCAACTTCAAGAAGTTTTTTCGCACCTTGTTCTTTTAAATTCTTACCAAATCTTGAGTCTGATTGAATCTCTATATCTTTGGCTTCTTCGCCACCCCTAAGTGACTCTCCATCAACATCATATTCTTTTAAAACATCAGCTCTAAATTCTCTGTATTCTTGTGGAATCATATTTCTTAAATCTTCACTGGTCATTGATGAACCTTTTCCTTCAAATGTATTAGGAACAAGAATATCAACTCCATATGGCTTTCCGTCTATATGCTCATCTATCCATTTAAGATCTTGCTCTAACATTTCTGGGGTGTGACCAACGGCTCCTAAAACACCCATGCCTCCAGCTTTGGAAACAGCTACAACAACATCTCTGCAATGACTAAATGCCACAAGTGGAAATTCGATTTCAAACATTTCACAAATTGGTGATTTCATATTACCCCCCAAATTTTTTTCTATATAAGATAATACTGTACTTAGATTAAATTGAAAAATTTTGGATTATTTGTAATAGAATTAAATAATGAATAAAGATTTCACAACACCTGATTTATGCGATGAGTATGGAATTGATGTGGAGGTATCTTTAGGCACCTATAAGTCCTATGGTGCTGTTCATAAGTTCTATGGCAAAGTAGAGACCGTTCTATGTCCTGATGATAATTCTATGGTTAAGGAGATATTGGCTGAAGAAGGAAATAATAGAGTTCTTATAATAAATGCACAGGGCATCAGGCATGTATCAATGATTGGTGATCAAATTGCAAGTAAGGCAGCCGCCAATGGGTGGTCAGGCATAATTGTAAATGGATATATAAGAGATATAGAGGTTTTAAAAACAATCCCAATTGGAATTTTTGCCAAGGGTCCAATCCCAAGAAAAACAGAGAAGAGGGGGCTTGGTGAGAAATCTGTTGAAATTTATTTTGATGGAGTAGATATAAAACCTGGCATGTGGGTTTATGCAGATTCTAATGGCTGGATTGTAAGTAAAAAGGAGTTAATACTTTAATCTTTCGATATCTTTATCTTTTTCCTCCCAAATGCTTTCAATCCATGTTTTAAAATCTGATCTATATTTTTCATCTGTAGCATAGTTTTTATTTTTTAGATGTGCAGGGATCTTATATTTTTTTATTAGCACTTTGACGTCTTTCATATCTCCATTTAAAAAAGCCCAAGCACTTCTTTTATCTGATTTATAAATTAAAGAAAAATCTACAAGAGTGTCAATATTATCTATAGCGGATATCGCAGTAGCCATTCCACCAACTTTAGGATTAAGTAAATTTTTGTATGGAGGATTTTGTGCTTTATATTTCTCTGGATTATTCCTTGTACCCTCAGCATAACTAAAAACCGTTGAGGGTGACCTTTTAAAGCGTCTACATGCATCTAGAGTATTTCTATAATCTATTTGTCTTAATTCAGGATTCTCCTCAATTTCCTTTTTGCTGTGCCTGCTTACAAAAGGCATATTAAGAGTCTTATTGGCCAAATATATGAAAGGAATCCACGAGAGTTCTTTTTTCATAAAAAATTTTATCAAGGGTATTCTAAAGTTTCCTGCAGCCAGGATTATGAAAATATCAGCCCATGATTGATGGTTTGACATAGCGATGTACCATTCAGATTTATCAAACTGATTTTCATCATATATTCTCAAAGAATTTTGATGCATTACATACATAATTATTCTGCAACAAAATACTATTATATCTCCGATAAAATTTGATATATGACTTAGTAGAACTTTAAAAGTCCTGAAAGGTATTACTACTCTTGGGAGGTTTAATACAGCTAGAGTTCCAAACCCTATGAACAACACAAATACTATCAATATAAAAGTAATTGATCCTACAATGAGTCTCCTGAGCAAACCAACCATTTTTTATTTCTTATTAATTTTTAAAAACCACTTAAATTAGCGTATCGCTCTTTATGAAAATTCACACTCCCAAAGATCTGCTCAGCAACCCTGGCTCTTTTTAAAAAGAAACCAAGATCATATTCATCTGTTACACCGATTCCACCATGCATCTGAATTGCTTCATTTGAAACAAGATGAAGGGTATCTCCCGCCATTGATTTTGCAAGACTAGCTAACACCTGGAGCTGATTTGAATTTTCATCCGCACCCTGCATTGCAGCCATAACTGATGATTTGGTTAGTTCAATTTCACAAAACATTTCTGCTGCTCTATGTTGTAGAGCTTGAAAAGTGCCGATAAGAACCCCAAACTGCTTTCTTTCTTTTAGATAATCCACTGTTGTTGAGAATGCAGCCTCACTATTTCCCAGCATTTCAGCTGATAAAGCAATTCTTCCAATATCAAGAATATGTTCAATTGCTTCCCCACCAGCTTCTTGACTACCAAGCACACTAGCAGAGTCAACTTCAACATTATTAAATTCAATATTGGCATAATTTCTGCTATCGGCCATATCAAGCTTAGTTCTTGAAACTCCTTCTGATGATGAGTCTACAACAAATAAAGTCAATCCAGCTATGTCGCCTTTTACACCAGAAGTCCTAGCAAGTACTATAAGTAAATCTGCACTTGCACCATCAACGACTAGCTGCTTTTTACCATTTAACGAAAATCCTGCATTTGAAACTTTTGCTTCAAGCTCTGTATTTGCTGGATCATGATGACTTGATTCATCGATTGCTATTGCAGTAGTTATTGAGCCATCTGCAATTAATGGCAGGTATTTGGACTTTTGCTCTTCGCTGCCAAATTCTTTTAATGCGTATGCTCCAAGCACAGCAGTAGCAAAGAGAGGAGAGGGCGTAAGAGTTTTACCACATTCTTGTAAAACAACACTCATACCAGTTATTCCAAAATCTGAACCACCATATTTTTCTGGTATCAATATTCCAGACCAACCAAGGTTCACCATTTCTTGCCATATATCTTTGTCCCATAGAAGTGAATCTTTTGAATCTCGAAGATTTCTAAAATGATTAATGGGAGTTCTTTCTGCCGCAAAGTTTTTTGCAGTATCTTTCAAAAACTGTTGTTCTTCATTTAGTACTAATTTCATTATATTTACCTTGTTAATCTTAGCTTGGAAGACCCAATACTCTTTTTGAGATAACATTCAATTGCACTTCGGAGGTTCCACCTTCAATTGAGTTACCTTTAGTTCTCAACCATGATCTAGTTAAGTTTTTATCTTCTTGTGCAAATTCATCTCCATCCCAGGCAACACCATCCTTGCCCATAGCAGCAATCATTAATTCATGTCTTTTTTTATTATGTTCTGTTCCATAATACTTAAACATAGATGCAACAGCGCTTGCTTTACCACCTTCATCACCAGCTCTTTTAAGCGTTAAACCAAAAGCATGCTCCTTTATTTTATGATCGGCAATTTCACTTCTGAAAAAAGAATTTCCAATTTTTCCATCAACCTCACCAAAATGTTTTTTTGCAATAGAAATAATATCTTTTTTGCTTCCTGCAGCAGCAGCTAAACCAAAATTAGATATAAACTTTCTTTCGTGTTGTAAAAGTTTTTTAGCAATTTCCCATCCTGCATTTAGTTTGCCTACAATATTATCCTTTGGAACCTCAACATCATCGAAGAATGTTTCACAGAAAGGCGATTTACCACTTATAAGTGTAATCGGTTTTGTAGAAACACCTTTTGTTTCCATATCAATGAGCAAGAAACTAATACCATCATGCTTTGGCTCTTGAGGGCCAGTTCTTACAAGGGCAAAGATCCAATCTGCTTTATCAGCATACGAAGTCCATACTTTTTGACCATTAACCACAAAATGATCCCCTTTGTCTTCAGCTTTTGTAGCCAAACTAGCCAAATCAGAGCCTGAGCCAGGTTCTGAGTAACCCTGACACCATCTTATTTCACCTTTTATAATCTTTGGAAGATGCTCTTTTTTTTGCTCTTCTGAGCCGTATTCCAATAAAACAGGGGCTAACATCCATATTCCAAAACTTAATAGAGGTGTTTTGGCACCTATGGCAAACATTTCTTCATTAAGAATCTTAACTTCATCCTTATTTAAGCCACCACCACCATACTCTTTTGGAACAGTAGGCATTGTCCAACCCTTTGCGCCCATTCTATCGAGCCAAATCTTGGATTCAGGGTTTTTGTACTCGGCATTTCTACCACCCCAAACCTCATCATGTGGTATTGATGGATCTGCTCCATTTCTCATGGAAGGAGGACAGTTTTCATCAAGCCATACTTTAACTTCACTTCTAAAATTTTCTAAGTTTTCCATATAAAATTTTCCACTATTTTGATCGATTGAAGTCTTATTATAGAGATAATGAATATTTTTTCGAGTGTATAGCTTTGATATATAGATAGCAGCCTAGATAACAATATCCGTAAAACATTTTTTCCTATTTACTTATAGGTTGTATAATCGCAACATGTTTAAAAATGTCGGTGTTGTTATAAAGGCTTTTAATAATCCATCTGATTTGGAGATAGATTCTATTGAGTTATTAATGATCACTCTTTGTAAACATTTTTCAAATGTATACATAAATGAACAAAACATAAATTTTCCTCAAGATCTTGATATTAAAAATGAAGACTTCTCGTCTCTAGCTGATTTAGTTGTTGTTATAGGGGGTGATGGAACATTACTTGGTGCTGCAAGAAAATATCATGAATATGATCTTCCTATTATGGGAATAAACATGGGCACGGTGGGTTTTTTAACAGAAGTTACCGTCAACAACTTTGAAGAGGCTATTTTATCTATTCTTAAAGGAGATTACTTTATAGAAGAAAGGAGTTTAATTTCTGCTTCATTTGAGAATAAAGTAGTTTATGCCTTAAATGAGATAGTTATTCACTCCGGGTCATACACTCAGCTAATGAGATATAAATTAGATGTAAATAGTAAAGCAGTATATGAAAAGAGATCAGATGGTTTAATTATCTCAACAACTACAGGCTCAACTGCTTATGCACTCTCAGCTGGAGGGCCTATCGTTCATCCTAGCCTAGATGTCTGGACCGTTTTACCAATGCTTTCACAAAGCCTTTCATCTAGACCATTCATAATCTCATCAGACGAATCTCTTAGTATAAAAATTTTAGATGGATCATCAGATCATGGAAAGATTTGTGCCGATGGTCAAGAGGATATGAGCGTAGCCTACAATTCAAAAATAGATATCTCAAAAGTAGAAAAACCTTTAAAACTAGTTCATTTAAAGGATAATGATTTTTTTGAGGCATGCAGAGAAAAGCTGGGATGGAGTCTTGATATCACCAGCTCTAAATAAGTTTTGAAATCATTTCAATTTAACCTGATCATAATCTTAATAGCCTCTTTGATAACTTTTTTTTCTGGTTTTGGAAATTTAATAAACATAATTGAACCTTTATCATTTTTAAAATTTGAAATTTCTGATTCATATTCAAGATATGTAACTTTTTCTACTTTCGAAAACACATACTTAATAAATAATGAATGGTGGAGGTTAGTCTCACCTGTTTTTATTCATTTTTCAGTAATCCATCTTGTCTTTAACTGTTTATGGATTTACGTTTTGGGTCAACAAATTGAAAAAATTGATGGAAAAGCTTTATTTATAACATTAATTATATTTTCCGGTATTTGTGGAAATTATGCTCAATTCATTAGTACGGGACCTTCACTATTTGGAGGGCTTTCAGGCTGTGTATACGGAATGTTTGGTTATACCATGATTACTGAATTTCAAAAAAGTAGAATAATATACGGGCTTCCTCCAGCAATTTATATTTTTATGATTGCATGGCTTGTGCTTGGTTTTATAGGTGTCCTTTCCTTATTTGGTCTTGGAAACATCGCAAATTTTGCACATCTTGGAGGATTAGTTGCTGGAATAATTATGGCTGTGGTTGTTACAATGTTTGAAAAAAGTACATATACAAATGAAAAAGATTAAAAAAGCAGTTCTGCCAGCTGCAGGCTTTGGAACAAGATTTCTTCCAGCGACAAAAGCAATACCTAAAGAGATGTTAGCCATTATTGATAAACCTTTAATACAATATGCTGTAGAGGAAGCGGTTAGCATTGGTGCTGAAGAAATAATATTTATTACAAGTCATACAAAAGGCGCAATTGAAAATCATTTTTCATCATATCCAGAACTTGAAGATAGGCTTAAGACTTCAAACAAGCTAGATTTATTAGATAAACTAAAACCAAGCTATATGAAAGATTTGAAATTTTCATATATAAATCAAAAAGAACAAAAAGGCTTAGGGCACGCTATCTATCTTGCAAAAGACCTAGTAGGGGATGAGCCTTTTTCTGTCTTATTGCCTGATGATCTTTTTATATCATCCCCCTCATGCATGCAGCAGTTGGCAAAAAGTTATAACGAACATGGCAATACAACTATTGCTGTAAATATAATCGATAAAAAAAATATTCATAAATATGGTGTTATTGATCCGGGAGATAATAAGCTTATGAATAATGAGGTAAACATTTTTAACATAGTAGAAAAACCATCTGCTGAAGAAGCTCCTTCTGATATAGCTGTTTGTGGAAGATATATCTTTAATTCATCAATTTTTAATTACATTGAAATAGTCAAACCTGATACCTCAGGAGAAATACAAATAACAGATGCAATTCAACTTTTATTAAAAAAAGAAAATGTTAAAGCTAAATTATATGAAGGAGAAAAGTACGACTGCGGCAGTAAAGCTGGTTATGTAGAAGCAACTATTGCAATAGGAATGAAAGATCCTGAAATTTCTGATAACATCAAAAAAATTATCAGAGAATTAATTTGAAATTAGCCTTATCTCTCTTAAAAACCCTACCAGCAGAGCTTGCACATTCATTAGCTCTTAATGGTTTAAAGCTCCTTGATAAATTTGGACTCCTAAGTTTAATTGTTAAAGAAATTAAAAATAATGAAATAGAGCTTTTAGGAATGAAGTTTAAAAATAATTTAGGAACTGCAGCTGGACTTGATAAGAATGGTGATTACATTAACTCACTTGGCAAACTTGGTTTCGGGTTCCTTGAAGTAGGCACTGTTACACCTTTGCCTCAAAGCGGTAATGAAAAACCAAGACTATTTAGAGTTTTTAATGAAAATGCAATTATCAATAGGATGGGCTTCAATAATAAAGGCGTTGACCATTTAGTAAAAAATCTCAAAACCCATAAATATAATGGAATAGTTGTGTCAATATTGGAGCAAATAAGTCATCAGAGGGCGACAAAAGAATAGATGACTATCTTGAATGCTTTAAAAAGGTTTATAAATATGCAGACTATATTGTGGTTAATATATCCTCTCCAAATACTAAAAATTTGAGAGAACTTCACTCTGCTGAAAATTTGAATATGCTCTTATCTGCGATATCACAACTCTCGGGTGAATTGCAGAATACCAAACCTATTTTTCTTAAAATTTCACCTGATGAAAATGATGAAAGCCTAAAACAAATCATTAAAATAGTTGAGAGCTCAATATTTTCTGGTTTAATTGCAACAAACACAACTGTAGATAAGACTCTATTAAAAGAATCCAAGTACCACAACTATGAAGGCGGGTTGTCAGGCGCTCCCTTATACAATAAATCTAATGAAAAACTTGAATTAATAAATAGCATTGCAGAAGATATGCCTTTAATAGCTGTTGGAGGAGTCATCAATAAGGAGACTTACTCCAAAAAACTTGAAAGTGGTGCTGATCTAGTTCAAATTTACACTGGCTTTATAATTAAAGGTCCTTCTATCGTTAGCGAAATTTTGAATTAAAATACATGGAATTAATTGTTATTACATTAATATTTTTATTTTTATTTGGCTCAATAAGTCTTGCAGCCCCATCCAAAAAAACTAAATTAATCTCAAAATTAAGGCTAGATGCAATGAAGATAGGCTTTAAAATTTCTTCATTAAAAATATCCACTCTAGAGTTTAAATCTAGGGATTATTCAAATATGGTTTATCAATTTAAGAATAAAACTAATTTAAAAGATGCACATTTTATTAGAGACAAAGACGAATTAATTTTGTATTCTCCTCTCAAGTTAAAGTATTCTGAAGCTTATGATGGTTTAGAAATGACACTTAACGACCTTCCATATGAGGTTGTTGAAATAATATTTACACCATCTTCAATTTCATTTCTATGGAATGAAAAGGGCGGTCTTGCAATACTCAACAAAGTATCCGAGACCACAAATAGTATTGAATTGTAATTAAACACATTATAAATATGGCAAATTCTCTTGTAATAGTTGAGTCACCAGCAAAAGCTAAAACAATATCCAAATACCTTGGTAAAGATTACATTGTTAAGTCTAGTGTAGGCCATATCCGCGATCTGCCAAAAGGTAAATCAAAAACACCTGCTAAAAGACTAACACTGCCAAAAAATATTTCTCCAGAGGAAAAAATAAAATTAAAAGCAAAAAATGATAGAGCGAGGCTTGTTAGAAGGATGGGAGTTGATCCAGATAATGGCTGGAAGGCTGACTATCAAATTATCCCCGATAAAGAAAAGGTCATAAAAGATCTTAGAAAAGCTGCAAAAAGTGTAGACCACGTCTATCTAGCAACTGATTTAGATAGAGAGGGTGAGGCTATTGCATGGCATCTTAAAGAAGCTCTTGGCCCAAATAAACATGAATTTTCAAGAGTAAGATTTAATCAAATTACAAAGGATGCAATTATTGAATCATTTTCTGATCCTAAAGAAATTGATCTAGATTTAGTTAAAGCTCAACAAGCAAGAAGATTTTTGGATAGGGTTGTAGGGTTTGAGCTATCTCCGCTGTTGTGGAAAAAAATTGCAAGAGGGCTATCTGCAGGAAGAGTTCAGTCTGTTGCATTGAGAGTGCTAGTTGAAAGAGAAAGACTAATTCAACAATTTGTGCCAGAAGAGTTCTGGGAAATTTCTTTTGATGCTATAGACAAAGATAACAATAATATTAACTTTGCTTTAAATAGAAAAAAATCTGATCCTTTATTGCCAGAATTAGAAGCTAAAGAAATTGTTGAATTGATTAATTCATCATCATTGAAGATTTCAGATGTTTCAAAAAAACCAGTATCAATTAAACCTAGACCTCCTTTCATTACATCAACCTTGCAGCAAGCAGCAAGTACTAAACTGAGTTTTAATGTTAAGAGAACCATGCGAGTTGCTCAAAAATTGTATGAAGCTGGTTACATAACATACATGAGAACAGATGCACCAAGTCTTAGTAAAGAGTCTATTCAAGATGCAAGAAATTTCATAACGGAGAATATGGGTGAAAAATATCTTACCAATGCTCCAAGAATTTATTCAAGCACCGAGAATGCCCAAGAAGCTCATGAAGCTATACGACCAACTAATGCTTTTTTAAAAGCAAGTGATCTTCAGAAAGTTTCAGAAGAAGAAGTTCGCCTTTATGGATTAATATGGCAGCAGTATATTGCATCTCAAATGCCCAATGCAGAATATTTATCTACTACTGCAAAAATAGAGCTTGAGGAATATACATTTTCAGCCAAAGGCAGAGAAGTAGTCTTTGACGGATATACAAAAGTAGCAAATGTTGATGTAAAAGATTCTGATTCTAATATCTTACCTATTCTAAACGAAGGCGATGTTTTGGGTATTGATAAAGTTAATTTAGACCAAAAATTTACCAAACCGCCAGCACGATTTTCTGAAGCTGCATTAGTAAAAGAATTAGAAAAAAAAGGAATTGGAAGACCTTCAACATATGCATCAATTATTTCTACTATCCAAGATAGAGGTTATGTTGAGATTGAAAATAGAAGATTTTTCGTCAAGAAGATTGGCCATATTGTGGCACAAAGACTTATGGATAGCTTCACAGATATCATGGATTATGATTTTACAGCTACATTTGAAGATTCTTTAGATAAAGTTGCTAATGGAGATCTTGAGTGGAAAAATGTTTTAAATGATTTCTATGACGCATTCCAAAATGATTTAATTTCAGCATCTCAAGATGATGGAGGAATGAAATCTAATCAACCTGTTCCTACAAATATTACTTGTCCAGGCTGTTCAAAAAATACCATGATTATAAGAAACTCAAGTAGCGGTGTCTTTCTTGGTTGTTCGGGCTATGACAATGAAGGAGATGACAAATGCAAGACAACTTTAAATTTAATTTCTGGAGATGAAGCGGTTAGTGTTGATGATGCAGAGAAGCATCTAATCTATTAATAAAAAGAAGATGTCCCAAATGCTCAACAAGCATGGATAATTTTTTAATTGATGAAGGTAGAAAGCTCCATGTGTGTGGCAATAATCCAGACTGTGATGGTTATGAGGTTGAAGATGGTCAATTCAAAATAAGAGGATACGATGGGCCTGTACTTGAATGTCATAAGTGCGGATCTGATATGCAGCTTAAAACGGAAGGTTTGGCAAGTATTTTGGTTGCTTGAATGATAATTGTGGTGCAACAAGACAACTTCAAAGAAATGGCGAACCAAAGCCTCTAGCAATGGAGCCAATTCCATTACCTGATTTGCAATGTTTGAAGTGCGATGATCATTATTTACTAAGAGATAGTATGAAAGGATTGTTTTTAGCTGCTAGTAAATTTCCTAAAAATAGAGAAACTAGAGCTCCAAAAGTAAGTGAAATAAATAATCTCTCAAATGAGCTTGTGGAAGCTTGTAGATATCTAGAAGATAAAAATAAACATGTTTACCTTACTTCTGCGCCAACCCATGACAAAGATGGAAATCCATATGTTATTCGCTATAACAAAACCGAAGATATGCATTATTTAGCTTCTGAGAAAGATGGCAAAAAGACAAAATGGACAGCAGTCTATGTTGATGATAACTGGAAACAAAACTTAAAAGATTAGTGGAGTCTTTTGAATTAGTTAATCATTATCTAGACCTTAGTAGCGATACTCTTCAGCAAATTAAATTTGATGGTTCCCAAAGCGACAACCAATTGAGATTAATTTTTTGTTTAGCATTGGAAAAAAGCTTTGATTCATTTGCTGATGAAATTTACAAGAAAGAGAACTTCGAAATAGAAAAATTCAGTCAGATGAAACCAATCTCAAAGTTTAAATCTATACATGATAATTATCCATCTTATGGGCTTGTAAATAATCAATTTAGAATTGATGGATTTATCACTCTATTTAACGAGTCTTTTGAAAAAGAAATTGAGCAAGATAATCTAAATTTAATAACCTCTTCCAATACCAATAGCTTGAAAAAATTTATTTCATTACTAGATATGTATAAACAATGGATTAATTTATTTAGAAAAATGCATGAGGAATGTTAAGCTAAATAAACCTCGGAGAAAATATGTCTAACTACCTAGAACTTGCCCAACTACCAGATGGAACAATAGTATTGAGAAGATCAGATGATCCCTCAAACCCAATTGTGAAAATTGAGTTCTCAGGTGAGTCCAAAGATTTTTTAAAGGGCCAGGAGCTGTCAGTTGCTAAAGAGATGATCAAAGCAGGCATTGAATCTGTAAGCATGAATGTTGGTGATTTTGACGATTTTTTAGATAGTTCTAATGATGCTAAGCAAAAGAAACCAGTTGTGGTTCATTAATTTTCTCTTATTAAACCTACATATTTTCCTTCAATAAAAAAATCTTCATTGCGAAGGTTTATTTCAATATCATTAAAATCATCATTTGCTGGCTCTAAAATAACCATATCATCAGCTAGCTTTCTAAAATACTTGACTGTCACCTCGTCTTCAATGCGAGCTATAACAATATCACCATTTCTAATGTCATGAGTTTTTTTAACTGCAATAAGATCATCCTCCATAATGCCAGCATCTTTCATGCTTAAACCTTTTACTCTTAAAAAATAATCAAATGATGTTGAGAAGAAGTTTGATGGGCAGTTAACTTGTTTTTCAATATTTTCTGAGGCTAAAGTTGGAGAGCCTGCAGCAACAAGGCCAACTATTGGATATTCATTTGAATCATATGAAGATGCTTCCTCTTTAATATCATTATTAATAATTGATATACCTCGTGATGCACCACTTGCAATCGAAATGAAACCCTTTTTTTCCAATGCTCTCAGATGTGTTTCTGCAGAATTTGGGGATTTAAATCCCATTTCTTTGCAAATATCAGATCGTGTTGGCGGAAAACCTGTTTCTTTAATGTAAACTTTAATACAATCAAGTACTTTATTTTGTTGAGGAGTAATATCTTTCATAATAAATTATTATACTGAATATACATACAGTATAATAAATATAAAAAAAATTTCAAGAATGACTAAACCAGAATCAAAATTAATTATAGGAATTTCATCAAGAGCATTATTTGATTTAGATGAAAGTCATGAAATTTATGAGAAAGATGGTGTCGAGTCATATAAGCAATATCAAATAGAAAATGAGGAAAAAACTCTTAAACCTGGTGAAGCATTTCACTTAGTAAAAAAAATATTGAGCTTAAACAGTTACTATAACAATGATAAAAGAATAGAGGTTATATTGCTTTCTAGGAATTCATCAGATACCGGTCTAAGAATCAGGAATTCTATTGAAGATCATGGTTTGGATATTAGCAGAGCTGCTTTTTGTGGAGGAGAGAGCCCGCATAGGTATGTAAAGGACTTTGGAGTTCATTTATTCTTATCAAGTAGTATTGAAGACGTTAAATTAGCAATTGATGGTAATGTGGCTGCTGCTAGAATTGTCTCTAGTGGTTTAAATCATCAAGATAAGTCATTAGATAAAAATCAATTAAGGATAGCCTTTGATGGTGATGCTGTAATTTTTTCTGACGAGTCTGAAAAAATCTATCATGAAAAAGGTTTAAATGCTTTCATTAAAAATGAAAAAAATGCTAAGAATCCGCTTAAGGCTGGTCCTTTTAAAAATTTTTTATTAGAACTAAATAAAATTCAAAATGATTTTGACCAAGAAAGCTGTCCAATAAGAACTGCTCTTGTAACAGCACGATCAGCGCCATCAGATAAAAGAGTTATTAAAACTTTAAGAGAATGGGGGGTTAGAATTGATGAATCTTTATTTTTAGGAGGTATGCCAAAGAAAGATTTTTTGAAATCTTTTAATGCAGACATATTCTTTGATGATCAAAAAAATAATATCATAGATGCCTCAACTGAACTTACATCTGGTCATGTGCCATATGGAATTAAAAATAAAGGATAGGAAATGGAAATAGTTTGTTTTGATATGGAAGGTACTTTAACTCCAGAGATTTGGGAGCAAGTAGCAAAAAATACTGGTATTGATGAGTTTAATAAGACAACTAGAGATATTCCAAGTTATGGAGAGTTGATGGACTTTAGGCTAGATATTATGTCTAAGCATGACCTAAAGCTTCATGATATTCAAAAGGCTGCCTCAGAATTAGACCTTCTCCCTGGAGCAGAAGATTTTATAAATAGAGTTCGTCAAAATTTTCAAGTTGTAATTCTTTCAGATACATTTCATGAAATTGCCCAACCATTAATGCAAAAGTTAGGCTTCCCTCTTTTGCTATGTCACAACCTTGGAGTTGAAAAAGACGGCACTATAAGTTCATATAATTTAAGACATGAAACAGCAAAAAAACAGGCAATACTTGGCTTTCAAAACATGGGTTACAGATGCTTTGCTGCTGGCGACTCATACAATGACATACAAATGTTTGATGTTGCTGAGAAAGGTTTTTTTATAAATGCTCCTGAAAAGATTTCGTCATCACAGCCGCATATCCAATCTTTTGATAATTATGAAGATCTTGAGAATGCTTTTTTACAAAATTCAATATTCTAGAAATGAATGAAAGTCTAAAACATGATAATTATGTCAGGCCAGAATTAGAGCTGCCTGTTAAAGACTCCAAATTACTTTTGCATAGTTGCTGCGCACCTTGTGCAGGAGAAATAATGGAAGCTGTTGCTGCATCAAAAATTGAAACAACGGTATATTTCTATAATCCAAATATTCATCCAAAAGAAGAATATGAAATACGCAAAAATGAGAATAAAAGGTTTTGCGATAAGCTTGGTTTTGATTTCATTGATGCTGACTATGATAAAGATAATTGGTTTGAAAGAGTAAAAGGTCTTGAGAATGAGCCAGAAAGAGGCAAAAGGTGCACTGAATGTTTTGATATGAGATTTGAAAGATCAGCGCTTTTTGCAAAAGAGAATGGATATGGGGTTTATGCAACTACTTTAGGCATATCTAGATGGAAAGATATGGATCAAATAAATGATTCAGGCCGAAGAGCTGCATCTAGATACTCTTCTGTGGAATACTGGGATTTTAATTGGAGAAAGAAAGGCGGCGCATCAAGAATGATAGAAATTTCAAAGAAAGAAGAGTTCTATCAGCAAGAATATTGTGGATGCGTATATAGTCTCAGAGATACTAATAAATGGAGAAGGAAAAATAATAAAGATAGAATTATAAGAGGTGTTAAATTTTACTCTTAAAATAGCATTTGGGAATTGCTATATTTGTGCTTTATAATTTTCAACCATGTCATCAGGCTTAAAATTCAGAAAAGCTCTCGAAGAGAACAATCCTCTAATAATTCCAGGTGCTATTAATGCATATTCAGCTATATTAGCTGAAAAGTCTGGACATCAAGCGCTTTACCTTTCAGGTGGTGGTGTGGCTGCAGCATCATATGGGATTCCAGATCTAGGTATTACCTCCTTAGAAGATGTTCTTATAGATGTGAAGCGAATTACAAATGCTTCTTCTTTACCCTTACTTGTAGATATTGATACGGGTTGGGGTGGTGCTTTCAATATATCAAGAACAATAAAAGAGATGATTCAAGCAGGAGCTGCAGCAGTTCATATTGAAGATCAAGTTTCACAAAAAAGGTGTGGTCATAGACCAAATAAATCACTTGTATCATCAACTGAAATGGAAGATAGAATAAAAGCTGCTGTTGACGGCAGAACAGACGAAGCTTTTTTTATAATGGCTCGAACTGATTCATTTGCAAATGAGGGGATGAGTGGAGCTATAGAAAGAGCTCAAAGCTACATTGAGAATGGTGCTGACGGTATTTTTCTTGAAGCAGTTTCGAGTTTAGATGATTATAAAACACTCAAAGAATCTATTTCAGCTCCAGTTTTAGCCAATATAACTGAATTTGGCAAAACACCATTATTTACTAAAGATGAATTAAGTTCGGTAGGGGTTGATATGATGCTTTTTCCTTTGTCTGCTTTTAGAGCTATGAGTCAAATAGCAGAAAAAGTTTACATTTCGCTTGCGAAAGACGGGACACAAGACTCTCTGTTAGATATAATGCAGACCCGTGAAGAGTTATATGAAAGACTCAATTATCATGAATATGAAAATAAGCTTGACGAGCTTTTTTCAAAAAATACAAAGTAGGGGACCCATAAAATGGTAAAAAAACTAGAAGGTGCTGGCTTAAGAGGTCAGGTTGCAGGAGAAACCTCATTATCAACTGTTGGACAGATTGAAGGATTAGCATATAGAGGTCATAAAATTGAAACCTTAGCTGAGAAAGCTACATTTGAAGAAGTTGCTTACCTGCTTTTATATAATAAATTACCCAATCAAGCTGAACTAGACTCATACAAGGCATTACTTAAGGGTCAAAGAGATCTTCCGCAAGATTTAAAAGACGTTCTAAAGAAGATTCCAGCTGAAGCACATCCTATGGATGTTATGAGAACAGGAACATCTATGCTTGGAAACCTCGAACCTGAGGGGGATTTTTCTAATCAATTAAACTCAATCAATAGAATGATTGCGACTATGCCCTCTATTGTTACTTATTGGTACAAATATTCTCATGAGGGTCTAGATATAGATCTTGTTAATGATGAAGATAGCATGGCTGGTCATTTCCTTCACATTCTTCATGGCAAGACACCATCCGATTTACATAGAAAAGTTATGGATGTTTCATTAGTTTTATATGCTGAACATGAGTTCAATGCATCAACTTTTACATCCAGAGTTTGTGCCTCTACTATGTCAGATATTCATTCATGTGTTGTAGCGGCTATTGGATCATTGAGAGGTCCTCTACATGGTGGTGCAAACGAAAAAGCTATGGAATTAATTGAAAATTGGACTTCTAGAGAAGAAGCTAAAACTAATATTCTTTCTATGCTAGAAAGAAAAGAAAAGATTATGGGATTTGGTCATGCTGTTTATTCTATAAGAGATCCAAGAAATGCAGTTATAAAAGAATATGCTAAAGAGCTATCAGATTTGGCTGACGATGATACCTTATATCATGTAGCTGAAGAGGTTGAAAAAGTTATGGCTGATGAAAAGAAAATGTTTGCTAATGCAGATTTTTTTCATGCCCCTGCATATTTTTATATGGGGATTCCTACAAAATTATTCACACCAATATTTGTAATGTCTAGAGTTTCTGGTTGGACTGCGCATTGCATGGAGCAAAGAGCAAATAATAGAATAATTAGGCCTAGTGCTGAGTATACAGGTGTTGAAAGCTCTGAATGGGTAGACATAGCTGACAGGACATAAAAATGTCATCAAATGTTGACCTTAATGTAAGGCCAGACTACGACAACATTATTACTGAAATTGCTGAGTATGTTGATTCATATAATATCGATTCCAAACTTGCACTAGAAACAGCAAGAAACTGCTTGATAGATACTATTGGTTGCGGGCTTTTAGCTCTTCAATTTCCTGCATGTACAAAAATGCTTGGTCCAGTTGTTGATGGCACAACAGTTCCTTTCGCAGTTAGAGTGCCTGGCACTAATTTTAAATTAGACCCCATCAAAGCTGCATTTGATATTGGCTGTTCTGTTAGGTGGTTAGATTATAATGATACTTGGTTGGCTGCTGAATGGGGTCATCCATCTGATAATCTTGGCGCAATTCTTTCAGTAACAGATTTTGTATCCCAAAAAAATATAGACAAAGGTGAAAAACCTCTATGTGTCAAAGATATTCTCCACTGCATGATAATGGCACATGAAATTCAGGGAGTTCTTGCATTAAAAAATAGTTTCAATAGAGTTGGCTTAGATCATGTTGTGCTTGTTAAAGTTGCATCTACCGCTATAGCTACAAAACTTTTAGGTGGCAACCTTGATCAGATCAAAGATGCCGTTTCACACGCATGGGTTGATGGGCAATGTTTAAGAACATATCGACATGCTCCAAATGCAGGATCAAGAAAAAGCTGGGCGGCTGGTGATGCAACAAGTAGAGCAGTAAGACTTGCAATGATTGTTCTTCAGGGTGAGATGGGCTATCCAGGAGTTTTATCAGCTCCAACATGGGGCTTTGAGGATGTTTCTTTCAATAAGAAAGCTATTACCCTTGACCAACCCCTTGGTACATATGTGATGGAGAATGTTTTATTTAAAATCAGTTTTCCCGCTGAATTTCATGCACAAACCGCAGTTGAAGCAGCTGTAAAACTTCATCCTTTAATTAAGGATATTGATGATATTAAATCTATTGAGGTAACTACACACGAATCTGCTATTAGAATAATTTCAAAAGTTGGGGAGTTAAACAATCCTGCAGATAGAGATCATTGTCTTCAATACATGATAGCTATAGGTTTATTGAAAGGAGATTTAGTTGCAGAAGATTACGAAGATGATGTTGCTTCTGACCCAAGAATTGATCAATTAAGATCGAAAATGGATATTAAAGAGGATGAGAGATATTCAAGAGAATATCATGAAGCTGATAAGCGCTCTATTGCTAATAGAATTCAGATTCACTTTAATGACGGCACTTCATCAGAGGTAGTAGAAGTTGAATATCCTATCGGTCATAAAAGAAGAAGGGAAGAGGGAATTCCTGTTCTTAATCAAAAATTTAAAAGAAACTTAGAGCTAACATACGGAAAAGAGAAAGCAAATTCAATATTTGAAAAATGTATAAACCAAGAAGAACTTGAAAAAATGAGTGTTATAGATTTTCAAGAAATGCTTGCAGTATCAACAAATCAGTTCTAATACGCTTTAAAACCGCATAAAATATAGCTGAATTTCATTTTTAGATTATAATCTTTGCATGTCAGGCAATACTTTTGGAACAATATTTAGAGTTACTACCTTTGGTGAAAGCCATGGCGTGGCTTTGGGGTGCATAATTGATGGATGCCCCCCACAAATAGAGATCAGCGAAGAAGATATCCAAAAAGAGCTTGATAGAAGAAAGCCTGGGCAATCCGATGTTACAACTCAACGAAAAGAAGATGATGCTGTTAAGATCTTATCAGGAGTATTTGAAGGAAAAACACTTGGTACACCTATAGGCTTAGTTATTTATAACAAGGATCAAAGATCACAAGATTACTCTGATATTAAAGATACCTTTAGACCTAACCATGCAGATATTACCTATAATGCAAAATATGGTCATAGAGACTATAGGGGTGGAGGAAGATCGAGTGCTCGTGAGACTGCTATGAGAGTTGCAGCTGGAGCAATTGCAAAAAAATATCTTGAAAGTATTGGCGTTGTCACCAAAGGCTATGTAAGTCAAATTGGTAATATCAAGGCAGACGAAATTAATCTTAATTCACCCAAAACAAACAAATATTTTTTTACAGATGAATCAAAACTTGATGAATTAAATTCAATGTTTGAGTCGTTGATAGCTGAAGGCAATTCTGTTGGTGCTAAGCTTGGAGTGAGTGTTGAAAATTGTCCAATAGGTCTTGGCGAGCCTGTTTTTGACAAGTTAGATGCTGATCTTGCAAAGGCTATTATGAGTATTAATGCTGTGAAATCTGTATCAATAGGCAATGCTGAAGATATATTATCTTTAAAGGGCTCAGAAATAAGAGACGAGATTAGAAAAACTGGTTTCACCTCTAATAATGCTGGAGGAATACTAGGCGGTATTTCAAATGGAGATGCAATTAATCTTGATTTTTTAATTAAACCTACCTCAAGCATTCAAACTTCAGGTAAAACCTTAAACAAAGATGGTGATGAAGTTGATATTCAAGTTAAAGGCAGACACGATCCCTGTGTTGGTATAAGAGCTGTTCCAATAGCTGAGGCCATGGTTAATCTTGTAATTATGGATCATGTTCTGAGAAATAGAGCTCAGTGCGGTGATATAAAACAAGAACCTCCATTTATTGAATGATATGCCTAGAACGTTATATGACAAACTTTGGGATGAGCACCACGTTTCTAAATTAGATACAGGGGAATCTCTTTTATATATAGATAGGCACTTTATTCATGAAGTAACTTCACCACAGGCATTTGAAGGACTCCTGAAAAAAAATATAAAACCATGGAGACTAGAAGCTAATATAGCAACTCCTGATCATAATGTTCCTACTGAGAGAGGAGATGCATTTTCCACTCAACACATTGATGATGAGATTTCTAGAATACAGGTTGTTGAGCTTGATAAAAATTGTAATAAATTTGGCATAAAACAATTTGATATCTCATCAAGTCATCAAGGCATAGTGCATGTTATTGGTCCAGAGTTAGGCTATACCATTCCAGGAATGACCATCGTATGCGGAGACTCACATACATCTACTCATGGTGCATTTGGTTGTCTAGCAATGGGGATAGGTACATCTGAAGTTGAGCATGTATTAGCCACACAAACATTAAAAATTTCAAAATTAAAAAACATGAATGTAGTTTTTGATGGAACAACTATGCCAGGAGTTACCTCAAAAGACATAATTTTATACTTGATCAAAACAATAGGTACAGCAGGTGGTAACGGCCATGCGATAGAATTTTCAGGAAACTATATAGAATCTATTTCTATGGAAGCAAGAATGACTATTTGCAATATGGCAATTGAGGCTGGTGCAAAGGTTGGCCTTGTTGCACCTGATGAGACTACTATTGAATACGTAAAGAAGCATACATTTTTAGATGAGCAAAATTTAAATAATGCAATTGATTATTGGTATTCTCTCAAGAGCGATACTGATGCTGAATTTGATAAAGAAATAGTAATAGATGTTTCTAAAATAAAACCTCAGGTTACTTGGGGTACTTCACCTGAAATGGCAATTGATTATGATGAATTAATACCATCTAATGAAAGCAAAAACTTGGTGCTTGCAAGAGATTATATGGGAATTGATGATAATCAAAAATTATCAGATTTGAAGTTTGATAAAGTCTTTATTGGCTCTTGTACAAACTCTAGAATAGAGGATCTTCGCGATGCTGCAAAAGTTATCGATGGAAAAAAAATAAGTCCATCTATTAAAGAGGCAATTGTAGTTCCAGGTTCAGGTGCGGTAAAAAACATAGCTGAATCAGAAGGCCTTGATATTATTTTTAAAGAAGCTGGTTTTATATGGAGAGATCCAGGCTGCTCAATGTGCTTAGGTATGAATCCTGATCAATTAGAGCCATATGAAAGATGTGCATCTACCTCAAATAGAAATTTTGAGGGGAGGCAAGGTAATCTTGGGAGGACTCACCTTATGAGTCCAGCCATGGCTGCTTATGTAGCAGTTAATGGAACTGTTGGAGATTTATCATGACCAACATCAATTCCATAAAGGGTATTGTGGCTTCAATTGATAGAGATAATATTGATACGGATCAGATTATCCCAACCGAATATTTAAAATCGATTAAAAAATTTGGTTTCGGTGAATATTTATTTGATGGTTGGAGGTTTCATGATCAAGGTAAACTTGGAATGAGTATTGATCAAAGAGATCTTAATCACGATTTTATTCTTAATAAAGAAACATACGCTAACTCATCAGTATTACTTACAAGAGATAATTTTGGCTGTGGCTCTTCAAGAGAGCATGCAGTTTGGGCTTTAAGAGATTTTGGTATTAAGGCTGTGATCGCATCTTCTTTTGGAGATATTTTCTACAATAATTGTTTTAAAAATGGAGTATTGCCAATTGTATTAAATAAAGATCAGATTCAAGATTTATTTCTGCAGTATGAAAATAGTGGTTCTGATATGACAATTAACCTAGAAACAAAATTGATTGATACAGGCAATAATCAAATTTCATTTGATGTGGATGATAACCTTCTTGAGAGAATAATTTACGGATTAGATGATGTAGATATTACTCTTAAGCATAAAGATCTTATTAAGCGCTTTGAAGAAGAAAGGATGAAAGAAAAACCCTGGATATTTGCACATGACTAAAAAAATATTAATTCTACCTGGTGATGGTATTGGCCAAGAAGTAACAGCCTCTTCACTTGAGATTTTAAATTATTTAATCGATAGATATTCACTTGATTTTGATATTCAGACAATGGATGTTGGTGGAACAGCCTATGATTTACATGGTTCTCCAATTCCAAATGATGTCCTCAATGAAGCAAAAAAATCTGATGCAATTTTATTTGGTGCTGTTGGAGGACCAAAATGGGATGGTTTGGGTTGGGATGTAAGACCTGAGCAAGCTCTTTTAACATTAAGAAAAGAGTTAGGTTTGTTTGCTAATTTGAGACCTGCATTTTTATTTGATGAACTTGCATCAGCCTCTCCAATAAAAAATAAAATTATAGAAGGTCTTGATATATTGATAGTCCGAGAGCTAACTGGCGGTATATATTTTGGAGAGCCAAGAGCAATAATTACTGATGAGACTCCAAATTATGCTTTCAATACAATGGTTTACAATGAAGATGAGATAAGACGAATTGCAAAAATTGGTTTTGAATCTGCACAAAAGAGAAAAGGCAAACTTTGTTCAGTCGAAAAAGCAAATGTTCTCGAAGTCTCAAAATTTTGGAGAGAAATAGTTACAGATATGGCTAAAGACTATCCTGATGTTGAGCTTTCACATCAACTTGCTGACAATACAGCCATGCAATTAGTTCTCAACCCAAATCAATATGATGTTATTGTTTCAAGCAATCTTTTTGGTGATATTCTTTCTGATATTGCAGCAACACTTTCAGGGTCAATTGGGATGCTGCCATCAGCATCATTAAATAGTTCTTCACAAGGAATGTATGAGCCATGTCATGGAAGTGCTCCAGATATAGCGGGAATGAATATCGCAAATCCAATTGCTATGATTGCGTCACTTGCAATGGCTCTCAAATATTCACTAAATCAGGAAGGTCTTGCCGATATATTAGAGAATTCAATTAAGATTTTTATTGAAAAAGGACACAGAACTAAAGATATAAGTACAACAGAAGATTATATAAAAACATCTGAGGTAGCTACCTCGCTAATTGAGATAATGAACAATGAATAACGAATTAAATTTAGCTTTAGTTGGAGCATCAGGAGTTGTAGGTCAAAAAATCATACAGCTTTTAGAGAAGAAAAACTTTCAAGTTAATAGCTTTTATCCATTAGGCAAGTCATCTGTAGGTGATGAAGTTAGTTTAATGAATCAAACCTACATCATCGATGATGTTGATTTATTTGATCCTACAAAAGCAAATTTAATCATCTTGGCTGCCGGTTCTTCAGTTGCTCAAAAACATGCAAGAAATTTTGTAAGCGCAGGTTCATATGTAATAGATTTATCATCAGAATTTAGATATGAAGAAGACGTGCCACTTATTATTCCAGAAATAAATGGAGAAATACTAAGAGAATTAACAAAGCCTAGTTTAATAGCAAACCCAAATTGCTCTACCTCGCAGTTGCTTATGGCATTAAAACCAATACATGAAAATTTTAATATTAAGTTTCTTAATATTGCGACTTATCAAGCTGTATCTGGAACTGGTAAAGAAGCCGTTGAGGAGCTTAAAGAGCAAACTATAAATTCAAACGCTGAAGCTAAAGTTTACCCAAAGAAAATTGCATTTAATGCTTTGCCACAATGTGACATTTTCCTTGATAATGATTTCACTAAAGAGGAAATGAAACTTGCTTGGGAAACCAAAAAAATCCTTGATAATGAGATTGATGTTCAAGCTACATGCGTAAGAGTTCCGGTTAAAAACGGTCACTCAGAAGCAGTTTTTTTAAAAATTGATAAGAATGCAGACAGAGAAGCAATCATTAAATCTCTTTCGGATATCAAAGGTGTATGTGTGATGGATGATCCATCAAATCTCGTTTATCCAACTCCGCTTGAGCAAGCAAATGACTCAGAGGATGTTTATGTTGGAAGAGTTAGAAGTCAAATCATCCAAGGAGAAACATGGGTCTCATTATGGATAGTTGCTGATAATGTATATGGAAAGGGCGCTGCTTTAAATGCGGTACAGATTGCTGAAAATTTACTTGAGCATAATAAACTTTGATGAAATATCTGCTAGCTACATTAATTTTTCTTACCTCTTCTGTATCAGCAAATAACTTAATATCATCTCCCAAAATTAGCATTAATGAAAATGGCTTGAGAGTAATAGAGCTTAATATTAAAGAATCTAATATAGATGATAATGATATACAGCTTTTTGAATACAAGTCAGAAGATGCTCTTGATAAGAATAAAATTGCTTACACACTTTTATTAGATAATGATAAATTCTCTAGGTTCTCAATAGTTATATCAGAAACTTATACATCAGATTACTTTAGCTTCAAACTTAGGGTAAAAGATAACATAGCAAAAGATATATTTATTTTTCTCCCTTCAAAAGCTCGCTATGAAAATCCCTTATCGACCAATAACCCTGTCAAAGAATCCATTAATACTTTGTCAAGATCAACTAACCAAGAAATCATCCTCGAATCAGAAGATAAAGAAATTGAGAAAGAAGTTATATTAGATGAAATTGTTCAACAAGAAGAAAAAGTCATTTTAGCAGGTGAAATAAAAACCATGTGGAGCTTGGCAACTGATATTGCCAAAACTAATGGTGATTTATCTATTTATCAAATTATGTGGTCTATTTATCTTGGTAATCCAAATGCTTTTTTAAATGAAAATATTAATCTAGTCAGAAGTGATGTTGATATTGTCATACCAAGCTATCAAGCTATGCAAGCAAATTCTCCGGTGGAAGCTAAGAATGCCATTGTAAAAATGAATCAAGCATTTAGCTTAGATTTTAAAAAATCTACTAAATCACTATTAACCTTAACTGCTCCGAAAATCTCAAAGCTAGAAGAAGCTAAAATAATTCCTGAAGAAGAAAAAGAGCAAACCAAATCTGTATCTATAAATACAGATTTAAGCTCCCCAGAAGACATCATTTCAAAAAATACCTCTACTCTTACTTTTAATGCTGAAAATGAAGTTATTGAGGATTTAACAAAAATTGCGGATAGTGTTGAAAGCACAGATCTTCAAGAAGAGCCTTCAGGAATAAAACTAATTGATTTGCTATTTGTTGCAGCAATCTCAGTAATATGCGGAGTCTTGCTCGCTTTAATCTTTATTCAGCTCAACAAGAATAGAAAGAAAGCAATTGTTTATGATTTTGATGAAGCTCCATCATCTGGTCCTGAAACAACAGCATTACCATCTGGATTGAGTATAAAAAATAATGAAGATGAACAAGAGCTCGATTTAGCTTCAACATACATCGAAATGGGAGAGCTTGATCAAGCAAATGCAATCTTACAAAATCTTCTTAATAAATCTGAGAATGAAAACCTAAAGAACAAAGCAAGAGAATTAATAACATCAATTCAGTCAAAGTGAAATTAGCATTCACACTCGAATACAACGGTAAATATTTTTCTGGATTTCAAAAGCAAGCTAATGCTAAGACAATCCAAGAAGAAATAGAAAACTCAATATACAAAATAACCCAAGAAACAATATCAATAAACTATGCCGGAAGAACCGATGCAGGGGTGCATGCAATATCACAAGTCTTTGATTTTGAAACAAGCATAGATCGAAAAGATCGTGAGTGGATAGATGGTATAAATTCTAATTTACCAAGAACAATAAAGGTCACAAGTGTCACATGTGTAGATAGTGACTTCCACTCAAGGTTTTCTGCATTAGATAGAACCTATGCTTATGTAATTTACAACTCGAAATCAAAACCAATTTTCTTTGATGATTTTATCCATTGGGAAAAAATACCTCTGGATCCAGATATTCTTCAAAAAGAAGGAAGTGATTTAATTGGACAACATGACTTTTCATCATTTAGGTCGTCTAGCTGCTCTTCAAACAATCCAATAAAAGAAATAAAGGATTTTAGAGTTGAAAAATTAGGCAATTTTTTAGTATTTCATATTACAGCTAATGCTTTTCTTCACAACATGGTTAGAATAATTATGGGCACCATTGTTGATATAGCAAAAAATGAAAATAAATTAAGTATTAAACAAATAATTGATGCTAAAGATAGAATTAGTGCGGGTAGGACTCTTTCAGCAAAAGCATTATATTTTTTAGGTCCTACTTATAAGGATGTTTATAATATTCCCAAACCAACAAAAAACCTTCTAGAAAAATTTAGATCATGAGTAAGACCAAAGTAAAAATTTGTGGTATTTCTAATATCGATGCACTTAAAGAATTGATTGAGCTAAATATAGATTTTATTGGTTTTATATTTCATCAAAATAGCCCAAGAAATGTTGACAGTTCTTTTATAAAACAAATACCGCAAATTAATTTTAAAAATTCAAGACCTGTTTGCGTGTTTGTAAATTCTGAAAAAGATTTTATTAATAGAAATATTAGTTATTTTGAGAATCCTATTTTGCAGTTTCACGGAGAAGAATCAGAGAATTTTTGCACTTCTTTCAATTTAGATTATTGGAAAGTTATAAGAGTAAAAGATGAGAGCTCATTAAAAGATATGAATTCATATAAAAGCGCAGAGGCAATATTGTTTGAAAATTATGAAAAGGGTAACTATGGCGGTACCGGCAAATCATTTGACTGGAATATTTTGAATAAGATAGACATATCTTCAAATAAAATTGTATTGTCAGGTGGCATAAATCTTCAAAATGTCGATAATGCTATAAATATAGATCCTTGGTGCTTGGATTTAAATTCAGGAGTTGAATCTGAGAAGGGCGTTAAAGACTCGCCTTAATAAACAAAATATTAAATAAAATAATATGACAATAGATAAAGAGAAATATCCAAACATAGATGGTTTCTTTGGTGAATATGGGGGTAAGTTTGTTCCTGAGACCTTAATGTATGCGCTCGAGGAGCTTGAACAAACCTATGCTAAGCTCAAAGATGATAAGGCTTTCAAAGAAGAGTTTTATGCCGATCTATCTAATTTTGTAGGAAGACCATCACCTTTATATTATGCAGATAGACTAACTAAACACTATGATTCTGCAAACATCTGGCTAAAGCGTGAAGATCTAAATCATACCGGAGCCCATAAAATTAATAATACCGTTGGCCAAATTTTACTTGCTAAATATATGGGTAAAAAAAGAATTATCGCTGAAACGGGAGCCGGTCAACATGGTGTGGCAACAGCGACAGTTGCAGCTAGATTAGGTCTTGAATGCCATATTTATATGGGTGCCGAAGATGTTAGGAGGCAATCTTTAAATGTTTACAGAATTAAGTTGCTTGGAGCACATGTTCATGCAGTTGATTCAGGAACAGCAACGTTAAAAGATGCGCTCAATGAGGCCTTGAGGGATTGGGTTACTAATGTTGACGATACCTATTACATCATTGGAAGCGTAACAGGCCCTCATCCGTATCCTATGATTGTTAGAGATTTTAACTCAGTAGTTGGTCATGAATTGATCAAGCAATCGCAAGATAGTTTTGGCAAAATGCCTGATGCAATTGTTGCCTGTGTTGGCGGGGGTTCTAATGCAATGGGAGCTTTTTATCCTTTCATTGATGTTAGTGAGACTAGATTAATTGGTGTTGAAGCTGGTGGAAACGGAGTTGAAACTGGGGAGCATGCAGCGCCACTCAACGATGGTGAGCCAGGAGTGTTACATGGTGCTAGAAGTTATCTGATGCAGGATGATCTAGGACAAGTCAAAGATACAAAATCAGTTTCAGCAGGATTAGATTATCCTGGAGTTGGTCCCGAGCATTCTTGGCTTAAAGATATAGGAAGGGCTGAATATGTTGCTATAAATGATCAAGAAGCATTAGATGCATTTCATCTCGTAACTGAACTTGAGGGAATAATGCCAGCTCTTGAAACAGCTCATGCTTTTGCATATCTTGATGATTTATCAAAACAAGTAGATAAAAGTGCAAATATAGTTATTAATGTATCGGGAAGAGGAGATAAAGATATTAATACAGTTGCTGAAATTGATGGAATAGAGTTTTGAACAGACTAAGGCAAAAGTTAAAAGACCTAAAAGATCAAAATAAAAAAGCATTGGTTGCATATCTTGTTGCAGGTGATCCTGATCTTGATTCGACCTTAAATTTAATGCATCTTTTCGTGAAAATCTGGAGTTGATGTTATAGAGATTGGGGTTCCATTTACAGATCCAATTGCAGAAGGGCCAGTTATACAGAAGGCTCATGATAGAGCACTAAAAAATAATATTTCTTTAGTAGACATTATTAAATTAGTAGAGCAGTTCAGAGAAACTGACAAAACCACACCAGTAATATTAATGGGTTACCTTAATACATTTAGTTTCCATAAAAATATTATTGATAAATCAGACGAAAATGGAGTTGATGCTGTACTTGTAGTTGATATTCCTGGAGAGCTAAGTATTTCTAGCTATGGAATAGCAAATCCAAATATTGATTCAATTTCTTTAATTTCACCTACAACATCTGAAGATAGGATAAAAAAAATTGCCGAGAATGGTTCTGGATTTATCTATTACGTTACCTTAAGAGGCGTTACTGGATCATCAAATCTTGATGTTGATGAGATTAATACCAATATTAAAAAAATAAGATCTTACTCAGATATTCCTACATTGGCTGGATTTGGTATTAAATCAAATGAAGATGCAAAGCTCTTATCAGAGTATTCTGATGGCATTGTTGTTGGTTCCAGTATCGTTGATATGATACATAAGGAGTCAGATTCAAAACAATTTGATAGAATAGGCGCATATTTGAGGGAACTTAAAGAAGCAATATCATGAATTGGTTAACTAGATTATTACCTACTATTGGAACTTCTAAATCAAAAAGCAAAGTTCCAGATGGATTATGGAGTTCATGTCCTGCTTGTGAGTCTGTTCTCTATGCACCCGAATTAGAAAAATCTCTTTTTGTTTGTCCTAAGTGCGATCATCACCTTCGTATTGGTGCAAGAAAAAGATTAGATATGTTCTTAGATGGTGGTAAATATAAAGAAATTGCCGCAGATCTTGTCACTAAAGATCCATTGAAGTTTAAAGATACAAAAAACTATACCAATAGAGTAAAAGACGCAGTTGCAGCGAGTGGGGAGAACGAAGCAATTGTCATTGCCTCAGGCTCTTTAGAATCTATGCCAATAATTGTTGCAGCATTTGAATTTAGATTTATGGGCGGTTCTATGGGTGGTGTTGTTGGAGAAAAATTTGTTAAAGGTGTTGAGGAAGCTATTAAAACAAAAAGACCCTTTGTATGTTTTTCAACGTCAGGTGGAGCACGCATGCAAGAGTCAATGATTTCTTTAATGCAAATGGCAAAAACTTCTGCAGCTTTGCAAAAATTAAAAGCACAAAAACTACCATACATATCAGTAATGATTGATCCAATTTATGGTGGTGTATCAGCTAGTTTAGCAATGCTTGGTGACATCAATATAGCTGAGCCTGATGCTTTGGTGGGTTTTGCTGGAAGAAGAGTAATAGAACAAACGGTTAGAGTTGAATTACCCGATGATTTCCAAAAATCAGAATTTCTGCTTGATAAGGGCGCGATTGATATGATCGTTCACAGAAAAAATCTCAGATCTAAAGTTCATGGCCTGTTAGCCAAGCTGCATCAAAAATAATGAATCTAGAGAGATCCATAGGATTTATCTTTTTAATTTCTACAATTCTAGCTTTAGGTTTTTTGATAGAACCCCAAGAGCAATACAAGAATAATCAGACAACTAAAATCATTAATCAAGTTGTCGAATCAGAAGATAATTCCATTCAAGTAACCCAGACTGAAGAAGTTGAAGCTGCAAATAGAAGAAGTTCCTGAAATAGAAATTAAAGAAAAATCTGAACCAGTCTTAGTAGATTCCACAACAGATGCAGAGTTTCTTAAAGAATCAGATTTTGATTTATTTGTTTTAAGAGTTCATGTTTTGTCTTCTCTTGAGAATGCGGAGACTCTCTCAGAAAAAATTAAAAAGGGGGGATATCCTTCTTTTGTTGAAGTATTTGGCAAGAATAAAAATTTATATGCAATATATGTGGGACCTTTCTTATCTAAAGAAGAAATTAGTAGTAATATAGCTAGATATCAAAGAAGTTTCTCAAAGCAGCCAGGGAGAGGTTACAAGATGGAAGCTCTAGGTTTAAATATCACTGACTGGGTTATCTTAGTTGTACTTGTTGCATCTGGTCTCATGTCTTTAGCTAGAGGTTTTACTAGAGAATTTCTATCATTATTCTTATGGGTCTTTTCTTTTATAGCAGCATTATCACTTGAGCATTTAGCAACCCCACAAGTTGCTGAAATAATTGGTAATGAAGAAATATCTAAAATTATTTCCTATGTTCTAATTTTTATAATTTGTATCATTGGCGGCGGCTTTCTTATTAAATTTATTAGCAGCCTTGTCAAATGGTCTGGTGCTTCTGGTTTTGATAGATTCTTAGGCGTACTCTTTGGCTTCACAAGAGGACTGGTTTTAATCTTTGTTGTCTTTTTATTATTACCTGCAAGTTTTAAGCAAAGCGACCTCTTTGTAAATTCTAAAATCTCACCACTCATTGATGAATATGCACCAAGAGTTGAATCTTATTTTAGAGATCTGGTTTCAGATAAAGATATTGTCGAGGAAGCCACAAATCTTATAGAGCCTTTGATTGAAGAAGTTCAAGATACAACTGATCTTCAAGAAGAAGAGGAGAGTTCCTAATGTGTGGAATAGTTGGTATTTCTGCCGAAACAAATGTTGCTGGAGAAATATACGATTCTTTACTAATGTTGCAGCATAGAGGTCAAGATGCTGCAGGTATGGTTGTTTGTGATTCAGAGGGTAATCTTAATAGCAGAAAAGCTAAAGGTTATGTAAGAGATGCTTTTAGACAAAATCATATGGATAAGCTTATAGGAAGTTATGGTATAGGCCATGTAAGATATCCTACAGCAGGAGGGGCTGGAAAAGAGTTTGCTCAACCTATGTATGTAAATTCTCCCTATGGGATTAGTCTTGCACATAATGGAAATCTGACAAATTCACACGAGCTAGGCATTCAGTTATTTCATGCTGAAATGAGACATCTTAATACTGACTCAGACTCAGAGGTATTGCTAAATATATTTGCTCACGAGCTTGGGAAGCAAAGAGAAATTTATCCAAAACCTGAGCACATCTTCAAAGCAGTATCAAAAACTCACAGAAGATGCGATGGAGCTTATGCTGTTATAGCAGTGATCACAGGTCATGGTATTCTTGCTTTTAGAGATAATAATGGGATTCGACCATTGTCTATTGGCATTAGAGAAGGGAAAACAAGAGACGAATACATAGTGGCATCAGAAGATGCAATGTTTTCATCACAAGGATTCAAAAAACTAAGAGATGTTGAGCCTGGAGAGGCTATCTTTATAGATAAAAATGGTAAATTCACTTCACAACAATGCGCAGATAATCCTCAATTAAGACCGTGTATTTTTGAGCAAGTATACTTTGCAAGACCTGATTCTAAGATTGATCAAATCTCAGTTCATAAGTCTAGAATGAGAATGGGATCAAAACTTGCAGCCAATATATTAAAACAGCGTCCAGACCATGATATTGATGTCGTTATTCCTATCCCTGATAGCTCAACTACAGCAGCACTCCAATTGGCTGCTGACTTAGGAGTCCAATATAGAGAAGGCTTTGTTAAAAATAGATACATTGGCAGAACCTTTATCATGCCTTACCAAGAAGAAAGAAAAAAATCTGTCAGAAGAAAGCTCAATATTTTAGAGCTTGAATTTAAAGATAAAAATGTCTTGCTTGTAGATGATTCAATTGTAAGAGGTACAACTAGTACAAAAATAATACAAATGGCAAGAGACGCAGGGAGCAAAAAAAATATATTTTGCGTCTGCTGCTCCAGCAATTAAATACCAAAATTTATATGGTATCGATATGCCTGTTACAAAAGAGCTTATTGCATCAAATAAAAATCATGATGAAATAGCCAAAGAAATTGGAGCAGATTGGTTGATATACCAAAATTTAGAAGACTTAATTGACTCAGTAGTAGAGGGCAATCCTGATATAAAAGAATTTGAAACTTCAATTTTTACAGGTGAGTATATAACCCCACTTGGAGAAAATTACTTAGCTGATCTTGAGAACTCGAGACAAGATGAGCTCAAAATGCAAAGAGAGAAATCAGCTAGTTAGGGTTAACAATATTAATTGTTGGAATATCTGCTGAGTTTGCACTTTCAACATAAGTATCAATTTCATTAAAGTTTAAATACCTGTAAATTTCATCAGATAAAGGATTTATATCTTCCATATATTTTTGATACTCATCAGGCGTTGGCAATCTACCAATAACAGATGAAATTGCTGCAAGCTCCGCTGAGGCAAGAAATACATTAGCTCCATCTCCTAATCTGTTTGGAAAGTTTCTAGTCGATGTTGATACAACAGTTGAATTTGCAAGCACTCTCGCTTGGTTTCCCATGCATAAAGAACATCCAGGAAGCTCAGTCCTTGCTCCAGAAGTTCCAAAAACATTATAAATACCTTCTTCCATCAATTGCTTTTCATCCATTTTAGTTGGAGGCACAACCCAAAGTCTTGCTTTAGTACCATTATATTTATTTAATAAGGTTCCAGCTGCTCTGAAGTGTCCAATGTTGGTCATACATGAGCCGATAAATACCTCTTGAATGTCGGTATTTGCGACTTCTGAAAGAGGTTTAATATCATCAGGATCATTTGGACAAGCAAGCAATGGTTCAGTGATTTCATTAAGATCAATTTCAATAATCTCAGCATATTCTGCATTTTCATCTGGCTCTAGTAATTCTGGATTTTCTATCCACTCTTCCATAGCCTGAGCTCTTCTTTCAAGTGTTTTTGCATCACCGTAACCACTGGCAATCATCCATCTAAGCATAACAATATTAGATTTAAGATATTCAATTATTGGTTCTTTGTTTAGTCTAACTGTACAGCCGGATGCAGATCTTTCTGCTGAAGCATCAGATAGCTCAAAAGCTTGTTCAACTTTCATATCAGGCAAACCTTCAATTTCCAAACAACGACCAGAGAAAACATTTTTCTTACCTTCTTTAGCTACAGTAAGTAATCCTTTTTGAATAGCAGCATAAGGAATTGCATTAACAAGATCTCTTAATGTGATACCAGGCTGCATCTCTCCTTTAAATCTAACTAAAACTGATTCAGGCATATCGAGCGGCATTACCCCAAGAGTTGCAGCGAAAGCAACTAGACCAGAACCAGCAGGGAAGCTAATTCCAATTGGGAATCTAGTATGACTATCACCACCTGTTCCAACGCCATCAGGAAGAAGCATTCTGTTTAACCAAGAGTGGATAATTCCATCACCTGGTCTTAAAGAAACTCCGCCTCTATTCATAATAAAGTCAGGTAAGTTATGTTGAGTTTCAATATCAACTGGTTTTGGGTATGCGGCTGTATGACAGAATGACTGCATTACTAGATCAGCTGAGAATCCAAGGCATGCCAGTTCTTTTAATTCATCTCTAGTCATTGGTCCTGTTGTATCTTGAGATCCGACGGTACTCATTCTTGGTTCACAGTATGTTCCAGGTCTAATACCTTCAACACCACAAGCCTTTCCAACCATTTTTTGTGCCAATGTATATCCTTTATCTGATGTATCTTCGCTTTCAGGTCTTCTAAATATAGTTGTGGGCTCAAGACCCAAAGCTTCTCTTGTTTTATCAGTAAGCTGCCTGCCAATTATCAATGGAATACGACCATTGGCTCTAACCTCATCTAAGAGAACATCTGTTTTTAATTCAAATGTTGAGATAACTTCATTTGAGTTTGCATCTAAAACTTTTCCATTGTGCGGTTCAAGTATTATTTCTTGACCCATTTCCATTTCTGAAACGTCTAACTCAATTGGAAAGGCACCTGAATCTTCAAGGGTATTAAAAAATATAGGAGCTATTTTTCCACCGAAGCAGAAGCCTCCTTCTTTTTTATTTGGAATGCATGGAATTTCGTCACCCATATGCCATAAGACTGAATTGGTTGCAGATTTTCTTGAAGAACCAGTTCCAACAACATCACCAACAAAAACAAGCGGATTACCTTTTTCTTTTAACTCTTCAATAGTCTCCAAAGGTCTCTTTAAGCCTTCTCTTGGCATTTTAAACATTGCTAAGGCATGAAGAGGTATATCAGGTCTTGACCATGCATCAGTTGCAGGTGAAAGATCATCTGTATTAATTTCACCAGGTACTTTGTAGACTGTTAATTTTATTTGTTCTGGAATTTCTTGTTTGCTAGTAAACCATTCTCCATCAGCCCAAGAATCTATAACTTTTTTTGCATAAGAATTTGTTTGCGCAAGTTCAAATATTTCATTAAATGCATCAAAAATTAGCAAAGTTTTACTTAGTGCATCTGCTGCTGCATCGCCAAGCTCTTCGATTTTTAAACACTCAATTAATGGTTGTATGTTGTATCCCCCAAGCATAGTTCCTAAAATTCCAACTGCTTCTTCTTTATTGATATATGGACTTGAAGCCTTGCCAGTTGTTATATCTGCAAGAAATGCAGCCTTAACATATGCTGATTGATCAACTCCAGCTGGAACCCTTTCTTTAAGAAGGTGAAGAAGCATGTCTGACTCATCATGTTCGCTTTTTAAAAGCTCAACTAATTGAGAGGTTTGATCTGCATCAAGAGGAAGAGGAGGGATATTTTGATCTGCTCTTTCTTGAACGTGTGTTTTATATTCGTTTAGCATAGGTTATCTCCGTGGCTCATTTTACTCTTCTATTTAGCGCCTATCTACAAAATGACTAAAATAACTTATGTTTAAAAATAGGTTAAAATTTATTTAATTATGTTTAAGACCCGATCATCAACTCCATGCCTTGGTATTTGTTCTACCACATACGGCGATGATGTATGTAAAGGTTGTAAAAGATTTGTTCATGAGGTCATTAATTGGAATAAATACAACACAAAAGAAAAAGAGGTGGTCAATTCTCGCCTTGAAGAATTTAAACTCTTAATCTTAAAAGAACGTTTCGAAATTCTTGATCTATCTGTCTTTGAAAACAAGCTCAAAGAAAATGCTATTAACTTTAATAATGCGCTTAATCCGCTGACTTGGATATTTGATTTGTTAAGAGCTGCTGGTTCACAAGAACTTGATCTTACACAATTTGGTATTAAGGCTCTTATTACCTACAACCCAAAAACTATTAAAGATGAAATTAATGATGAGCTACTAAAACTTTCTGAAGCTCATCATCAAAGGTATTTCAAAAAAGCTTGATACTAACCAAAGTCTTTAAGCATAGCTTTCAATTCTAGTGAGTGCTGCTCTTCCTCACCTATCAATCCTCTAGCATACTCTTCAAGGTAAATAGATCTATCTGCAACATTGCCTAAAAGTTTTTTATATAAACTCAATGCATGCAATTCATGATCAAGGCTTTCTTCTAGAATATCCTTAATGGAGTGCCTGTGGGTTTCATCGATTTTAGCTATTCGTTGACTTGGGTGACCATCTAAACCAACTATCAATTCTCCAGCTTGTTGAGCGTGCATTAACGATTCGGCAGCTTGTTCTTTTAAGAAAGGTTACTATGGGCAACCTATAAGGTCCACTTACCATCATTGCTGAGTGGGTATACCTAACTACACCAGCAAGCTCGTACTCCATTATTTCATTTAAAATACCGCATACAAGCTTTGAATCAATCTCTTTCATTTCCACAATTGTCTCCATATTTAGTGAATTTAAAAACAATATATATGAATAATAAATATATGTAAAGTACTGATATTAGGTAATATTTTTAATGAAAATCGTTTCGATAACTATTCTCATTCAGCTTTATTTTAATTGAATTTTTGAACTATCTTGAAACGCCAAAATAAAAGAAATGCTATACAAGAATAGGCTATTTTTGCACATTGATATATCACAGGAGCACTTGTAAATTTAGCTAACCACGCATAGCCATCGGTTCTCTTCCATACATAAATAAATGCATCCACACCAATTAATTCATCTCCATCTTCAAATACGACATGAAGTTTTTTGAGATACTTATCATTCATATCGCTGCAATCTTCAAAGTTAAGATCTGATCTTTTTTTATAATGCTTAATTTCATAATTACAAATAGAGCATTTTTCATTGAAGAGAATTTTTCCTTTGGCCATAAATTTATTTTAGCAAACATTTATGGATCGACTATTTTAAAATTTTAGATTTATGCCAAAATCATTAAATGGCTGATGAAAAAAATTTCTTTAAATATTTCAAAGAAGGATGGAATAAAATCCTTGGCAAAAAACAAGATAGAACAAAATTAAGATCAAAAAGTTTATACAGAGCAATTAATGGGATCCAAAACGTTGGCACGCCCCATGATTGGGAAGATTATGAAAAATATAAAGAGGAAATAAAAAAAGATGAACCAAACTAATATTTTTGATGAGCCCATTGAGGAATGTTGCTCAAATCCAATTACGGGTTATTTTAGAGATGGTTTTTGTCATACTGACACTCATGATAGGGGGCTGCATATTATTTGCTCCTTCATAACCGATGATTTTCTTTCCTTTTCAAAAGCACGCGGCAATGATTTATCAACCCCTAGGCCAGAATTTAATTTTCCAGGCTTAAAAGAAGGCGATTCGTGGTGTGTATGTGCTGAAAGGTGGAAAGAAGCATATGAACATGGTTTTGCGCCTCGTGTATATCTTAAAAAGACTAATAAGAAGGCACTCTCTATAGTAGATTTAGAGATATTAAAAAAATTTGCTGTCGATATTAACTAGATTACAGTATTAAATATGCTGTTAGATTAATAAATCCACAAAAAGCAAAAGCTACCACCCAAAGAGGCTCTTCTTTGCAAAATAGATAGAATCTATTTAAATAATCAATCATAAACATTCTCCTTGTGCTATTTCAATTGCAATATTTATGCCAATAATATTTTTTAATTATTTTGCAAGTGGCAGTTCATACCAACAAGTGGTGTATTTAGGTGAGGTCATATTTTGTTTCATAGGAGACCATTGGCTTGTATTCTGGGAAGCGTAATAAATTTGAGTTTGATAACTATTTAATTGATCAATATATTCCATAAACTTTGTGTTTTCTTTTGGCTCATCAGGATCTCTAAAGAGCGAGTACTGTTTAGAGGAAGTATTAGAAAATCGGTTTAATAAAATGCCTGCTTTTGCATAGTCATAGCCTGATTTATAAATTGGCACCAAAGCTTTTTTTGCTGCAGCCAGGATATCTCTTGTGTCATTTGTTGGGGTTATAAGTTCTATGGTCTTATATCCTCTATGTTGAGGTTTGTGATCACTAAAAGGACTTGTTCTTACAAAAACAGAAACTTGAGAACATTTCTGCTTTTCATTTCTTAATTTCTCTGATGCTCTAACAGCAAAGTTACTTACAATTGGCTTTAATGTTTCTAGGTTAGTTACCCTTGAGCCAAAACTACGACTTACTACTATTTGTTTTTTTGCTGTTATATTTTCCTCGATACCAATACATCTTTGACCTCTAAGCTCTCTAACTGTGCGCTCTAAAACTACACTAAACTTACGTTTAGCATGCCCTGGATCAATATCTGCTAAATGTAGAGCGCTAGTTATTCTAGCTTTACTAAGATGCTCATTTAACCTTCTGCCAACACCCCAAACATCTCCAACTGGAGTATTTTTTAATGCATACCTTATGTCTTTGTTAGATGATATTCGATGAACTTTAGTTGGAATATTTAGTCTCTTGACTTCATTAATAGCAATCTTTGTTAAGGTTTTAGTTGGAGCTATTCCAATGCGTACTGGCACCCCAGTCCATTGTTTTATCAATCTCCTTATATGACATCCAAAGTCATAAAGATCATAATTTTTCTCAAGCTCATCTAAACCAAGAAAGGCTTCATCAATACTATAGACCTCAACTTTTGGCACAAAGCCTTCGAGTATATTCATGACTCTGGCTGATATATCTCCATAGAAAGTAAAATTAGATGAAAAGACTTCGCCACCTTGAGACAAGAAAGAATCTTTGACTTTAAACCAAGGTACACCCATACCAATACCCATTTTTTTAGCCTCTGCACTTCTTGCAATAACGCAGCCGTCGTTATTTGATAAAACAACAATGGGTACATTTTTTAAATCAGGTCGAAAGATTCTTTCGCACGATGCATAAAAGCTATCGCAATCTACCAAAGCAAGAGCCATTAGAATTTATTAATTGCAGCTGTAACCGTACCTACTATTTCTAGTTCTTGACCATGATTAATAAAGATAGGAGGGTAGTCTGGATTATCGGGCATTAAGCACATTTTTGGTTTTAGTTTTAAGCGCTTGCAGACAAACTCACCGTCTATAGATGCAACAACAATACTGTCATGGGTTGGCTTAATGCTTCTATCAACAATCAGAACAGCTTGATCAGTTATTCCAGAGCCAAGCATGGATTGGCCTTGAGCTCTGACTAAAAAAGTAGCTGCTCCATTTTTTATTAGATGCTTATTAAGATCTATCGGGCTTTCAATATAGTCGCTTGCAGGGCTGGGGAACCCTGCATGCACAGACTCAAGAAAATAGGGCACAAATATCGCCGGCAGATTTTCTTCAGAAATTTTTCCGATATAGTTAACTTTCATAAGGGTTTTATAAATACTGTATAAATATACAGTATAAAATAATTGACGACAATCTTTTTTTATCAATTGTTGTGCAAAATTATCTAAGTTTTATATCTTTCAGTTGTGTAGAATAAAAACATGTTTAATTTTTCTAAAATATTACCTACAACTGTCACCAATGAGCTTGATAGCCCAAAGATTGCTGTATGGGGCTTTATTTTATTTACTGCCCTAATGACTTGGCGCTCAATAATACACATGTTGTTTGAATCCTATGGCCTTCATGACATTGCAAATTTTGTTGTTTTAACCGGTGATCCAGATCCTATGCCGGTTATTTATAGATTTTTTTCATTATGGGGTAATGCTCAACTTATGTTTTGTCTTGTTTGTTGGGTAGTAATCTTTAGGTATAAATCTTTAATACCTCTTATGAGCTTATTTTGGGTTTTAGACTGGGGTCAAAGATTATTTCTTTATCCTTTTATTAGAGAAGATATAACTTCTATCGGCCAATATACAAAAGATATTACTCCAGGAGTTGATCTAGCTCTGCTTCCATTTGTAATAGCGGTAGTAATATTTTTAATTATCAGTGGCAGGCAAGAGAGCAGAGTAATTATGAGGGTTTGGGGATCTTTATTAATTATTTATAGTCTATTCTTTGCTTGGTATACAGATTTTGGCGGCAAGCTAACCGATGCTGAAATCCAATATTACGCAGAAAAATTTGAAAGCAATGCTTTAAAAGATAATCGTGTCCTAGAGCCTCGGACCATGGAATCACTACAAAAGTTCATGAGAGAAGATTCAGGCAAGCAATTTCTTATGGTTAATGTGATTGATATGTCTGAGAACCCTGTTTTCCCGGACGGAACAGTGGCAGAAGAATCATCAGATATGCTAATGAACAAGTACATGGAGCACATGTATGGAGAGCTTTTAAAAAGAGCATCACATCCAGCATATTATCGGTGGTGCCGTTAATGGTTCTATGGATTTGGTTGGTATAGAAAATGCAGAAGTTTGGGAGACAGCCGCATTATTTAGATATAAAAGCAGACGAACCTTTCTTAGAAATAGTTACTCATCCAGAGATGTGTATAGTAAACATAAGTATAAGATTGCTGCGTTGGAAAAAACTATAGCTTTTCCTGTAGAGAATCAACTCTATTTAGGAGATCCAAGGCTATTGCTTGGCTTTATTTTTTTAATAATTGGTTTATTGCTAAGGCCAATAATTAGGCAATAGAAAATTTTTCTAAATTAAACTCTTGCTCATTGATGGTAAGAAGCCATCCGCATTCTCCCCAGTCTCCAAGAACAATCCTTTTAGATTGCCCAACATCATGCACATTAGGTCGATGTGTGTGGCCGTGAATGAATAGGTGGGGTTGATGCTTGCTGATAAAGTCTTCAACTGCTTCTTTATTAACATCGGTGATAGCATCTGATTTTTTAGCAGTTGCTTCTTTGCTATCTACTCTTAAGCTTGCAGCGATTTGCTTTCTCTCATTTAAACTTTTCTTTAAGAAGCTATTTTGCCAGTTTTGATCTCTAACTTGATTTCTGAAACTCAATATAGTCCTTATCATCAGTGCATAGAAAATCTCCATGACTAAGAATGACTTTTTGCCCATTGATTTCAAGAATGTAAGGATCCGGCAGGATCGTTATACCAGTTTCTCTTGCAAAGGCCTCACCAACTAAGAAATCTCTATTGCCATGTATAAAAAAAGTTTCTGGTCCATTTGTTGTAAATGACTTTAGGGCTATTTTGATTTCAGAGTGAAGTGATGAATTGTCATCGTCTCCAATCCATGTCTCAAAAAGATCTCCAAGAATAAAGAGATGAGTGCAAGCCTCTTTTGATTCATTTAAGAATTTAAAAAAGGCTTGTGTTAATTCAGGATGTTTTTCGCTTAGATGTAAATCTGAAATAAAGCGTGGCTTCATTCAGCAACAGTTACAGATTCTATAGTAATAACATCAAGTGGAACATCTTGATGACCACCAGCTGATCCAGTTGCAACATCTGCAATAGCATCAACAATATCCATGCCATCAGTAACTTTACCAAATACAGCGTATCCCCAGCCTTGCTGATTCTCTCCGGTATGATTTAAAAAGCTATTATCTTTATGATTAATAAAAAATTGACTAGTTGCAGAATGAGGATCCATTGTTCTTGCCATTGCAATAGTACCTCTGTCATTTGATAGACCGTTATTTGCTTCATTTTGAATTGGAGCAGTTCCGCTAGACTTGTTACTCATGTCAGCATTTAAGCCTCCGCCTTGAATCATAAAGCCATTGATAACTCTGTGAAAAATTGTTCCTTCAAAATAACCTGAGTTAGCAATATCAACGAAATTTTTTACTGTTATTGGTGCTTTATCTCCATCAAGCTCTAGATTTATTTCTCCAACAGATGTTTTTATAGTTACTTGCGTCATACCTATCTCCTCTTTGACTGGTTGTATTTCAGCTTCATCACCTTTTTTAGAACAAGAATTAAGAACAAATACTGCTAATATTCCGCATAAAGTAAGTTTTAATGTGTTGTTAATTTTCAAGATTAAGCCTCGTGTAAAGTGTAGATTTTATCATTAAAAATCATACTTAAGCATGTAGTCATTAAAATGAAACTTAATTTTTTCTTCATCAATATTAAATTCTTTGATGTTATACATATGCTTTGATTTAGATTTACCTTTTTTTAAATAGAGATAATTTTGCATATTATTTTCTGTGGCAACTGACATATCAAAATTTAGATGGGCATAAATATTTTTTATTTCTTGCATAGGGTTTTTAACAAAATCATCATAGATAACGTCAACTATTTTGTTCTTTGCAATTAGTGATCTATCTTGCAAGCCTTGTCGGACATTATGTGACCAAAAATCAATTACTGTATTACCAATATCTTCTGGATTTACCTTGCTTGTGAATGAGCTTCTTATATTTTTAGTTAAGCTACAAAAAGAACCAATAGCATCTGTTGGATCTCTATGTATATAAATAAATTTAGCATTGGGATACGTTTTTAAAATAGATGGAATATGTCCAATATGACTAGGATCTTTTAATAACCACTTATCAGGTCTCATACCAGTTTCTAGAATTTGAAAAAATCTTTTATGCCACATAAAAACAGAATCAAAATCACAAGTTTTGAGATACTCAGCATACTCAGGAACATCTGCCATGCACATGTAAACAAAACTTTTTGCATGCATAGTCGCAATTTGCTCACATTCTTCAGGCATTTCAGCTTTAATAGTGTGCATAGCTCTTAGTTTTGGAATTACAGTTTTTCCAAGAAAAAGCTCTCCATTAACTTTTCTTATTCTTCTATTAATTTCTCTTTTATTTTTAGCGATGGGCAATGGTTTCATTATTTCCCAATACAATGGCGATCTAAATATCTTGTCTTGATAGAGCAGATTGAATAAAAAAGTTGTTCCAGAGCGAGGCAGGCCTATAACAAATACTGGGTCCGCAGGGTTTTGATAGACATTATTTTTGAACTCTTCATAAATCAACTTTCTTGTTTTAAGTCTTTGCTTTAGTTGATGTTTAAAAGCAAGTTCACCAAAAAAATTTAATTTATTTCTATTTAATGCATTTACTAAGATTGTTAAAGGCTCAATATAGTCATCTTCTCCAAGATTATTCTCTAAGCCTTTAAGAATTTTTTTTACACTGAATTGATCAGTCATATTGATTACCCTAATTAACTATAAGATACTCTCTAAAATAAATTCCTTCAATTTTTTGATATGAATATTCTGTTTTTATGTGTTGCTAATTCAGCTAGAAGTCAAATGGCAGAAGGCCTTGCTAAAGAAATTTTAGGTGAAGGTCATGATATACAAAGCGCAGGATCAGAACCATCAGGTAAAGTTCATAATTTTGCAGTCAAGGCTTTAGATGAGATGGGGATTGATATTTCAAAAAATCAATCAAAATGTACTACCGATTTAAGTGATGAATTTATAGAAAATTTAGATTTTGCAATAACCTTGTGTGCAGAAGAGGTTTGTCCAGTTATTCCTTCGGATGCTAAAAAACTTCACTGGTATAATGAAGATCCAGCAAATGATGAATACGATAGTGACATGCTCTTAGCAGCATTTCAACAAACTAGAAATAATATAACTAAATCAATAAAAGAATTTGAAAGGTTGTATGTACAATAGGAAATGAGCTTAAGTGGCTCCCGAAGTTGGGATCGAACCAACGACCAATTGATTAACAGTCAACTGCTCTACCGCTGAGCTATTCGGGAACGCGGATGTGCATTATA
Source organism: Gammaproteobacteria bacterium (assembly GCA_038141865.1). GTDB lineage: Bacteria > Pseudomonadota > Gammaproteobacteria > Magnimaribacterales > D2472 > CAJQGY01. The sequence goes on along the minus strand of JAYQIX010000002.1, from coordinate 154,156 downwards.
AATAACTTTTGATAGAGAAGTAAATGACAAAATCACTAAAGGTTGTATCTGATTTTGAACCAGCAGGTTCTCAGGCTGATGCAATCAAAAGTTTAGTAAATGGTTTAGATGATGGATTGCTGCATCAAACACTTCTTGGTGTAACCGGTTCTGGTAAAACTTATACCATGGCTAAGGTTATCGAGGAAACTCAAAGACCGGCAATCATCATGGCTCACAATAAAACTTTGGCAGCTCAGCTTTATGGTGAGTTCAGAGATTTTTTCCCTGAAAATTCAGTTGAGTATTTCGTTTCCTACTATGATTACTACCAACCTGAAGCGTATGTGCCAACATCTGATACTTATATTGCTAAAGATGCATCTATCAATGAGCATGTTGAGCAAATGAGACTATCGGCTACCAAAGCTTTGCTTGAAAGAAAAGACACTATTGTTGTTGCAACCGTTTCTTCAATTTATGGTTTAGGCGCACCAGAATCTTATTTAAAAATGGTAATGCATTTGGACAGGGGCGATATTGTCGATCAGAGAGATATTTTAAGAAGACTCTCTTCACTGCAATATACAAGAAATGATTTAGATTTTAGAAGAGCTACTTTTAGGGTAAGGGGAGATACTATTGATGTATATCCTGCAGATTCAGATAGTGAAGCATTGAGAATCGAATTGTTTGGTGATGAGATTGAAAAGCTATCTTGGTTTGATCCGCTTACCGGAGCTGTTATCAATGAAACTCCTAGAGCAACAATTTTTCCAAAGACTCACTATGTAACCCCAAAAGAAACTGTTAATTGCATAGACGATATCAAAGCAGAGCTCAAAGAAAGGTTAGCCTATCTTAGATCTATTAATAAATTAGTTGAGGCTCAAAGATTAGAAGAAAGAACAAATTACGATATTGAGATGATGCGAGAGCTAGGCTACTGCCAAGGCGTTGAAAATTACTCAAGGTATTTATCAGGCAGAGAGCCTGGCCAATCACCGCCATGTCTATTTGATTACATACCTAAGGATGCAATTGTATTTATAGATGAATCACATGTATCTGTTCCTCAAATTGGTGCTATGTATAAAGGAGATAGATCAAGAAAAGAAACCTTAGTTGAATATGGATTTAGACTTCCCTCTGCAATGGACAATAGACCACTCAAATTTGATGAATGGGAACTATTGGCTCCACAAAGAGTATACGTTTCTGCAACTCCAAGTCGTTATGAAACCGAAAGACAAGATAATCTTGTTGAGCTTATTATTCGACCAACAGGCCTAACTGATCCTGATGTTGAAATCAGACCAGCCTCAACTCAAATCGATGATGTAATAGGTGAATGTAACGAACGAGTTGCGCTTAAAGAAAGGGTATTAATAACTACATTAACTAAAAGAATGGCAGAAGATTTAACAGATTATCTGAATGAAAATAATATTTCAGCAAGATATATGCATTCTGATACTGACACTGTTGAGCGTGTAGAAATTATTAGAGATCTAAGATTAGGAAAATTTGATGTTTTGGTTGGAATCAATCTTTTACGAGAAGGTCTAGATATTCCTGAGGTGAGTTTAGTTGCAATTTTAGATGCTGATAAAGAAGGATTTTTAAGATCAGAAACAACCATGATTCAAACCATTGGAAGGGCTGCAAGAAATATTAGAGGTAAGGCAATTTTATATGCCGACAAGATAACAAGCTCAATGCAAAGAGCAATTGATGAAACTGATAGAAGAAGGTCTATCCAAGAAAAATATAATAAAGATAACGGAATAAAACCTTCAACTATAAGCACCAAAGTAAAAGATATTATGGAAGGTGCAAGAGTTATTAAAGGAAAATCAAAACCAAAGAAAAAAGATTTAGAAAAAGAGCTTAAGTTTGCAATTAAGGATAATTCAATAGAAGAGTTAAGCGATACTATTTCAAAACTTGAAGATCAAATGTATGTCTATGCAAAGGATATGGAATTTGAAAAAGCTGCCTGGTGCAGAGATAAGATGAAATATCTTAAAGGAAAGATGATTGATATATAGGATCTTTGCAAGAGTAGGCAATCATTAATTTATAGTAATCTTCTACTCTATGGACATAATCAATAGCTTGCTGACCTCTTTTATAACCATTTTTATCAACTAAATTAACGTCTTCGCCACTTAAATTTTTGAGCACAGATTCAAAATCTTCCCAAATCATTTGATCTGGTTCTTTATCAATAGTTTGGGCAATGTTGATGATATTTGTTGGCCCAAGATTGTAACTTGCTAACGATATAGCTAACTGATCACTTTGTGATTTACCAAAGATATTTTTTTCAAGCAATGAAGCAATATATCTGGAACCGCCATTAATACTTTGTTCAGGATCAAGTCTATTCTTAACTCCAACAATTGCTGCTGTCTCTAGTGTGACCATCATCATGCCTCTAACACCCATGTTAGATTTTGCTCTTGGATCCCATTGTGATTCTTGAAAAGAAATAGCTGCTAGCAGCTCCCACTCAACATTGTTTTCTTCACCTGCTTTTTTGAATAAGTTTTCATAAAGCAAAAACTTTTCATTGAGTAATTTATCAAATTTACTTTTTTCAAAATTATTCAAGGAGGAGTTTTGATAAATGCTATTCGCATTATCCTCACAAGAAAAATTTTCTTCTGCATCTTCTTTTTTTTGCTCGCAGCCAAGCATGGTTAAAAAGCAAACCACGCCCAAAAAAAGCTTAAAGATATTCTTCTTTTCCATCTTTTTTAAACAAAAAACTTTATAATTGGTGCATACAATATTTCAGACTTTAAGCGGTGTCAAAGACTATTACCTTAATTCTAGAAGGCAAAGAAAGTTTTTCGAGCTCAAAATTAGAGCAAATTCAGCTTGGCTTTAACAAAAATAATAACTTAAATTCTAAAATTTCTTGTAACGATATTTATTTAATTAGTGTTAATGACAACTTAGATTATTTAAACAATATTAAGGAAATTCTTGATGCCGATGACTTAAAAAGCACATTTAATTTAATCATTGGACCTAGGGTGGGGACTATTTCGCCATGGTCATCAAAAACAAAAGATATTCTAAAAAACGTCGGCATAGAAAACGTTGAGAGTATTGAAAAGTTTTATGGATTTAATATCGATGGCACTAATAAACTCGACTCACTGAATCTTACTAATCTATATGATCGTATGACCCAGGGCCTGTATTTCTCAACAGAACAGTGCAAGGAATTTTTAAATCCTGAGCAAAAAAGACCTTTAAGATATATTGATATTTTAGACAAGGGCATAGAAGAGCTTCACAGTGCTAATAAGAATTTTGGCTTTGCCATGAGCACAGACGAAATTGATTATTTGTTCAATTTCTATACAAGCACCCAAAGGAATCCTACAGATGCTGAGTTGATGATGTTTGCACAAGCTAACTCAGAACATTGTAGACATAAAATTTTTAACGCAAAGTGGACTGTGGACGGAGAGGTCAAAAACAAAACTCTTTTTGATTTAATAAAAGATACTAGTAAAAATTCTCAAAATGGAATTATCTCTGCTTATAAAGATAATGCTGCAATTACAGCAGGCGAAAAAGTTGAAAGACTAAATTTAGATTCAGCTAACAACTATTCATTTGTTGAAGATGTTTTAAATACAACCATAAAAGTTGAAACACACAATCATCCAACTGCAATTTCTCCTTTTCCTGGGGCTGCGACTGGCTCAGGGGGAGAAATAAGAGATGAGGGTGCAACAGGAAGAGGAGCAAAACCAAAAATTGGCTTGGTTGGATTTAATGTTTCAAATCTTAGATTACCTGAACTGCAAAGATCATGGGAGGGCGATGAATGTAAGCCGAAAGAGGATTGCTTCTCCTCTGGATATTATGATCGAAGGCCCTATTGGAGCAGCTGCATTTAATAACGAATTTGGCAGACCGTCTACTCTTGGATATTTTAGGTCATTTGAGACAGCATTTGATGCAATGGGTAATGCATACGGTTACCACAAGCCTATTATGCTTGCTGGTGGTATAGGTGAAATACGCGATAAAAATAATTTTAAATTACAAATAGCTGAAGACTATATTGTTGTTGTGCTTGGTGGACCAGCAATGCTTATTGGTCTTGGAGGAGGTGCCGCCTCGTCTGTTTCTTCAGGAGAAAGCGATGAGGATTTAGACTTCGCATCAGTACAAAGAGAAAATCCAGAGATGGAAAGAAGATGCCAAGAGGTTATTAATATCTGCTCTTCAATGGATGAGAGCTTTATTGAATTTATTCATGATGTTGGTGCAGGCGGTTTATCAAATGCAATACCTGAGCTTGCAAAAGATTCAGATCTTGGAGTTTATATAGAGCTTCACAAGATACCAGTTTCAGATCCAGCAATGTCTCCCATGGAAATATGGTCGAATGAATCTCAAGAAAGATACGTGCTGGCAATTCATCCAAAGAACAAGAGTGCATTTGAAAAGATTTGCATAAGAGAAAGGTGTGAATATGCATTTGTTGGCAAAACAACAACAGAAAAGTCTGTAAAATTATTTGATAAGGCTAATAACAATTATCCTGTTGATGTTCCTCTTGATATGCTCTTTGGGGATCTACCCATAACTGATATCAATATCAAAAGCACTAAAGATCAAGCTGATAAAGATTCAATTGCATCTTCGTACGATTTTAAAAAATCTGCCTATAAAGTTCTTTCACATCCCACAGTAGCATCAAAGTCTTTTCTCATTACTATTGGAGATAGGACTGTTGGTGGTATGGTTGCAAGAGATCAATTTGTTGGTCCTTATCAGGTACCTGTTTCAAACTACTCAATGAGCCTGAGGTCATTTACCTCTAACAGTGGTGAAGTTGTAACTATTGGAGAAAAACCCACACTGGCAATTCAGAATTCTTCTGCATCGATGAGAATGGCCATTGCAGAAGCTTTAACAAATATGATTGGAGTTCCCATTAAAGGCTTAGATCATATTCAAGTCTCAGCAAATTGGATGGCGCCAACAAATGAAGAAAAGGAAAACTATGCTCTTCGCTCATCTGATGAAGCTCTATCTAAAATTTGAATTGATCTGGATATATCAATCCCAGTTGGTAAAGATTCTTTATCAATGAAAACAAAATGGATTGATGAAGATAAAGAAAAAACGGTTACCAGTCCATTATCAGGTGTGGTCACATCTGTGGCACCTGTAAATGATGTTACAAAGGCAATCACCCCAGAGTTAAACACAGACATCGAATCAGATTTAATTTTAGTAAAGCTAAATCATTCAAATAGATTGGGCGGATCAATCTTTGGTGAAGTAAATAAAACTATTTTTAATGAAACACCAGATGTAGATGATCCAAATGCATTAAAAAATCTATTTAATCAAATTCAAACACTTATTAAGCAAGAAGATATCCTTGCATTACATGATATATCTGATGGCGGTCTTTTAGCCTCCATTGCTGAAATGTGTTTTACGCAAAAAGTAGGCATGGATATTAAACTTCCATCATTAAAGCTTGAAGACGCCAACCCTTATTTTTTTAGTGAAGAAATTGGTTTAGTTATTCAAGTTGCAAAAGAAAAAACTAAAGAAATTAAAGAAGTGCTTGGTGAGAGCTTTGTTGTTCAAAATTTAGGAACCTTAAATAACTCTAAGACATTAAATATAGCTTGTGCCGAGGGATCAATTTTTTCTGAATCAATCATAGAGCTTGAATCTAAATGGAGAGAAGTCTCACATGCAATTCAATCAATAAGAGACAATAAGGCTTGTGCAGATGAAGAGCAAAAATTGCTTTTTGATTCTGATCATAAAGGCCTCTATGCGGATGCAGCTTTTAATGAAGTGAGCGTAAATTACTCTGCAGCTAAACCAAAAGTTGCAGTATTAAGAGAGCAGGGTGTTAACGGTCAAATTGAAATGGCTGCAGCTTTCACTCTTGCAGGATTTGATGCTGTTGATGTGCACATGCAAGATTTGCTAGATGGTAATGTAAATCTGTCTGCATTTAATGGGCTAGCAGCATGCGGAGGCTTTTCATACGGAGACGTTTTAGGGGCAGGGGGCGGCTGGTCAAAAACCATATTAAATAATAATTTGGTCAAAGATCAATTTGAAGAATTTTTTAATGATCAGCAAACTTTTACACTTGGCGTGTGTAACGGCTGTCAAATGGTATCAAATTTAAAAGATATTATTCCAGGTGCTTCTGCCTGGCCAAGTTTTGTTAAAAATATATCCGATCAATTTGAGGCAAGGTTAGCTCAAGTAAAGGTTGCTCAATCTGATTCTGTTTTGTTAAAAGGTATGGAAGGTTGGTCTCTGCCAATAGCCTCAGCTCATGGTGAAGGCCACGCAGCATTTACACAAGAAAATTTAGACTCAATTCAATCTGCTAATCAGATCGCTTTAAATTTTGTAGATTCATCAGGTAAATCTACAGAAACTTATCCACTTAATCCAAACGGTTCTATAGATGGTATTACAGGAGTAACTGCTGCTGGTGGCCGTGTCACCATTATGATGCCTCATCCTGAAAGGGTATTTAGAAGCCAGCAAATGAGTTGGAGATCTAAGAATTGGAAAGAGTTCTCTCCTTGGATGCAAATATTTTATAACGCTCTATATTTTTCTAAGAATTCTTAATTACCAGAGAGTAATATCTTCTTCTCTGAAGATAAACTTATTTTCTTTTTTATCAGCAAAGTAGTACCTGAGTGTTTTTTCAACTGTTGGGAATGCAATTTGATCCCATGTTATTTCATCTTCACCGTGCAGTTCTACTGCTTGACTTTCAGTCGTAGGACCAAAGTTTTCATCTAAAAGCTCGGCTAAAAAAAACATATGCACTTGATTGATATGCGGAAGACTAAAAAGGGTATAAGGCTGAATAACTTTAGCGTGAGAACCAGTCTCTTCAAATGTTTCTCTTATAGCACCTTGCTGCAAAGTTTCTGCGTTTTCCATAAAGCCAGCAGGAAGTGTCCATAAACCTTTTCTTGGTTGAATATTTCTTTTTGCCATCAGAATTTTATCGCCTTTGATGCATAAAGCTCCAACAACCATATTAGGGTTTGTGTAATGAATAGTTTTACAGTCAGAGCAGATATAGCGTTTTACATGATCCCCCTCAGGGATACTAAATTCTAATTTTGAACTTCCACAATTCGAACAATACTTCAATTTATTTTCCTTCTTTAAGAATATTTGCGCTTAAGACGTTAAACTTAGCAGCGTGGAAGATAGCATAAAGGAAAAGTTACTAAAGTTAAATCATATGCAGACAACTGACTTCAAAAAGGCAGGTGTTTTTATTGGTATTTTGAACTTTGATAAGCATGCCGATGATCCCCATATAGTTTTCACTCAAAGATCAACACAGCTTTCCTCGCATTCAGGTGAGGTGAGTTTTCCAGGAGGGAAATGGGAAGAGGGTGACAAAGATTTATTCGATACCGCTCTTCGTGAATCAAATGAGGAAATAAATCTCAATCGAGATGATGTTATAGGTTTGGGTAATCTTCCTTATTTAATTTCAAGACATAAAATAGAAGTCCATCCTTATGTTGGAATCATTACAAAAGAACAAAATTTTAAAGGTAATTATGAAATAGCTGAAATCTTTACAGTTCCTATTAGCTTTTTATTAGATATTAAAAATGCAAAGATGCATGACAAAATTAAAGGAGATATTGATCTAAAAATTCCAAGTTGGGAATATAATGATCAAAGAATATGGGGCTTAACCGCTATGATTACAGCAGACTTTATTAATATATGTTTTGATGGAAATATACCAACGAAGTTAGATAAAATTAGAGAACAATATGATAGCTACCCTAGGGGATAAAAAATTAACCACGGCTTCCGATAACTTTTGGATAGCACCTGATGCTAATGTTATTGGCGATGTGCAAATGGGTGAGGATTCAAGTATTTGGTTTAATGCAACTCTAAGGGGTGATAATGAACCCATCATTATTGGCGAAGGTTCTAATATTCAAGATGGATCGGTGATACACACAGATCCTGGGCATGAATGTAGAATTGGCAAGTTTGTTACTGTTGGGCATATGGTTATGTTGCATGGATGTGATATTGGTGACGGCTCTCTAATTGGCATAGGTTCAGTGATTTTAAATGGTGCAAAAATTGGTAAGAATTGTATTATTGGTTCAAAAGCCTTGATTACAGAAGGTACAGTAATCCCAGATGGATCAATGGTGATGGGCATGCCCGGAAAGATTAAAAGAGAATTAACTCAAGGAAGAACAAGAAATGATTCCTTTGAGTGCAAAGCACTACATTGAAAACTACAAAAAATATAAAGAGTTATACAAAACACAAAAATGAAAACAGCCGAAATAAGAAAAGCTTTTCTAGATTTTTTTGAATCTAAAAAACACCAACAAGTAGATTCAAGCTCATTGATACCAGTTAATGATGAAACCTTGCTATTTACAAATGCCGGCATGGTTCAATTTAAAGATCTTTTTCTAGGCTCTGAAAAAAAAGACTATGTTCGTGCAACCTCTTCCAAAGATGTATTAGGGCTGGGGGAAAACATAATGACTTAGAAAACGTTGGTTACACACTTAGACATCACACTTTTTTTGAGATGTTAGGTAATTTTAGTTTTGGTGATTACTTTAAAGAAGAAGCTATTGAGTTTGCATGGGAGTTTTTAACTGGAGAGTTAAATCTGCCTGAAGACAAACTTTGGATATCTGTTTTCAGAGAAGATGATGAGGCAGCAAAAATCTGGAAAGAAAAAATTGGAGTTAATCCTGAAAGAATTGTTAGGCTAGATGAAGAAGATAATTTCTGGTCAATGGGAGAAACTGGTCCTTGCGGTCCTTGTTCTGAAATCTATTATGATCATGGCGATCACATAGAAGGAACTCCTCCTGGCTCTGAGGGCGATGAAGGTGATAGGTTTGTTGAAATCTGGAATCTTGTATTCATGCAATTTAATAGAAATGAATCTGGTGAAATGACGCCTTTGCCAAAACCATCCGTTGATACCGGTATGGGATTAGAAAGAATTGCAGCTGTAATGCAAGGAGTTAATTCGAATTACGATACAGATTTATTTAAAAGTCTGATTAATGCATCACAAAAACTTCTTAAAAATGAAAGCAGCAATTCTCACAAAGTTGTAGCAGATCATATTAGATCAACAAGTTTTTTAATTGCAGATGGGATTACTCCTGAGAATGAAGGTAGGGGTTATGTATTAAGAAGAATATTGAGAAGAGCAATCAGACACGGTTATAAGATGGGTGCGAAGCAGCCATTTTTATTCAATCTTGTTGATGATCTATCTGAGCTCATGAAAGATGCATATCCTGTACTGATTGAGAAAAAGGATCACATCAAGAAAACAATCCAAAATGAGGAACACAAATTTTTTGAAACACTAGAAAAGGGAATTAAAATTTTGGACGAAGAAATAAACGGCCTATCAGGCAATCAAATTTCTGGAGAAGTTGTTTTTAAGCTGCATGACACTTTTGGTTTTCCATATGATCTAACTGCTGACATAGCCAGGGAAAAAAATCTTGAAATTGATTCTGAAGGGTTCGCTAAATGCATGCAAGCACAAAAAGATTCATCCAAAGCTGGAAGTAATTTTACCTCTAATCTTCCTACTCCAGCTGATGTAGATGCAACAACTTTCCAAGGCTACGAGTTTTTAGATTCTGAATCTAAAGTTTTGTCTATTTGGAATGGTCAAGATTTAGTTGATACAGCCAATGAAAATGATGAGGTCTTCATTGCTCTCAATCAAACATCTTTTTATGCTGAGTCAGGTGGACAAGTTGGTGACACTGGAACATTTGATTCTAATAGTTGTTCTGGAGTTGTGCTGGATTGTAAAAAACAAGGTAAAGTATTTCTTCATAAGGCTAAAATTGAAACAGGAAGTCTTAAATGCGGAGATGTAATTAATATGAGTGTTGAAAAGAATAAAAGAAGAGCAACTGCTATACATCATTCTGCAACGCACTTACTGCACGCAGCTCTAAAAAAGTTTTAGGTGACCATGTACAGCAAAAAGGATCTCAAGTTGATCATACAAAACTTAGATTTGATTTTGCTCACTCAACACCTTTAACTGCTGATGAAATTTCCAAGATAGAGCATTTAGTTAATAATCAATCATTATTAAATACAAAAGTTTCAACAACAGAAATGGAATTAAAGGATGCTATTGATTCAGGTGCAGAGGCTTTGTTTGGTGAAAAGTATGATGATAAAGTTCGAGTGCTTGATATGGGCGAAGAATCATTTTCTGTAGAGCTTTGTGGTGGTACCCATGTAGATAGGACTGGAGATATTGGCACACTAGTTATTACCAGTCAGTCTAGCGTAGCCTCTGGGGTAAGAAGAATTGAAGCTATAGCCGGCCATGAATCTTTGGAATATTTAGCAAACTTAAAAACTCTTACTAATGAGCTGCAAAAAACCCTTAATACAACTTCAGACAAACTATCTGAAAAAGTTAATGCTCTAATTCAAGAGAATAAAAAACTTAAGAAATCTGGACCTGTTGCATCCAAACAGGAAGTTATTTCTAGTGAAGAGCTCAGTATTGATGATTGGACTTTAGTTATTGAGCAACTAAAACTTGAAGACAATAAAGAGCTCAGAGGTTTGGTTGATCAAAAGAAATCTCAACTCTCTAAAGGGTGCGTAGTTTTGCTATCTGAGGCTAATGAAAAAGTTGCCATTGTTGCAGGTGTTACAAAGAATTTAGTTGATACTATTTCTGCAAAAGATGTTGTTAGTGAGCTTTGTTCACAGCTTGATGGCAGGGGTGGAGGCAGACCTGATTTTGCTCAGGGAGCCGGCAATTCAAAAAATATTAATGATTTCGTGACATCTATTCCAAAAACAGTAAAATCCCTTTCAAAATAAGGAATTCAACTTGGATATTGTCGTTCAAAAATTTGGTGGAACATCTGTAGGCTCTGTAGAGAGAATAGCTGCTGTCGCTGAATTAATTAAGAATTCAGCCAAAGATGACAATATAGTAGTTGTTGTTTCAGCAATGAGTGGCGAAACAAATAAGCTTATTGGCCTTGCAAAAAATTTTACTGAGAGTCCAAATAAAAGAGAATTTGATGCTCTTGTTTCCACAGGTGAGAAGGTTAGCTCATCATTGCTAGCAATTGCTTTAGATTCAATTGGCGTAAAAGCTAAGTCTTTATCTGCCTCTCAAATCTCAATGAAAACTACCAGCAGTTTTTCTAAAGCAAGAATTTTAGACATGGATAGCTCTAAAATATTACAAACAATTGAAGAGGGCTACATACCTATTATCACTGGTTTTCAAGGCATCACAGAACAAGGAGATGTTACTACATTAGGTAGAGGTGGTTCTGATACTACTGCTGTTGCAGTCGCTGCAAATTTATCAGCCAAAAGATGCGATATTTATACAGATGTAGATGGCATCTATACCACTGATCCAAGAGTTGTTCCTGAGGCTAAAAGGCTTGATTCAATCACTATGGAAGAAATGCTTGAGATGGCAGGAAAGGGAGCAAAAGTTATTTAAATTAGAGCCGTTGAGTTTGCTAATAAATACAAGGTACCTGTTAGAGTTTTATCTAGTTTTGAGCCTGGGTCAGGTACACTAATATCACTTGAGGAAAATAATATGGAAAATGCATTAGTATCTGGGATAGCTTTTCAAAAAGATCAGGTAAAAATCACACTTCATGGAGTTGTAGATACTCCTGGGATTGCTTATGGAATTCTTGGGCCATTGAGCGATGAAAACATAGAAGTCGATGTCATAGTTCAGAATGTTAGTGTTAATGGAAAAACTGACTTTACATTTACTGTTTCAAAAGAAGATGAATTAACTGCAACCAATATTATTAAAGCTAATAAAAATTCTTTGCAATACGATGATGTTTTGGTTGATTCTAATATTGCAAAAGTTTCTTTAGTTGGTGTTGGTATGAGAACTCATGCTGGTATTGCAAGTGAGGCATTTAAAGCTCTTGCTGAAAATGATGTTAATATACAAATGATTAGTACTTCAGAAATAAAAATAACTATAGTTATTAATGAAGTAAATACAGATAAGGCAGTTAAATGCCTGCATGAAACTTTTAATTTAGATAAATAAATATGTATGACTTAATCCTTAAAAACTGCAAGATAGTTAATGAGGATAAGATATTCATTTCAGATATAGCTATTAAAGATGAAAGAATAGCGCTAATCAATCCAACAATAGATTCAGAAGCAAAAGAAATTATTGATGTTGATGGAAGGCATGTCATCCCAGGCATGATTGATGATCAGGTGCATTTTCGTGAGCCTGGTTTAACCCATAAAGGCAGTATTGCTACTGAATCTAAAGCTGCACTGGCTGGAGGTATTACAAGTTATTTTGAAATGCCTAATGTAAATCCAACCACCACTACAAATGAAAATTTACAAAAGAAATTTGATCTTGCCGCTCAAAAGTCATTAGGTAATTATTCTTTTTACTTGGGTGCTAGCAATCATAATATTGAAGAAATTAAGAAAGTTGATACTAATCTTGCCGCTGGTCTAAAAGTTTTCATGGGAGCATCAACTGGAGACATGCTTGTAGATAATCCCGATACATTAGAAGATATATTTAAATATTGCCCAGTAAATATTGTTACCCATTGCGAAGATACGCCGCGAATCCTAGAGAACGAAAAACTATTTACAGAAAAATATGGAGATGATCTCAATCCAACGCATCATCCATACATCCGAGATGATATAAGTTGTTACTTATCAAGCTCAATGGCAATAGATTTAGCAAAAAGAAATGATGCAAATTTACATGTTCTCCATCTGACAACTAAAAAAGAAATGGAACAATTTCAATCAGGTGCAATAGATAATAAAAAGATTACAGCTGAGGTATGTGTACACCATCTGCGATTCAATGAGCATGATTATGTTGAGCTTGGCAATCAAATAAAATGCAATCCTTCTATCAAGAAAGAAGAAGATAGAGCCGCCGTTATGAATGTGCTTTTAAATGATCAAATAGATATTATTGCAACTGATCATGCACCACATACCTGGGAAGAAAAATCTAGACCATATGCTCAAGCTCCTGCTGGCCTTCCTTTGGTGCAACATGCAATTCAAATTCTATTAGACTTTTATCATGATGGCACATTGACATTAGAACATATTGTCAAAAAGACCAGTCACAACGTTGCTAAAAGATTCAAGATAAAAGACAGAGGTTATATAAGAGAAGGATATTATGCTGATTTGGTTATACTTAGATATTGATAAACCTTTCACAGTTACAAAGAAAGTATCTTGTATAAATGTGGCTGGTCACCATTCAATGGAACTACATTTAATTCATCAATTAATACAACTATTATTAATGGTAAAGTCGCCTATAAAGACTGCAAAAATCACAGAAAATCTTCAATTTGGTAAACAAATAGAGTTTTTAAGAAATTAGTTAAAAAAAATTAAATTTTTTTTTTAATATCTAATTTTTTAACTTATGTAAAAAAACACCATAACGACAACACTTATAGAATATTTTGTAAAATATTTACATTAAAATTATTTACTCCAGCTCTTTTTTTAGCAAAAAACACCTTAATTTCATTTTGAAAATTCATAAGAAAGATGTAGTATTGTCTAGGTATATTTTAAATTTATTATTTTGTGAACAGGGAGTACTCAAAATGAGCAAAAATTATCTATTAGGTTTTTCTATTTTATTCTTAGCAGCGTGTGGAGGAAGTGGCGCTGGACCAACAGGTTCGTCTGGTCCTGGTGCAACTAATTCTGCTCCTGTTATATCTTCAGGTAGCACTTACAGTGTTGCTGAAAACACAACTGCAATTGGAACTGTTACAGCTACAGATGCTGACGGTGACTCACTTGCATACTTTATTCAAGGTGACGATAGCTCACTTGTGACTTTAACTGGAAACACATTAGCTTTTAAAGCGGCTCCAGACTTTGAAGCACCAGCTGATGCAAATTCTGATAACGTTTATGAAGTAACTGTTGTTGTAAGTGATGGCTCTGCAAAAGATGCTAAAGACTTATCAATAAGCGTTACTAACGTTAACGAAGGTCCTCAATTACTAGTCAATAGTGCTTACACTGTTGAAGAAAATACAATGACTGTTGCAACTGCTACAGTTTCAGATTCAACTGGTGATGTTACTTTCTCATTAAGCGGTACAGATGCTTCAGCAATGACTATTGGAGCTTCTTCAGGTGTTCTAGCTTTTGCAGCGAACCCAGACTTTGAAGCACCAGCTGATGCAGATGCTGACAACGTATATAACGTTACTGTTACTGCTGCTGACTCTGCTGGAGCTAACTCAGCAGATGTTGCTGTTACTGTTACTGATGTTGTTGAGTGTACAGGCGCTTGTGATCTATTTATCTCAGAGTATGCTGAAGGTTCATCAAATAATAAATATCTTGAAATTGCTAACTTCACTGGTGCTGAAGTTGATTCTAGCAGGTTATGCGTTTACCTAATGTAAGTAATGCTCCAACAACTGATGGTGAGCACGAATACTGGAATCCTGACATTTTTGGTGCTAATGCATCTATTGCTGATGGAGATGTTTGGGTTGTATGTCATCCTGATTCAGATGAATCAATTATTGCAAGATGCGATTCTCAACATACTTATATGTCTAATGGAGATGATGGTTATAAATTAGTTAAAGGTACTGAAGAAGCTTATACAATTATTGATACTTTAGGTGACTTTATGGGCAGATCCTGGTTCAGGTTGGGATATTTGTGGAGTTGAAAATGGAACTAAAGACCATACTCTTGTTAAAAAAGAAGGTAAAGAAGGTAATGCTGATTGGACTTCTTCAAGAGGTACTAATGCTGATGACTGTGACTGGATAGTTGCTGAGAAAGATGCATTCTTGGTAACTGATTGGGATGGTTTAGGATCTCATTGTTATGATTCTTCAAATAATGCTGTAACCTTCACTTCTGGTAACACATTTAGTGTTGTTGAAAACTCAACTGCTGTTGGAACAGTAGTTGCTTCAGTTGCTGGATTGTAATTCAGGTGAAACTGTTAACAATGGCATTATCAGGAGCAGATGCTGCATTATTTACTATTGATGCAGCTGGTGTTCTTGCTTTTGCTACGGCCCCAGACTTTGAAACAACTGGAAGTGCTTCAGGTACTAATGATTACACAGTTGTTGTAACTGCAACAGCTGGAGATAAAACAGCAGATCAAACAATTACAGTAACTGTTACTGATGTTGAAGAAGCTGATCCTACAATGGCAGATTTCTCAGGAGTTTTTGATGGAACTATAAAGGATGGGGATACTTATACATTCCCTACTGGCGCTCAATCTTGGGCTGGTTTCTCAAACGATAATACTGATTATATCCATTCTCATTTCCAAATGGTGGTTCAGTAACTTTCACAGCTTCGGCTGCAACTCCTACAAATGTAAACTTTAGGTTTGAAAGATTACCTTATCCAGATGTTGATCCATCTGTTTTAACACTGATAACGTAACTGTTTCAGGAGAGGAAAAATCTTATACAGTTGAATTTGGACCACAAGGCGAAAATACATTCTCATCTTTAATAATGTATATCGTTGAAAGAGATCAAGCTGTTACAGTTAAGAATGTATCCATTACCGCTAAACCAGCTGAGACTGCAGGTTCATCTGTACTTTTCTCGGGAGTTTTTGATGGAACTACCTATGATGCTGATACAAACACATTCCAGTATCCATCAAGTGCAGCTGATTGGGCAGGTTTTGCAAATGAGACGAATGATGTTTATCCATTAACATTCTCAGAAGCAGGAAAAGTTACATTTAATGCATCTGTTCCATCAGGTGGAGATGTTGTTGTTAGGTTTAGATTAGAAGCTAACCCTTATCCTAATACTGAGCCTTCATACAACACAGCAACTGTTACTGTTTCAGGTTCTGAAGTTAAAGCGTATGAAGTTGCTATTCCTGCGCAAGGTGCTCAAACTTTCAATTCATTCTTAATGTATTTAGATACTAGAGACGTTGATGTAGTTATTACAGACACTGCTGTGGTTGCAGATGCTAAGGATGATGAGGCATCTAGTCCTTCTGGTGGAGGTACTATGGTTATGAATGAAGCATTTGGTAATGCAACTATTGATGGAAATACATATACATTTCCAACAGGAGCAGAAACTTGGGCTGGTTTTTCTCATGACCCATTACAAACAGAAGGTTTCTATCCTATCATAGTGCCTAATGGTGCTACTGTTGTTGCTAATATGTATGGTGCATCCTCTGACGTAAACGTTTATTTCAAATTTGAAAAAGCTGCTTACCCTAATACAGAGCCATCGTACACTGGTGATACAATTACAGTTGCTGCTGGTTCTTCAGCTACAGAGTACACAATGACAGTTCCTGCAACAGAAAATACATACAGTAACTTTCTGATGTATATTGTTGAGCGTGATACTCCGTTAGTGCTAGAGAGCGTTGTAATTACTCCAACAGCAGACTAGTAATAACTAGTTCTTAATTAAAAACCCGCATTTATGCGGGTTTTTTTTATGTATTTTTATGACTTATAACAAAATTATACATGGGGCTAAATCTAGACTAGAATAAGTGTTAAATACTTTTATTAATTCAACAGGTTTTACCATGCAAAATAAGTTAACTTCAATTCTATTCACAACAGTCTTCATTGCTTCATGCGGTGGCGGCGGAGGCGGCGGAGGCGGTGATAGTTATACACCCCCAACCCCACCAGCAAATAACCCACCATCATTTGCAGCTGTTGGAACAATTGCAGTTGCTGAGAACACAACAGCTATAGGAACAATTACAGCTAATGATGCAGATAATGACACATTGACTTACTCAGTTACAGGAACAGACGCCTCATTTATTTCTGTTGTTCCATCATCAGGTTTCCTATCTTTTAATAATGCACCTGATTATGAAAATCCAATGGATGCAGGGATGGATAATGATTATGAAATTACTCTGGTTGCTAGTGATGGAAGTGCTACTGGCTCAGTTGGTATTGTGGTATCTGTAACAAATGTTGATGAGAATACAAATAGTGCTCCGAGCATCACATCGTCAGCCTCTTTCTCGGTAGTAGAGAACTCAACTGCTATCGGAACAGTCACAGCAGAAGATTCTGATGGCGATACTTTAACTTTTTCAGTTTCAGGCTCTAATATATCAATAGATACATCTTCTGGTGTATTGACATTTGATACAGCACCAACTTATAACTCAGATGGAAATAATACTTATCAAGCAACAGTTCAAGTTAGTGATGGAACCGCATCTGATTCACAAGAGATTACAGTAACTGTTACAGAACAAAGCACTTCTACTAATGCCTCTGACTTATTTATTTCTGAATATGCTGAAGGTTCCTCAAATAATAAATATTTAGAAATATTTAATGCAACTGGATCATCAGTTAATTTAGATGACTACACGATAAGATCAAAAGTTAATGGTACAAATGTTTTTTATAATGATTACTTTGAATCAAACTATACTCTTGAGGACAGATCGATATATGTTATTTGTCATCAATCTGCTGATCAAAGTATTTTAGATAAGTGTAATTTTACTACTCAATATTTATCAAATGGCGATGATACTTATCAACTTGGTAAAGGTGATGAAAGTAATTTTCAGGTTATAGATACAATCGGTGATTATGGTGATGATCCTGGTGATGGATGGGATGTTTGCGGGGTTACCGAAGGAACTAAAGAACATACTTTGATAAAAAAAGATGATAAAGCAGGTACAGATGATTGGAATGAATCTGTTGGTACCTCAGCAGATGACTGTTTCTGGATAGTGAAAGATAGAGATGATTGGGATAATTTAGGTGTTCACACTTGGAATGGTTCAAGCACCGGAGGTGGTTCTGGTGGAGGTGGCTCTGGTGGCGGAGGTGGCTCCGGCGGCGGAGGCTCTGGTGGTGGTTCTGGAGGCGGCGGTACTACTACGCCTTCTACCGAATTATATCTGTCTGAATATGCAGATGTAGAGGCATCTAATGAAACTACAACACCATATGGAAATACTAAGTATATAGAAATATACAATCCTAATTCTGAGGCGGTTGATTTGTCTGCATATACCTTAAAGGGTATTGCTAACTCATCTCCTGATACATGGGGTTCGGGTCAAACAGCTGAAGGAAGAGTGCTTGAGCTTTCAGGTACGCTTGCTGGTAAGGATGTTTATCTTATAACTGGAGTTGATAGTAGTTTTGGTGATATAGATGACTATGTTGTTTCTCAAGCTGATTTAAGACTTGATTATGAAAGCCCTGTTCACTTTAACGGTGATGATGCAGTAGGGCTTTTTAAAGATGATGTTTTGCTTGACTCTGTCGGCACAGATGGACCTACAGATATTGGTATTGGATGGGAAGTATGTGGTGTTGAAAATGCTACTAGAAGACATACTTTAATTAAAAAAGCTGATAAATCTGGTGAATCAGATTGGTCAGTTTCTGCTGGTACTAATGCAGACAATTGTCATTGGATAGTAAAAGATGAAGGTGACTTTACTAATGCTGGTTTTCATAACCAAGAAGTAAAAAATGTATCAGTTCCTAATGGCATTTCAGGTGGCTTTACGATTGATGGACAGAGCAAGCCAACCCTGACTCTTGAAAGAGGTAAGATTTATAGATTTGATACTTCAAGTTCAACTATGTCATCACACCCAATACACTTTGGAAATACAACTGAAGAGAGTTCATCAACAACAGTTTATGGAACTCAGGTTGGAACTTCAGGAACAACTGGTTCTCATTATTTATTAGAAGTTACTGATGAAATTAATGATATTTATTATTTCTGTGGAAATCATACAGGAATGGGCGGTTCAGTTAGTATCACCAATGACTCAAACACAGCACCTGAGTTAGTTGTACCAACTGAAGTTTATACATTGCCATCTAACTATGTTTATGTAGATGAAGGCACAAAGGCAGTTGCTAGCTTTTCTGCAAATGATGCTGAGGGAGATTCTTTAAGTTATTTTGTAACTGGAGAAGATGAATCCTCTTTTGAAATCTCAACAAGTGGAGCATTGGCATTTGTTAATACTCCTAGTTATAACTCAAAGAAAGAGTATTCACTGACTGTGAACGTCTCAGATGGACTATCTTCAGACTCGTTAATACTTACAGTTTATGTTGATAGATTATGTACAGATAGCCTAATTGGTTTCAATGTATGTCTTGAAGGCGAGTCGGATGGAGGTGTTGCGTATGATCGTAACAATGACTATGACACTTGGAAAGATTGGGATAATGATTGTCAGAGCAATAGACATGAAGTTCTAATTGACGAGCATGATTCATCAACTGGAGTTGGCTTAACCTATACTTCAAATACTAATTGTAGCGTTGCAACTGGAAGATGGTACGATCCATATGATATCCAGTATTTCTCTAGCGCTTCTGAGGTTCAAATAGACCACGTAGTTGCATTATCTGAAGCTCACAGAAGTGGAGCATGGGCTTGGTCAAGAGAAAGAAAGACTATTTTTGCAAATACTTTGAATGTGCCTGAGCAATTAATAGCTGTTGGGGGCGCATCAAACTCTGCGAAAGGTGCCTTTGATCCCGGAACTGGTTCAGATAATTGGATGCCTAGTAATACTTCTTATCACTGCACATATTTAAAAGAGTGGGTAAAAGTTAAATCTATATATAAATTAGGAATTAATTCTTCTGAAGAAGATTACATAAGAAGCGCGTACTCAAATTGCGGATCACAAAATACGACTGAAACAATTGAGGTTAGCATAGCTGCTAATTCAAATGGATCTGGTAATGTGTATGTTATTGATGGTGTTCAGAAGAAATCATTAACACTTAATGCAGGAACAACATATACTTTTAATCATTCAAGTGGACACCCTTTAAGATTTTCATCAACTTCTGATGGAATCCATAATGGAGGAAGTGAGTATGTTACTGGAGTTACAAAATCTAGTGGAGTAACCACAATTGAAGTAACTTCAAGCACACCTTCAACACTTTATTACTATTGTGATCTTCATTCTGGAATGGGTTCAAAAATATAACAGCGTAACTAAGAATATTAATAGTTAATATAAAACTATAGTTGTATTATAATTCTCCATCACCCGGAGAGTTGGCTGAGTGGTCGAAAGCGCCTCCCTGCTAAGGAGGTATATGGGTAACTGTATCGAGGGTTCGAATCCCTCACTCTCCGCCATTTTTTTTGATTTCAGACAGTTATATAATTAGATATGCTTAACAGTATTTCAAAAGATTTCTTAAGTGACTTTTCTGTTGAAGTCACACCTAATGTTTACATCTAAAAATAAAGAATTACTTAATTCAATATCTAAAGAGAAAAGAATTTTTATTGCCTATATCGAGGGC
The DNA here is from genome assembly GCA_038141865.1 of Gammaproteobacteria bacterium. Lineage (GTDB taxonomy): Bacteria > Pseudomonadota > Gammaproteobacteria > Magnimaribacterales > D2472 > CAJQGY01. Next base: position 133,725 of record JAYQIX010000002.1, on the reverse strand, counting down.
TCTAATAAAGAAGACATAATCAATACTGCAAAGCTCATAGCACAAGATGGAAATATCCCGGTTCCACATATCCCAGCAAGACAAATAAAAGATAAAAGTGAGCTTAAGAATTTTTTAGATGCATTAAAATCTGAGGCTGATGTTCGTGAGGTTTTATTGATCGCTGGTAGCAACAAAAAACCATATGGAGAATTTGAATCATCTATTCAGTTAATCGAAACAGGGTATTTTAATGAGGGCTTAAAAACGATTTATTTTGCTGGGCACCCTGAGGGCAATGTGGATATTGAAGAATCTAACATTAGCTTGGATGCTTCTCTTAAATTAAAACAAGATTTTGCTAATACCACTGCAAATAATGTAGTTCTGCTTACTCAATTTTGTTTTGATAGCAATCAAATTATCTTATGGGTTAACAAACTTAGAGAAGATGGAATTCATTTACCGATAGAAATTGGCGTTGCGGGCCCTGCTAAAATTACAAGTTTAATCAAGTACTCCATTTGAATGTGGGGTAGGGCCATCACTTAAAATTTTAGAAAATAATTTCTCAAATTTAACAGAATTAGCTACAACATATTCTCCTGTAGATTTTTTAAATGACTTAGTTCAAAAGATTAATGATAATAAAAATACAAATATTCAAAATATTCATTTTTATCCCTTTGGCGGTCTTAAAGAGTTAATCAAATACATAAATTAATCTAAAAATTATATATTTTAAATTTTATTTTCTTTCTATCTAAGAGTAGTATTAAAAGAATACTTATTTTGGGAGAGATAATGAAAAATAACACAATAAAATTTTTAACTTTTGGCTTAGCTTTGTTCTCAGTAAGTTGTTCTAATAACACCGAGCCAGTTGTTGAAGAGTCACAAGGACCAATATACAGAGGCCCATATCATATTGAATTTTTAGCATGTAATGCAGGGCCAGATTATTCGTCTGAAAATGCTCAGCAAATGTTAGCTGAGTGGAAGGATCTAGATCATTCAGAGGATTTAAGATGGGCTGGAGTGCATGCTCCTGAAGGCGACAATAATAGATTTGATAACGGCTGGTGGGAGCTTGAGTGGACTTCAAAAGAAGCTGCTGACCAAGCTTGGGCGAGTGAGAACCCAGAATTTATTGCATGGGCGCAAAAATATGAGTCAGTAATCTCATGTGATGGAGAGGGAAGATATCCTTGGACTTTCTATTTACCAAGACCATCAGATTCTTTCGGACCAGTTGAAGCAGAGGATGGCTACTATGCTTCAGCATACTTAGCTTGCAGTTTTAATGAAGGGTATGGAAGGCAAGATTTAAGAGCGACAGTTGTTGAATATAATACATATCTTGATAGCGCCAATGATGTGGGTGGATATTACTTTGGTGTTTATTTTCCTGAATTTGATGCTGATGATGATTTCCTTTGGCTGAATGCGCATTCAAACTTTGATGGAATGGCAGCAGGAAATGCAGATTGGGAAATTAATGGTAAAGAGATGCAAGCAAAATTTGATGAAATTTCAACTTGTAGAACACCTGATCTATATAATAGCTGGATGCTTAGATCTGTTAATGAAGAGGAAGGAGCAAGTTAATTTTTTATAAATTAATAATTGAAAAGGGGCTTTAAGCCCCTTTTTTTAAAAGAGTTCGTTTAACATGCAGCGAGCAGAGCCACCACCATACTTTTCAATAGTTTTCAGATCAGTATGAATAATCTCCTTATAGTATGTTGCAAGTATTGCCTTTTGCTCTTTGGTATAGGCTTCAAATGCTCTTGATGACATAATTAAAAAATATTCTTCATTTAAATTTTTTGCCTCTAAAGCATTTCCACAGAAATCTTGAATTTGATTTTCATAAATTTCAAAAACATCATGGTATCTGCCTACTTTTGACCTAACCATGTCTCTGTATTCTGGAAGGATGACATCAAAACAAATTCCAATAACTTTTTGGCCTGCATACATAAAAACATCAGTATGATATATCTCAGATCCTTTGTGGCTAAGTGTCTCAAAAAAGACAAGTTCGTACCCATGATCAGAACACCATTTCTGTAAAAGATCTTTATTAGTTCTTGGAGAAAGCCCAGAATAGACAACTTTATTAACTCTATCAAAAACCATGCTGCTAGTAGCTTCTAAAAACATTTCTTTATCTTCAAAATCTGATAGATCATCTACAAGCTCATATTCACTTTTTAGAAAATTAATCATTTTTGATGTTTTTTCTAATCTTCTATTTTTTGCTTTCATACTAAAGAGCTGAAAGGTTTTGTCTTCGAATGTTATGAACCAATTTGGAAATATATGATCAGGGCATTCTTTAATGCCTTTCATTGATGTAACTTGGATATTTCTTTGTTCTATTTCTGATTTCAAGTTGTTAAATTCAACAAGTGCCTTATTTTTAATTTCTTCAAGAGAAGCATTTTCTTCATTGACGCTTTGATAGTCATTGGAGGCTAAAGTTTCATCATTACTGTGAAATACTTCTGGCTCAATCATAAACAGATGATTTGTAGATTGATTTTTCACTTTATTCTACCTGTGAAGTTATATAAGCGGTTAGAATACTACCATGAAAAATGATTTGCATAACAAATATATCGAAAAAGAAGCCCTTCATGGCGCAAAAAACTATTCTCCATTGCCTGTAGTGCTAAAAAAGGGCGAAGGTGTATATCTTTGGGATGTAAATGATAATAAATATTTAGATATGATGTCAGCCTATTCTGCTGTAAGTCATGGCCACTCCCATCCTAAAATTGTTAACTCTCTTATTGAGCAATCATCTAAATTGGCTATTGCCTCAAGAGCTTTTTATACAGAACCTTTAGCGGACTATATTGAGAAACTTTCAAACTTAACTGGGTTCTCATCCATACTTCCTATGAATACTGGAGCAGAGGCGGTAGAGACTGCTATAAAAGCTGCTAGAAGATGGGGGTATTTCACCAAAGGCATACCAGAAAATGAAGCAGAAATAATAGTAGCTGATGGTAACTTCCATGGAAGAACTACTACAATAGTAGGTTTTTCATCTGAACCAGATTACAAAAAAGGATTTGGACCATTCCCTGATGGCTTTAAAACAGCGACTTATTGTTCTACAGATTGTGAATGCTCAAAGGTGTGTGAAGAATCAATTAATTCTTTTGAATCACTTATCACAGACAACACATGCGCTATATTAGTTGAGCCTATACAAGGGGAGGGAGGGATTATTACCCCGAAAGCAGGCTGGCTCAAACAGTTGAGGGAAGTTTGCACACAAAACAATATTCTATTAATTCTAGACGAGATCCAGTCCGGCTTAGGCAGAACTGGAAAGTTATTTGCTTATGAGCATGAAAACATTCAACCTGATGGCCTTATTTTAGGAAAAGCTCTAGGCGGTGGTTTGTTGCCCGTGTCAGCTTTTTTAAGCTCACGAGAAGTTATGGATCATTTCAATCCTGGTTCTCATGGATCAACCTTCGGAGGTAATCCTTTAGCAGCAGTTGTGGCTTCTAAAGCATTAGACATTCTTTTTGAAGAGGATTTAATTGAGAACAGCAGAGTGATGGGTGAGTATCTATCTAATGCTCTTAAAAATATTGATACTAACTCAATAAAAGAAGTCAGAGGAAAAGGTCTTTGGATTGGTGTTGAGCTATACAAAGACTCAGTAAAAGCAAAAAATATTTGTCTTGATCTACTTGACCTTGGCATTCTTGCAAAAGAAACGCATGAAACAGTAATTAGATTTGCACCTCCGCTAATTATTAACAAAGAGCAAATTGATTGGGCGATGGAAAAGATCACCCAAGTATTTAAGAATTATTAAGGCAAGTTAAATGAAATATGCATTTAAAACAAAAGATGAAGATCTAGAAAAATATCTATTTAACTTAAAAGAATCATGCATTATCGAACATGAAGACAACTGGTTTAAAGAAAAGTCGCACACAAAGCTTTATCCAAATATTGAAGATGCAAAAGCAAAAATAGCTAAACCTCATTACTGGATTTTAAATGCAATAGATGAATATGAAAGTGCAGATGAAAAGAGCGAGTCTCTTATAGCGCTGGCTATTTTAGTATTTAAATCTAACTATTATTCACAAAAACTTGTTGCTGCTGATGAAAACTTAGAGGCAAAACATGATTTAATAAATTACTTGGATAAACTTGGTATAGGTGTTGATGAGATTTGTAAAACAATGACATCTATGGATACTCCTGCTTATGCAAGAATTGATTTAGAAGATGAAGAATTGCTATCTTTTGTTAATAGAATTTTAAATAACCAATAATGCCTACTGAATTTCAGAAATTAGTATGGGCTGAAATTGATAAGATACCATTTGGAAAAACCAAATCATATAAAGACATAGCAGAAGCTATTGGTAAACCAAAAGCCTCAAGAGCAGTTGCTAATGCTTGCGGAAAAAATCCAACTCCAATCATAAGACCATGCCATAGGGTTATATGCGCTGATGGCAGTATTGGAGGATATAGCGCCCCTGGAGGCGCTAAAGAAAAAAAACGTCTGTTAGACTTAGAAAAAAATCAGTCTTCTAGATAATTTTCAATTTTCCAATTTAGATATTTGAAATGATTTTTTACTGCTTGATCGCCATATGAGCTTTTAGTAAATACTCTTATTTTATTTATGGCATTAAAAATTGCAGCTTTAGATATTTCATCATATTTATTGCTCTCAAGCGCTTCAAGTAATTCATCAACATAACTCGATTGAAGATTCATCTTAAAAGTAGTTGGAACTTCTCTTTGAACAAATATTCCATCATGAAGGTCAGATAATACTTCATCTGGAAGATATAAATTTCCATATTGAGCGCTATCAACAAGTCTTGTCATTACTGTTGGATGAAGCACATGTCGTAAAACCGTACCTTGCATTCTTAGGACCATTTCATGAACTTGCGGATCTCCATTACCACTGCTTTGTGGACTATATGCAGCTCTTTTTCTCTTTGTAATAACTTAAGTATCTCTTCATTGAAAACAAATGCCTCATTAGCTAGAAGCTTATTAACAATCAAGTTCATAGCTCTTTTTTGGTCTACATAATCAACAGCAACAAATGGTGTTACCTCATCAAGTTGATTGTTAGCAACTCTATTTGAATAGACTCCACCAATAATTCTAGAAGCGCCTTCAATAAATCTTCCTTTTTCTCTATTTAATGAGTAAAAAGCAGCTGTCATCTCAGTAGTGGTGCCATCATCATTTAAGAAGATAGATGGCAGCTCTTCTATCTTTGCATTCAGAGTATCTACCCTTTGAGATGCATAAGTTACAGGGTCGCTAGAGAGGTCATATCTTTTTACTCTTGGATCAATATTCCTACCAGGAGAACTCATCGCCTGACCATCTGTTCCATATTTATTTCCATCGACAATAGATTGAGATAAAAGATCTGCTCTTTCCTCATCACTTAAATCTGGGGTATAACCAAATTGTATTGCCCATTTATCATAAATACCTGCCCCATATGGAAAATAGTTACCTTGCTCAACTCCACTTGGCGCAATGTTGATAGGATCGTAATCCATGACTGAGCCAATGTGGTTTTTACCTGTAACTGATGTGTCATGGATATCCTCAGCATCATAAAGCCAGCTTGATTTAAAATTATGTCTTAAGCCAAGCGTGTGACCAACTTCATGCATAGTTAAAGAAACTATCCACTGCTCAAGAGGATCATTGCCTTCTTCATATCCCCATATCTTTCTTAGTCTGTACCCGCTTTTAATAGCACCAAACTCTTGGACAATATCTGCTGCAATCATTTCACCGGTTCTTGGGTTTGCAATACTAGGGCCATAGCCTGAATATTGTGCCTCAGGTGTTGATGCCCATCGAACAACATTATATTCAACATCACCAGCATCCCATTCAGCATCATCAGGCTGTATTTTTGCTACTACAGCATTTTTGAATCCTGCTTTTTCAAAAGCTTCATTCCATGCTTCGATACCTTTCACAACAAAAGGAACTATTTCGGTAGGTGTCGAATTTTCAACCCAATATACTATGGGTTTCACAGGCTCAGATAACTCTGCCGAAGGATCTTTCTTTTCTAATCTCCATCGATTGATAACATCTACTGCAGTCACATACTCATAACTTGATAAATCAGTAATTTTTGATGAAAAATAACCAACACGTTGATCGGCAACTCTAGGTTCAAAATTATCATCTGGCATTTCTACAAATAGATGTCTAACTGAGATATAGGTATATCTTGGATCAGTTACCGCATCGATAGACCCAGGCTTTGGGCGTGGATTAAAAAAACTATACTTAGTATCTACAGTAGTATTTTTATTATAATTTTTAACCTTTTCAACATAGGTTTTGCCTTTATCTAATTTGCCTACAATCAAATCGATATATTCAGCATATTCTTTAGGTATATTTGGAGTTATTCCAGTCAACATCTCTGATAAGAAAATGCTGTCGGCACTTATTAAATACTTATCTTCTTCCTTTATTACAACTTCAAATTTGCCAATAAATGCATCTATTATGTTTTTAATTTTAGATTGGGATATTTTATTAGTTTCATCAAACTTAAATTTAGTATTCTTTTTGTATAATCCGAGACCATCTTTAAATGTTCTGAATTCGAGAATAGCTGCATCACCAATTGCTCCACCACCAGCACCAGCGGCTTGAGGACCATTTAATAAATAGGGAAAATAAATAAATTCTTTATTTAGCTCTGATGATTCTAATACTAAGTAGTATTTATCTTTCTCTTCATTGTGAAGAAGAGTAAGAAAGCCATCGATTTGTTTTAATTCTTCTTCCTCAATAAACTCAGCTACAGTTTCTGGTTTCTTCTTTTTATCCTTTCCTTTATTTTCTTTTTTGTCAGCTGAATCCTCTTTAACGTCTGTGGTTTCATTCTCAGCCTCAACCTTTGCTGAAGTTACGTCTTCTTCTGCAATGATAAAATTTGTACTAAAAATTAATACAAATGCTAAATATATATAATTTACTTTCATAATTTTCCTATTTTTTTTTTTCGAGCATCAATTTTATATTAATTTTCATACTGTTAGAATTAATATTCAAAAAATAAATATATATTTAATATGGAAAATCAATACGCATTAATTACTGGAGCATCCTCTGGAATTGGACTTCAAATAGCCCATCAACTCGCTCAAAAGGGTTTCGGGATAATATTAACAGCTAGAAGGGAAGACAGATTGAGAGAAATATCTCTAGAGCTTGCTGAAAAATATAATGTTAAAACAGATTTTATTCCAAGTGATCTTGCTGAACTTAATGCACCTCATGAAATCTACAACTTTTGTAAAGAAAAGAATTATGATGTAGAGGTTCTTGTAAATAATGCCGGTTACGGTATTGAGTCTCAGTTTCACAAAACATCTATGGAAGTTGAAGAAAAATTTATTAGGGTTTTAGGTACATCAGTGATAGCTTTATGCAAAGCTTTTATTCCAGATATGCTTGAAAAAAAATCAGGCAAGATAATGATTATATCTTCAGTAGCTTCATTCACTCCACCCTCATCAATCCAAGTTTTATATGGACCTATTAAAACCTTTATGAATAGATTTAGTGATGCTTTAAATGTTAACTATAAATATCGTGGCATTTCTTCTACAGCCGTATGTCCAGGTTATGTTGTAACTGAATTTCACACTGCAAGCGGTGTTCAAGATCAAATGGATGCAGTGCCAGCATTTATGAAACTTGATGCAAAAGATGTTGCAACTGAAGCAGTTGAAGCTACATTGAATTCAAAATCTTACTGCATACCTAGCAAGCGTTATAAGTTTTTAGTATTTCTAATTAAGTATGCACCATGGTTAATTAATCTTCTTTCCAATACGTTGTCTGGGGGCAGATACAAAAAAAGATAATTTTTTAACTTAAAGCAGCGTCTGATACAAAAGGATTGGATGCGCGCTCATTGCCAAAAGTCGAGTTGGGGCCATGGCCGCAAATAAACTCAACATCATTGCCTAATGGCCATAACTTTTTTGAGATTGAGTCAATAAGATCTTGGTGATTTCCTCTAGGCAGATCTGTTCTGCCAATTGAACCTCTGAATATAACATCTCCAACTAAAGCAAGATTTGATTCATTGCTAAAGAAAATCACATGTCCTGGGGTGTGGCCTGGAGTGAATATTACATCGAGCACAGAGTTGCCAACCGCTACAGTATCACCATCTTCTAGCCATTTATCTGGCATGCAATTTCTAGCTTGCATACCAAACATTTCACCTTGACTTTGAAGAGAGTCTAAAAGGAATTTATCTTCTTTGTGTGGACCCTCTATTTTTATATTAAGTATTTGTGCAATTTCCATTGCAGCACCTGCATGATCTGCATGCCCATGTGTTAATAATATTTTTTCAGGAATTAAGTTATTTTCTTTAGCAATCTGTAAAAGGAAATCTGCATCTCCTCCTGGATCAACAAATGCACATTTATTTGTTTCTGAACAGAAAATTATAGGTGCATTTTGTGCAAACGGCGTTACTGGATTTACTAATGCTTGTATTGTCATATTCGTATCTAATTTTTGCTTATTATGCATCTAGTTCTAATAAATATAAATTTTTTTATTGCTCTAAAGCTTATAGATTGCTTCTTAATGGCTTCATTATTAGCAAATATCATATAAAATAATCGAGAAAGATAAATATTGGAGACATAAATGACTGACAAGCCATCGAAAGAAGAGGCATTAGCTGCAGTAAAAACATTAATTTCATGGGCTGGAGATGATCCAACAAGAGAAGGGCTTGTAGAGACTCCTGACAGAGTAATTAGAGCATATAGAGAATTCTTTGCCGGTTATGAAGAAGATCCTGAGCAAGTACTAGCCAAAACTTTTGAAGAAGTTGAGGGTTATGATGATGCTGTCATAGTAAGAAATATAAGGGTTGAATCACACTGTGAACATCATATGGTTCCAATTCTTGGAGTTGCACATGTTGGCTATATCCCAAACAAAAGAGTTGTTGGAATAAGCAAGTTAGCAAGAATAGTTGATATCTTTGGTAAAAGGCTTCAGACCCAAGAAACAATGACTGCACAAATAGCTGATACTATAGATAGGGTATTAGAACCTAAGGGAGTAGCAGTTGTTATTGATGCTGGTCATCAATGTATGTCTACAAGAGGAATTCATAAAACAGAATCAAGCACCATTACAAGTAGAATGCTGGGAATATTTAGAGAAAAACCTGAAACTCGAGAAGAGTTTATGCATCTAATTCATTCTCCTAAAAAATTCTAATTGATTGAAACATATACCAAATGAACCCAATTATTGTTCCCGTTGAGGACTTAATACTTGCGTCTGGTTCTGAAAGTAGAAAGACAATGCTAAATGAGGCAGGTCTCAAGTTTTCAGTACAACCATCATCTGTTGATGAATCTATCATCAAAGATTCAATGGTTGGAAAACCTTTTAGCGATCAAGTGATTGCTCTAGCTTGTGCAAAAGCAAAAGATGTAAGTCAAAAATTTCCAAACTCTGTTGTCATTGGTGGCGATCAGATGTGCGTGCACCACGATCAGCTTTTTAGCAAACCTGGAACAAGAGAGCAGGCCATAATTAATTTGAAGAAACTTTCAGGAACCACCCACTATCAACATAGTGGGATATGCTTATTTAAAAATGGTCAGTCTCTATGGGAGTATTCTGAATATGCTGAAATGGTGATGCATGATTTAACTGACTCAGAAATTGAAAACTATGTTGATATTGAAAACCCTATTAATGCTGCAGGGGCATATAAATTTGAATCCTTAGGTTGTAATTTATTCAAGTCTGTAAAGGGCTCATCCTATACAGTGAGAGGAATGCCATTGCTACCCTTATTAAATAAGTTAAGAGAGTTAGATATAATTAGTCTAAGTAAATAATATTAACTCAGTGCAAGATATAAAAATTTACAATAGCTTTTCTGGAATTAAAGAAGTTTTTGCTCCAATAAATAAAGAGCATGTAAAAATCTATGTATGCGGGCCAACTGTATATAACTATGCGCATATTGGTAATGCAAGACCTGCGGTTGTGTTTGATACTTTTGTAAGGTTTCTTCGATCTCAGTTTACAAAAATCACACACGTTTCAAACATTACTGATATTGACGACAAAATCATAGCTGCTGCTTTAGAGAAAAATTTACCAATATCACAGATAACTGAGAAATATACTAATATTTATAATGCAGATCTGAATACGCTTGGAGTTCATGCGCCTGATTTTCAACCAAAGGCAACTGAATTTATTCCAGAGATGATTGAATTAATTCAAGTTCTCATTGACAAAGGTCATGCTTATGAAAAAGAAGGTCATGTATTGTTTCATGTATTGTCTTTTGAAAATTATGGATGTTTATCAAAAAGAAATAGAGAAGAACAAATAGCTGGAAGTAGAGTGGAAGTGGCACCTTTTAAAAAAGATGCAGCCGATTTTGTTCTTTGGAAACCAAGTTCCGACACTCAACCTGGCTGGGATTCTCCATGGGGATTTGGAAGGCCTGGTTGGCATTTGGAATGTTCAGTGATGTCAGAAAAAACCCTTGGCTTGCCATTTGATATTCATGGAGGAGGAAGAGATTTAGTTTTTCCTCACCATGAAAATGAAATTGCCCAAAGTTGTTGTGCTTCTGGAGTTAAAAATGATCCATCATCATATGCAAAGTATTGGATGCACAATGGTTTTGTTACAGTGAATGGTGAAAAAATGTCTAAATCACTCAACAACATCACTCTTATAAAAGATCTTACAGATTCATATAAAGGTGAGGTTATTAGATTAACTTTATTATCGTCACACTATAGGCAAGGTCTTGATTGGAATGAGTCAATTATTCATCAATCTGAAAAACTTCTTGATAAGTTATATAAAATTTTATCTGATGAAGGTATTAATTCTGCATTCACATCATCTAATTTTGATGAAGATATACTTGAGGCATTGGCTGATGATTTAAATACTCCAAAAGTCATTTCAGTTTTTAATTCACTTGCTAAGAAGTACTCTCAGGACTCTGGCATCAATAAAAAAGACATAGCAGAAAAGATAAAAACCTCTGGTAATTTAATTGGAATTTTGAATGAAGATCCTGTTAGATGGTTTGAAAGAGATTCTAAAGATCTTGATATAGAATTAATTGAAAGCCTTATGCATCAAAGAGATCAAGCAAAATCTAATAAAGATTATGCAAAAGCTGACTCCATAAGAGATGAATTAGTTAGTCTTGGAGTAGAGATCCTAGACTCTCAAGACGGATCATCTTGGAAGCCAGCAAAGTAAAAAATATAAAAATCTCAAAAATTTCTCACCTAAGAGACTTGAATAATAAAACTCGCATGTTAGTTTAGTTAATTCACTAACAAATTTATCTTGGGAGAAATAAATGAATAAATACTTATTAAGTTTTCTGATATTAACTATGACAATACCAACTATTGCAGATGGTCATTCAAATGCAGAGAAAACAGTTATTGCAAATGTTGAGGCATATTGGGATGCAAGAAATAAAAAAGACTTCAAAACAGTAGTTGCTCTATCATCAAAGGCAGGCATGCTTGGTACAAATTCTGATGGGAGCTTTCATAAACCAAACGGAGTTCAAACTGCAGATGAATGGGCAGCAACAACACCAGAAAATGCTGGAGTAATAAATGTATTTGGATCACAGGCGCATCAATTAACTAACGATGTTGTTTATTCTAGATATTATGCTGAAGGATTAGTTCCAGATGGCAATGGAGGTCTAAGACCTTATAGAACTAGAGTAACTTCAGTTTGGGTTAAAGAAGGGTCTAATTGGGTTGTTAGAACAAATCATTTTTCATCTGCTGCATATGGCGGTGTTCATCAAACAGCTGAAGGTGATTTTGAAGATTAATTTTTAACTTCTTTTAAGCTATTTAAAAAGGCTGCTCTTCGCAGCCTTTTTTACAAATAAATGAAAAAAAGCTATATTCAAGTAAGCAAATATTATTTGGAGATCTTTCAATGAATAAAATTATTTATAGTTTTTTATTATTTACTGCTGTTAGTATTTCAGCAGGGCATCATGAGGGTGGAAATTCTAAGGATTGGGAAATTAAAGCTTATACATCTGCAGCTCCAGCATTTATAGGTGATTACGCAACTGTTATAGGAGCTTCTGGTAAAGTTATTAGAAAGGGGAGTAACGGTTGGAGATGCGAGCCTTTTATGCCAATGCCTGAAGGTGGATTTAAAACACCACATGAAGCAGCTCCTGCATGCTCAGACGCTAATGCGGTTGCTTGGGCTAATGCATATAAGTCTCAACAAAAACCTGAACTAGAAGCAGATGGATGGATTTGGATGCTTCATGGCGATCTTGGAGTGGATAACTTCAAACCATATACAGACGGTCAGAAGAATATGGGGCACAAACATTTTATAGAATCGGGAGCGCATTTAATGTTGATGCCTAAAGATCCATCTTCAATGGATGGTCAGTCGACTGATTATACAAATGGAGGGCCATATGTAATGTTTCAAGGAACACCATATGTGCATATGATGATTCCTGTTGAAGGTTATTATGATTATCAGCCAGAAGCTGCACCAAAATAATTTTTAAAATTACTTATCAATAAGCCAGCTAATGCTGGCTTTTTTAATAAAGTACTTGGTGCCCTCTGCAGGAATCGAACCTGCAACTAATCCTTAGGAGGGATTTGTTATATCCATTTAACTAAGAAGGCTCAAATTAGGTCTGAATCTAATTATATATAAGAAGAAACACTAATACCGATCACTATTTATCTATTTGCCTATATAATAATTCACATGAATATTACACTGCCAGATGGAAGTATAAAGGAATTACCTAAGGGTTCTACTGGGCTTGACCTTGCAGCAAGTATTGGCCCAGGCCTTGCAAAAGCTGCACTTGCTGTTGTGGTTAATGGCGATCAAAAAGATTTATCTGATTCAATTAATGAAGATGCTGAAGTTTCAATAATCACAATTAATTCAGATGAAGGTCTCGAAATCATGCGGCATACACTAACAGCGCAGGTTCTTGCTCGTGCTGTTCAAAACTTATATCCAGGAACGAAATTAGCCATAGGCCCAACAATAAATGATGGCTTTTATTATGATTTTGAGGCACCAAAAGTTATTTCAAATGATGATCTTGAAAATATAGAAAAAGAGATGAACAAGATTATTGCCTCAGCTTCTAACATTACAAAAAGACTTCATTCCAAGAAAGAGGCAATAAGTATTTTTAAAGATAGAGGAGAGTCATATAAAGAAATAATCATCAATGAAGCTGATCAAGATGACAATTTCCAACTTTATTACCAAGATAATGATGAATTTGTAGACTTGTGTAGAGGCCCACATTTGCCAAATTTAAAACATATCGGGGCTTTTAAGCTAACTAAAGTTGCAGGAGCCTATTGGAAAGGTAGTGCTGAAAATAAAATGCTCACAAGAATTTATGGAACTGCTTGGAAAAATGAAAAAGATCTAAAATCTCATTTATTAGCTATAGAAGAAGCAGAGAAAAGAGACCATAGAAAATTAGGTAAGGAGATGTCATTATTTCATTTCCAAGAAGAAGCTCCCGGGATGGTATTTTGGCATCCAAAAGGCTGGTCAATATATAAAAACCTTGAGACTTTTGTAAGAGATCGTTTAGAGAAGTTTGGCTATCAAGAAATAAAAACACCTCAAGTTGTCGACAGAAAATTATGGGAAGCATCTGGTCATTGGGATAAGTATAGAGAAAACATGTTCATCATAGAGATAGATGAAGAACATGCTAATGAAAAGAGAACAAATGCTCTTAAACCTATGAACTGTCCATGCCATGTTCAGGTATACAACCATGGTTTGAAATCATATAAAGATCTGCCTATAAGGTTTGCTGAGTTTGGTTCCTGTCATAGATATGAAGCATCTGGAACACTTCATGGGTTGATGCGTGTAAGAGGTTTTACTCAGGACGATGGACATATTTTTTGTACAGAAGATCAGATTGAAGAGGAAACAAAACTTTTTATTGAGCTCTTATCTGGAATGTACAAAGATCTAGGTTTTGATAATTTTGATATCAAGCTATCTACAAGACCTGAAACAAGAGTTGGTAGTGATGAGGTTTGGGACAAAGCTGAAGCAGCACTTGAAAATGCTATAACAAAGCTAGATTTGCCGTTTGAAGTAGTTCCAGGAGAGGGTGCATTTTATGGCCCTAAACTAGACTTTGTTTTAACTGATGCTATTGGAAGGGAATGGCAGTGTGGAACTTTCCAAGCTGATTTCAATCTTCCTGACAGATTAGATGCTGAATATGTTGGAGAGGATGGGGCGAAGCACAAACCTGTCATGATTCACAGGGCTGTTCTTGGTTCCTTTGAAAGGTTTATAGGAATACTTATTGAAAATTATTCCGGAAAATTACCTTTATGGTTAGCACCAAATCAAGTAGCAATTGCTACCATTATAAGTGATGCAGACGATTATGCAGTTGAGATTGCAGAGAGTCTTAAAGAAAATGGAATAAGAGTTATAAACGATTTAAGAAATGAAAAAATTGGTTATAAGGTTAGAGAGCATAGTGCGGCAAAAGTACCATTGATTCTTGCTCTTGGGGCAAGAGAAAAAGAAAGCAGAACTGTTTCTGTTAGAAGAATAGGCAGCAATAACACTGAAACACAGTCTCTTGAAGAATTTCTTGAGCACATAAAAGAGGAATCTAAAAGTCCATCTTTTTCTTAAATGAGTCTTTTTAGTAAGGTTTTTATACTACCCATCAAGTTCTATAGGTACTTTATATCACCTTTATTTCCGCCATCTTGCAGGTTTCATCCAACATGTTCTCAATATGCAATAGATGTGATCTTAAAACATGGTATTTTTAAGGGAACATATATGGCAATAATAAGAATTTCAAAATGCCATCCCTGGTCATAAAATCTTCTTACAAATAGGAAAAATTACTAAAAACAGTACCCTTAAAAAAATCTATTTTTTTGTTTGATTTACTAGTCAAAGCCTCTATTAATGCTATAGTTTATTAATAAAAGTTAAGAATACTTAACTAATATGTTTGTAATCCAATAAAGGGGGTTTAAGTTATGAACAAATTATCTAAAGTCTTACTTGGAACTTTTGCGTCATTTGCGCTAGCAGTTCCATTTTTTGTAAGCGCTCAAGAAGTAGAAGAGGTGGTTGTTACGGCAACTAAAAAAGCTGAGTCTGTTCAGGATCTAGCATTATCTATTGAAGCATTTACTGAAGAAGATATGGAGAAGAATCTAATAAAAGATGCTTCTGACCTTCAAGAAGTAGTTCCTGGTTTAATTGCTGATAAAGGTATCGGTTCTGGTGTCTCATACGCAATTAGAGGTACTGGTTCATATGGTGTTGGTGCTGCGGTTGTTGGTGCTGTTGTTACATCTATGAATGGCCATAGTGTTGGTACAGGTGCTTTTTATGACCTTGGTTTCTATGATACTGAGCGTATAGAGGTGTTAAAGGGGCCTCAAGGTACTCTTTTTGGAAGAAATGCTGTTAACGGTGTTATTAATATTATTTCTAAAAGACCAACTTCTGACTTTAGAAGGTAAAGTTGATCTTACTTATGGAAATTTTGGAAGCGAAGATCTTACTGCTGTTATTAACGTTCCTGTATCAGACACAATCAGATCAAGATTAGCTGTTACAACATCTCAAAGAGATGGCTTCAACACTAACATTAGAGATGGCCGTGAGTACAATAACAAAGATGCAATGGGAGTAAGGCTTTCAATTGACTTTGATATTGGTGAATCTTCAACATTAAAACTTACTCATGATTGGTCAAAAGGCGATGATAATAGAAATAATATCGGCGCTCCTTTTTGTGAATCTCATGGTTTATTAGGATGTAACCCACTTACAGTTGGTGGGCCAAATGTAGCCGCTGATTCAAGAGGTTCAACAGCTGCTCTATTTAATGTTGTTGGTGGTTTAGAAGCAAGTGCATATGTTAATCAGTATGCTGGAATTCCTGCACCTGATAACTTTGAAAAGCATATCTTAACAAGAATTCCAGAATTCTCAACTGAGTTTACTTTTTCAGCTATTGAGTTTGAAACAGAGCTAAGCGATGAATTGCTTTTAAATGCAAAAGTTTCTCATACATCAAGAGATTATCAGCACATGAATGATAATGATTATTCTCATACAACCAAACCTTTTCCTGGTGTTTTGGGCGCTGCCATGGGATTACCTCCAATATCATGGACAGGCACGTTTGGTGGAACATTTAATGGTGATGATTATAGCTTTACTGAACTCATTGATAGTGAGAGAACATATGAGTTCTCAAATGCTGAAAACAATACAATACAAGCAGAACTGACTGTTATTTCTGATTATGATGGGCCTTTTAACTTTGTAGCCGGTTTATATAGCTACGATGATAGATCTCACAACAGATACCAAGTCCAAACTGCAGCATGGAATATGACAGGTGCATTTAGCAACCATTTATATTCATCATTAGTATACGGTGGACAGTTTGATGCATACGGTGGTATTCCTTTCTACCAAACATTAATACTTGGTGGTTTAGGTGGAAGTGATGTTTGTGCATCAGGTGCTTTAGGCCCTGTAGCTGCTGCATCGCCAAGTACTGCAAACCCTGCATGTCTTGCTGGGTTGTTAGCCGCTCAAGGAATTCCCCCTTATCATATTCCAACAGAGCTAGCGGGTTATTTAAATGATGACCATATTAGAACTAAGTCTATGGCTTTATTTGGTGAGTTCTATTTCGATTTATCGGATGTAACTAAACTTACATTAGGTTATAGATTTAATGACGATACAGTTAAAGACTCAATCATGACCTGTTTAACAGACTTTGATTGTCCTAACTACCCTCAGTCTCAATACGAGTCTGGTGAGTATGGTTTCTATCCAACTGTTGAAGTTATAGCAGATGATGCTTTTGCATATAAAGTAGCACTTCAGCATGACTTATCTGACAATCAAATGGTCTATGCAAGTTACACAACTGCTACAAAAGCAGGTGGTAACAACCCTGTTATTGGAACAGAGCCTGATCCATATGATTCAGAGGAAACTGGTGTTCTTGAAATTGGAACAAAAAGTATCTTAATGGATGGAGCGGTCTTATTTAATGCTTCATTCTTTATGAATGATACCAAAGGTATGCTTATTTCGAACATAGAAAATGCTGGTTCAGTGAACTACAACGTTGATGCTGAAATTAAAGGTTTTGAAGGTAATATGGTTGCTTTCTTAAGCGAGACTTCAAGTATAGACATTAGCTGGTTATTAGTTGAAAGTGAATTAGGCGATCAAACAATGCCTGATCCATTAAATCCAGCTGGGATTGTTGCTTTGCTAGATGTTGATCCAACAGCTTTCATACCAGGTGTTGGTTGTGCTACAGCAACTGGTCTTTGTGGACCAACTGATTTTGGTGCAGGTGTTGATGGATTGCCATTTGATCCTCAAGGTGCTGTTCAATACGGGTATGGTATTAATGCTGCTGGTAATGTAATACCAATCTTTAAATCAGCTGGTTACCTTTGTGCAGCTCCATTTAATCCTCTAGGAGGAGTGCCTTGTCCAGTTGCTCCAAATGAGGTATCTATAAGTGGTAATTCATTGCCTCAATCACCTGAATCTTCATACAGCATTGGTTTTAACAATGACTTTGTTGGAGAAAATGGTGTGACTTCTGTAAGACTTTCTTACAGATACCAAGCTGAAAGAGAAGGTAATGTCTTTAATCAAGACAGAGCTAAAATGCCAGAGACTAAATACTGGGATTTATCAGCTGCATATACACCAGATAACGCTGACTGGTATGTTAAAGCCTTTATTAAGAACATAGCTGACGATCAATTTATTGGTACTTGGGCTGCTTCATCTGCATTGCAGGGTGGTGCTCAGTTTGCTACATATACTGATCCTAGAATATGGGGACTATCTTTCGGTACAACATTCTAAGCAGTTAGCTTACTTTTTAAAAAGCCCAGTTTACTGGGCTTTTTTTATGCCTATAATGTCGCAATGAAAAATAATTTTCCTTACCAAGCAGAAATAGTAAAAGTAACAAAAGATATGTGTGATCACAATGATCACATGAATGTGGCTTTTTATTATCAAGTTTTTGATCTTGGTTATACTCCCATGTATTTTAAGGAGATGGGATTCACAGAGGATTACTTTAATAGTGGTTTTTCAACATTCACTCTTGAGGACAGTATTAGATACTTAAAAGAATTTAGATTAGGTGATCCAATCCAACCAGCCTTTGCTTTATATAATGTTAATAATAAATTAATGCATATTCTTGGAGGTTTATATAATAAAGAAAATGAACTGTGTGCAATTTTTGAAACTATTCTTGGCCACATTGATATGAATCAAAGAAAGACTGTTAATTTTTCTGATAAAAGACTTGAAAGCTTGCTTGAACTTAAAAACGATCATGCTGAAAAATTTACAGTTCCTTTTGATATTAGATTAAAAATCAAAGAATTAGTTTAATATATTCTATATGCGTAATTTATTAGTCTTTACATTATTTATTTTCTCATCAGTAGCTGTATCTGATTCATCAATTACGGTTATGAGCTATAACGTTGAAAACCTTTTTGATAGCCTTGATGACCCTGGAAAAGATGATAAAGCTTATTTACCTTATTCCTTAAAACAAAATGAAGATCACATAAAAGCATGTAATAGAGTGCGTGTCGAAAAATGGAAAAATGAATGTCTATATTTTGATTGGACTGAAAGTGCCAAAAATAAAAAATTAGAGAATATTAAGAAAGTTATACTTCGCTCAGTTAAAAATGGACCAGACATTATTGCATTTCAGGAGGTTGAAAATATAAATGTCCTTTCAGAGCTGTTTGAGTTATTAAAACCTTATGGTTATGAAGATTTGGCTTTGCTTGAAGGAAATGACTATAGAGGAATTGATACAGGTTATATATCAAAATATAAAATACATTATAAAAAGCTCCATAAAATAAAGTTTTCACCTGAGTTTAAATCTAAAGACACTAGACCTATTTTTGAAGTTCATATTAAAGTAGGCAATCAATTAGTTAGGCTTTACAACATTCATTTTCCTGCGCCTTATCATCCCGTAGGAATGAGGAATGACTCTTTCTTAACTCTTGAAAATCTTGTTAAGAGTCATAATGATCCATTCATAGCATTAGGAGACTTCAA
Source organism: Gammaproteobacteria bacterium (assembly GCA_038141865.1). Classification (GTDB taxonomy): domain Bacteria; phylum Pseudomonadota; class Gammaproteobacteria; order Magnimaribacterales; family D2472; genus CAJQGY01. The sequence goes on along the minus strand of JAYQIX010000002.1, from coordinate 114,465 downwards.
CGTAACCTCAAAAGAGTCAAAAGAGCATAATACCTTCTATAAGCTTGAAGAAAATTGGGCTATATCAAATCATGAGGGTTGCAATGATTGCAAAGGAACACATTATTATTGGAGAGACAAGAATTGGTCTTATCTAGACAAAATCATGATATCTAAAAATAGAGGACTTAAATTCAATAGCTCATCAATAACCACTGTAATCACTGAGATCAATACGAACGATAATAAAATTCCTGAGGGTTTTGATACACAGACCGGACACGGAGTGTCTGATCATTTACCAATCTTTGCAGAAATCTTGCTTTAATTATTAAAGCTATTCTCTCCAGCCACCTCTATCAAATATTCTCATATAGGTTAATTGATCATGCTCAGAGTTGTTTGTAACTTTTGCATAATCTCCTGACTGAACTAAAATAACATCTCCAGCAGACAACTCATAAGAATCTTCGTGCTGAATACCATACGACGGATCAGAGCCATGTCCTTCAGTAGAGTTCATATATTCGATAACCTCCATAGTTCCTCTGCCATTAGTAATGATATAAACAACATCAGAATCAATTAATTTATGTCCTTTAGTTGATTTGCCTGGTTCAATAATAGTTCTACTTGCTATTACTCTTTCCAATAGACTATTTGTCCAAACAGAGTAATCAGAACCTACTGTTTTTGGTGAACCGCCAACTCTAAAATTATTGTATTTCTTTGCCATTTTTAACCTCTTTTAATGAAACTATAAATTATCTATAAACTTATTATTAATTGATGATAGTACTGTTGTATTTGTTTGTAAAATGATTATATAATCATTTCCACGCTTTTTGATTCAGCTTGCTAGCGTGTAATAAATAAGCTAAAAAGAAGAATTCTTAAAAAAATTCCCTTTTTTTACGCTGATAATATTAATTTTTATTATTAGGAAAAAATATCATGACAAAATCTTATACAAACCCTGCAACAATTGGTTTACATGCTGGTTGGAGAAAAGACGAAAATACTAACTCAGTAGCCGTGCCAATTCATCAAACAACAAGTTATCAATTTGATAATACAGATCATGCTGCTAACTTATTTGGCTTATCTGAGCTAGGAAATATCTACTCAAGAATAATGAATCCTACTTGTGATGTGCTTGAAAATAGATTGGCTGCTATTGAAGGCGGTGTTATGGCCCTGGCAGTTTCTTCTGGCCAGGCTGCTTCAGCATATGCAATACAAAATATTGCAAAAAGCGGAGACAATATAGTTGCTTCCTCTCATCTTTATGGCGGAACATATAACCAGTTTAAAAATACTTTTAGCGATATGGGGATTGAAGTAAGATTCGTAGATCCTGCTGATCCACAAAATTTTTTAAATGCAACTGATGATAAGACAAGAGCTTATTATGGAGAGGTTCTTCCTAATCCAAGCTTTGAGGTTTTTCCTATACAAGAAGTTGCTGACATAGGAAGACCTCTAGGTATTCCTTTAATTGTAGATAATACAGCTGCTCCAATTATCTGTAAGCCAATTGAGCATGGCGCGGCAGTGGTAATTCACTCAACTACAAAATTTATTGGTGGTCATGGAACATCTGTTGGCGGAATAATTATTGATAGCGGAAACTTTGATTGGGAATCTGCTGGAGCAGAAAGACAGCCTGCTCTAAATACTCCAGATCCTTCATATGGTGGAGCTGTTTGGGTTGAAGCAGTTAAACCATTAGGCCCAATAGCATACGTATTAAAAGCTAGAGTTACTTTATTAAGAGACATGGGAGCAGCTATGAGCCCATTTAATGCATTTATGTTTATACAAGGTCTTGAAACTCTTTCATTAAGAATTAGAGAACATTCTGCCAATGCTGAAAAAGTAGCAGCATTTTTAGAATCACATGATGCTGTTGAAAGAGTAATTTATCCTTCTGTGCAAGAAGGTGTGGCAAAAGAAAGAGCTGAGAAATATCTTAATGGTGGAAATGGTGCTTTGATGGGCTTTGAACTCAAAGGAGGCTTAGAGGCTGGAAAGAAATTTATAGACTCATTAGAGCTACTCTATCATGTTGCTAATATTGGTGACTCTAGATCATTAGCTATTCATCCAGCCAGTACAACACATAGCCAATTATCTCCTGAAGAACAACTTTCAACAGGTGTAACACCTGGATTTGTTAGGCTATCTATTGGAATAGAGCACATTGATGATATTATTGATGACATTAAGCAATCATTAGAGAATATTTAAAACTTTGAGCCAAGAATTAGTTACATATATCATTCTTGGCTCAAAAGATCGTCTCTCTAAGGTAAAAAAAATTAGAGTAGATGAGCATGAGCAATGCTTACATTTAAATTTTGAATCAGAAATAGAGAAAACTTTAGACAACTTGGTTGCTAAAGCAAAGGGTGGAATAATAGTATTACTTCCTCCATCCTCAACTCCTAATCAAGAAACTAGAGAAATACTAAAAAAAATATCTCTTGTGAATGTTTCAGCATGGGGCTGGTTTAAGTTTAATAAAAACCGAAAAAATATAATGCAAAGCCTTGGAAAAATTACAACTTTAATAAGTGGGGTGCCTTCTTTCGAGCAAGGCTTATATTTTAGCAAAAGGTTATATTTTTCTGTTGGAGGGGTAGGCTCTGTAGGTATTTCTCCTTTCTCAGAAATTTCAAAACGACTTCAATCACGACTAGACCCCCAAAAGCCACTTGCAGCACTTTCAATAAGGACAAAAAACCTTACACTTAATTAATGCAAAATAGTTTATTAATAAAAGCTGATAATCTTTCTTATAAAATTAACGAAAGCAAATTGTTCTCGGGCATATCATTTGCGCTAAATGGCAATCAAGCTCTTCATATAATGGGTTCTAATGGATCGGGAAAATCAACGTTAATAAGAATACTTGGAGGTATATCAGAACCATCTAAAGGAAATGTTACAAAAAAAGAAAATCTCTCAATTTCATATCTTGGACATAAAAATGCTTTGAAAAGTTATTTAAGTGTAAGAGACAATCTTGATTTATTAGACCTTTGGGATAATGATCAAATTGATAATTTACTTGGCAAATTTGATCTAATGAATAAGCTTGATGTGACGTTAGGTAATTTATCTTTTGGCCAACAAAAGAAAATAGCTTTATTGCGTATATTTATCAAAAAGGCAGATTTGATGCTTTTAGATGAACCATTTGTTGGTTTAGATACTGATATGTGTGAAATTTTATCTGATCATCTAAATAGAAAGGTTGAAGAGAGTTCTGGATTAATTTTTACATCTCACATTGCATCAGGTATAAGAGCAGATAATTTTAATTTAGATTAATGAAAGTTAAACAAAGCTTAAAGCATGAGTTAATTAAACTCCTTAAGAAAACAAGGGCATGGCTTGGCCCCATTCTGGTATTTATACTAATCATGGTTGCTTATCCGCTTACCGTAGAGCTTACAAATCAGAGTCTTGCTGATGCTTTTTTTCCAGTTTTATTTATATCTTGCTTGATGGTTATGATGCTAGCTACTGAAGGAATTTTTCTCGAAGATTATGAAGATGGCTCACTTGAACATCTTTTGATTACTGGTGGATCAATTTATCAATCAGTATTTATAAAGATTTTAGTTCATTGGTGCTTTATTGGCATCCCTGTCTCAATTTTTGGATCTTTATTCAATATTGGAGCAGGAAACACAGTTTATTCATCTATTTTGCTTTTGCCAGCTTTGTTGGTTTCGACTTATATTTTTCTTATCTTATTTTGCTTTGGAAATTCATTAAGCTTAACGAAAGGATCTGTTCTAGGAACTTTAATTACAATGCCTCTTTTACTTCCAATGCTCGTGATACTTGGAAAATTAACTACAGCAATTATCTTTAATATTAATTATTTTGGATTCTTGATTCTGCTTTTTGGTATCTTATCTATTATAATGTTCATATTTCCTGCAATTATTTCAAAAATCATTAAAACCCATCTGGAGTAATTGTTAAGAGAAATCTTAATTATTGTGATTAAAAAATTTATACATCAGTTTGCATCTCCTAAGACTTATTTCTATCAAGTTAATAGAATTTATCCATGGCTTTTGTATATATCATTAGCTATATATTTAACAGCTATCATGTGGGGGCTATTTTTTACCCCTAAAGATTTTGTTCAAGGTAATTCTTATCGAATTATTTATTTTCATGTGCCAGCATCATTTATTGCTCAAAGTTTATATGCAGCAATGGCAATAAGTAGTCTTGTTTATCTTGTTTGGAAGGTTAAATTAGCTGCATATCTTTCAAGATCTATAGCACCAGTTGGTGCAACAATAACATTTATTGCTTTAGTCTCAGGTTCAATCTGGGGCATACCTACATGGGGTACTTGGTGGGAGTGGGATGCAAGAATCACTTCAACTTTGATATTATTTATAATGTATTTAGGATTAATTTCTCTTCATAATTCATTTAACAATTTTGATAAAGCAGACAAACTGTTTGCATACCTTTCGATTATAGGATTTGTGCAAATACCAATCATTAAAAAGTCTGTTGACTGGTGGAGCTCATTGCATCAACCAGCATCAATTACATTAACCGAAAAACCTGCAATAGATCCGGCCATGCTTTATCCACTTTTTATGGCAATTATTGGTTTTTCAGGTTTAATAGCTTGCCTAGTAATACTTTCTTCTAAAGTACAGATTTATAAAAGAGAAAAAACCAAAAACTGGATAAAAAACTATGTCTAATTTAGCATTTAATTCTATAAGTGATGCATTAATTATGGATGGCCATGGTGTTTTTGTATGGTTGGTATTTTTAATTTTTCTTGTAGCGATATCTCTGTCTTTTAAAATTTTTAATTCTTTAATCAAAAAATACAAATCACAAATAAGATGAAGCAGCATAGAAAAAAAAGGTTAATTAATATTTTGTTGATATCTTTGTTGTCAGGTTCAGGTGTCTTAATGGTCCTTTACGCCTTAAATACCAATCTGGACTATTTCTATACACCTAGTGAAATTATTTCTGAAAAATTACCATCTAATAAAAGGGTTAAAGTTGGCGGCATGGTTCGTGAAGGTTCTGTTATAAGAAATGGAGAAGATATATCTTTTGTGATAACTGATTATGAGGAATCTATAAGCGTTCAATATAAAGGAATAGTTCCAGATTTATTTAAAGAGGGTAGCGGAGTTGTTGCTTTAGGTTATTTGGAAAATAACAGCTTGAAGGCAGAAAAAGTTCTTGCAAAGCATGATGAAAATTATATGCCACCAGCTTTAAATAAATAATGTTAGTAGATTTATCCCACTTTTTATCAGTCCTATCGACCACTTTATTTTTATTAACATCAACTCTGGTATTGGTACTAGATTGTGATAAAAAACATTCATCCATATTAATTAAAAGAGCATTTTCTCATGCTTTTATACTTTTACTTCTTTCATTTGTAATATATGTTTATCTTGCTGCTACAGATGACTTTTCTGTAGTTTATATATCGCAGCATTCTAACTCTATGCTCCCAACTTTTTACAAAATAACATCAATTTGGAGTGCTCATGAGGGGTCAATGTTCCTTTGGATATTATTTCTAAGCGCATGGGGTTTTGTATTTAATTTAAACAAAGATAGTAATTTAAAAATTAAAAACTTTGCTATTGGAATAGTCTCTATTATCATTGTTGGATTCCAGTTATTTCTTTTAATAACCTCCAACCCATTTGAAACAAACCTTCCATTTTCTCCAGCAAATGGTGCAGATATTAATCCTGTACTACAAGATCCAGCACTAGCAATTCATCCACCATTTTTGTATATGGGTTATGTTGGATTTGTAATACCATTTGCTTATGGATTGGCATTTCTTTTAAATGGAAATGCAGGCATTAATTGGGAAAAGGTTGTTAGATCTTGGTCTGTTTCAGCTTGGATATTTCTTACCATCGGCATATGTTTAGGCTCATGGTGGGCATATTATGAGCTTGGTTGGGGAGGTTATTGGTTCTGGGATCCTGTTGAGAATGTTGCATTAATGCCTTGGCTTGCAGCAACAGCATTTATTCATTCACTAAGCGTAGCTTCAAAATCAAAATCTTTGAGAATTTGGACTCTATTACTTTCAATAATAGTTTTTTCTTTAAGTTTATTTGGTGCATTCATCGTCAGGTCAGGAATAATTGACAGCATTCATTCATTTGCAAATGATCCACAGAGAGGCATGTATCTGCTTGTATTTATTGGAATAATCCTTTTTTCATCACTATGGTTATTCACATCAAGATTTGACCTTTTAACATCTAAAACAAAGATCAAATCTTTTTCTAAAGAATCATTTATTTCTTTGAATAATATATTTTTTGGTGTTCTTATCTTTGCCACTATGATGGGAATTACCTATCCATTAATTTATGAATTAGCATACGATCAAAAAATAAGTGTTGGAGCTCCTTTTTATAATGCTATATACGCACCAGTTGCAGTTCTTGCATCAATAATTTTAATAATATCCATTGAATCAAAATGGGGCAGGAGCTTTAAAAAAATAGAAAAACTCAATCAATTAAACTTATCACTAGCATTAAGTTTAGTTGTAGCCACCTCCTTATATTTTTATGCAAATAATGGCTCAGCAATCATTTACATATCTGCATTTGTTGGCTTTTTATTGATAATCAGATATTTGATTTTATTAGTGTTTAGCATCTACCAGAAGAAACATATCAATATTCCCAGTATGCTTGCTCATATGGGTTTAGGTATGTTGATTTTATCTGTATCAGCTAATTCTATTTTTAGTTCAGAAAGAGTTTTTAATATGTACCCTAATGATATAAAAACATATAGAAATATTTCCATATCTTTTGATGATCTTCAGCTAATAAATAATTCTAATCATGATTCTATAAGAGCTGTCTTTAAAGTTATTGATTCAAATGGTAAAAGCTCTTTTCTTTACCCTGAGAAAAGGAAATATTTTGTAAGAGGACAAATCACTTCTGAAACCGCTATAAAAGTAACCCCATTAAAAGATATCTATATAACAATTGGAGATCAGCTTGATAATAAAAGCTGGGTGGTTAATGTTCAGCTGAATTACTTTATTAGATATGTTTGGCTTTCTGCAATAATGATGGCGCTCTCTGGATTAATAATTGTCATTAATTCGTATAGGTCTAAATTATGAAGCAAATCCTAAAAATTCTTGTATTTATAGTTCCTATTTGTATATTTGCATTTTTTTATACTTACCTGTCAAAAGATAATTCATATCCTGGTGCAGATTACAGAGTTTTTGAAATACCATCTTTTGATCTAAATGAGTTATACAAAGAAACTGAGCTTTCGAATGAAGATCTATCTGGTAATTTCCTTATAAATGTTTGGGCTAGCTGGTGCATTACATGCAGGGTCGAGCATGGGTTTCTTGAAAAATTATCTAATAGTGGTGTTCGTATTATCGGGCTAAATTATAAAGATGACAGAAGTGATGCCATCGATTGGCTAAAAAAATATAGAGATCCTTATGAATTGGTAATACATGACTTCAATGGAAGTTTAGCTTTAAATATGGGGGTTACCGGTGCGCCTGAAACTTTTTTAATTTCAAATGGAAAAGTTATTGCTCATTATAGAGGAGAGGTTAACCAGATGATATGGGAAGACGTATTTGTCAAGACCATTAAAGATAGTGAGATTATCCTATGATAAAAATTGGACTATCTTTCTTATTTATTCTTAGCAGCAATGTATATTCAGAGGCATATTACGAGTTTGAGGATGTTGAAAATGAAGCCCGTTTTTATAATTTAATAAAAGAAATTAGATGTCCAAAATGCACTAGTGGTTCATTAGCAAGCTCAAATGCTCCAGTTTCAGAGGATTTAAAAAAAGCGATCTCTCAAATGATTGTTGATGGCAAATCAGATACTGAGATTAAAAATTATATATCTGATCGTTTTGGAAAAGACACTTTATATGATACGCCTGTAGAGCCAAATACTTATGTTTTGTGGTATTCACCTTTTATTTTCTTAACAATATGTTTGATAGTATTTTTTATTAGAGAGAGAGCAAAATGATCCTTTATATCGCTTTAGCTCTTTTCGCTTTTATACCTTTTGGTGCATATATTCTTCATCAAAAAACACAAAATAAAGGGCTTGTCCTTGGAATTTCTTTCATTTATTTACTTTCAAGCCTGTTTATTTTTTTAAATGATAGCTTTAAATATAATAAATATTCTTTAAAGGAAACTAACAAATCAATAATAGCTTTAATAGATGCAAATGAGCCTATTAATACATCTACATATCTAAAGCTAGAAGACTCTGCTAAACCATGGATACAGTCATATCTTCTTAATGCTCTCGACAAGGGACATTTCAATTCTGCTGAAAGCTTAATATCGATAGCTGAAGGTTTGTATGTTGAGCCAGATGAAAAATTAATTTTTTATTCTATGTATACCCTGTTGAGAGATACAAGATTCCCAACATTTGCATCTGCATCTATTGAAATAGAGTCTACCAATCCAGAAAACTGTCTTGATAACACGGTGGATATTGAATTAGAAATTGTTAATGGACCTGGTGTTCCAATAGGCAAAAAGAATTTAAACAATACAAACATGTTTTCAATCTCAAATAATGATTCATTAATTCCAGGTTTTGATATAGCTTCGGCTCTCCTTAATAATGAATCCATTGAAATATTTATTAACCTTAATTGCATAAATTCTGGTCAAAATTATAGCTTCAATTCAATATTTATTTTTGATCCTAATACCCCTTTAAATACCTATAAAATTAACCAAAATCAATGGTCTAAAAGTTAACAATAGTTTAATATAAGTAGTTGTTAACAACTTATAAAAATGCAGCTTAAACACATTAAACTAGCGGGTTTCAAGAGTTTTGTAGATCCTACAAAAATTGCTTTTCCTACCAATTTAGTTGGTGTTGTTGGTCCAAATGGCTGCGGTAAATCTAATGTTATCGATGCAGTTAGATGGGTGCTTGGAGAGTTGTCTGCTAAGAACCTCCGTGGTGAGTCTATGGTAGACGTAATTTTTAATGGAACTGATTCAAGAAAACCATCAGGTCAATGTAGCATAGAACTGCTTTTTGATAATGCTGCTGGGAAAGTTGGTGGTGAATATGCCTCTTTTAATGAGATCTCAATTAAAAGAGTGATGACAAGAGATGCTCAATCAAATTATTTTATCAATAATACAAAATGTCGCAGAAAGGATGTTCAAGACATTTTCCTTGGTACTGGTCTTGGCCCAAACTCTTATGCAATCATTGAGCAAGGAATGGTTAGCAAGCTAGTAAGCGCAAAACCTGAGGAGTTGAGGACACATATAGAAGAAGCTGCAGGTGTATCAAAATATAGGGAAAGAAGAAGGGAAACTGAATCTCGCATAAAAAAAACAAAAGAAAATCTTTCTAGGGTTAAAGACATCAGAGATGAAATCTCTAGACTTATAAAGCGATTAGAGAACCAAGCAAATGCAGCTGAAAAATATAATGAGTTGAAGAAAGATGAAGCTGAGAATAAATTTGACACTGCAATTCTTCTTTCATTAGAAGCAAAAGAGAGCAGAGACAAATTTCAAAAAGAACTTGATGCTTTAAAAAGAGATCTTCTAATTAAAGAAGCTGAAGCAGAAACCAAACAATCCCAAATAGATGATTTTAGAACTCAGAATGAATCAGTGGTTAATGCTTATGAGAATGCTCAAAAAAACTTCTACTCAATTGGTGCTGAAATAGCTAAATTAGAAGCAAACTTAAAAAATATTAATAGAGATGAAGTAAATAATAAATCTAATCTTGAAAAAGCGGTTGTTGGTTATGATGAAGCAACAAAAAAACAAGCAGCCTTTAAAGATCTTAGCCCCAAAGAAAAAGAGTTAAAACTCAACATAGCAACTATAAAAGCATTTGAAGCTATGAAGAACCGAGACAGGATAAATGCAGAACTGGAACCTCTTGTTACCAATAAATCTTCAATACAAGTAAAAATTGATTCTCTAGATTCAACTATAAGCCAGATTAATGAAGAAAATTCTTCACTTCCAAATAAATTAGAGAAAGCTCAAAAAAACGTGTTCGCACTTGAGGCATCTATTAATACCCTTATGAGCAACCAAAGCAGGCTATTTTCTTCAAAAGAAAAAACCAAGATAGATCTTGAAAATGCTAAAGCAAATTATGAAGAAGCAAAAAGAAAAGAAGAGAGCATGGAAAATCTCAGCCCAAAAGAGAAAGCAATAGCTGTTCTTGATAATATTATTAAATCTCTCTCTGAAAACAATATTAATATTGGTAACATTCAAGAAAGGGCTAAAGAGCTTAAAAGTCTCTTGAAAGACATTCTTCAGATTGCATCTGCCCAATCAAAATCGTTAACTGATGAGTTACTAAAAAGACAAGATGAACTTAATACTCTATTAATAACTATTGAGGATGATATAACCAATTCGAACATAAAATTAGATGAGCATGAATCTAATTTGAAAGTAGCTGCTAAAGATTTAGAAGAATTTAAAGATTTAAGAAACAAAGTTGATAATGAAATCAGCAAAATAGAAGAACAAAAATCTTCAGTTGTTCATGAATTTAGATTGGTAACTGATCAGATAAATCAATTTAATTTAGAGTTAAGAACATATGAAATAAACTTAGAAAATGCTCTAAGTAGTCTTTCAAGGGCAGGTGTTAGCATATCTGATATGAATCCAAGTGATTTTGAAGGCATGGACCTCGACTTATTAGAGAATACCTTGGATGAAGTTCAAGAGAATATTTCTAAACTTGGTAATGTGAATTTTACTTCACCAGAAGAATATAAGAATAGACAGATTGAGCTTGAGAAGTTAATCGAAGATGGGATAAAAGAGAAAGCACTCACAGAGTCTGCTATGGCAGAGCTTGTTCAGAAAAGCTCGGAAGCTGAATCAGTTCTGGTTGATATTAGAAAAAAACAATCATATTTTAATGAAAACCTTCGAGAGCTTGAAACTAAAAAACAATATGCTGAGCTAGATGTTAAAAAGCTTGCAGATAAAATTACTGATACTAGATTAGAGCTCAAGACATATGAAATAAATCTAGATAATGCCAACAAACAAATTCAAGATTCAGGAATTGAAATGGGGGATATTGATCTCGATAAATACAAAGAAATGGATATCAACAATCTCCAAGATGAATTGGCTAAAATACAATCAAAAATTATTAGACTTGGGGCTATAAACTTAGCAGCTCCTGATGAGATAGCTGAAGAATCTAAGAGGAAAGAGGAGCTAGATATACAATACGATGATCTTACTCAAGCTTTAGATAAGCTATCATCAGCTATAAAAACCATTGATAACGAGACTAAGTCAATGTTTAAGGATAGTTTTGATTCTGTTAATGCTCGCATAAAAGAAGTATTCCCTAAACTATTTGGAGGAGGGTTTGCTGAACTTACTTTGACTGATGATGACCCTTTAAATGCTGGTGTGGTATTAATGGCTAGGCCACCTGGTAAGAAAAACTCTTCAATTTCTCAATTGTCAGGTGGAGAGAAAGCTCTAACAGCATTATCTTTAGTTTTTTCTATATTTGAGCTTAATCCAGCCCCATTTTGTTTGCTTGATGAGGTGGATGCGCCTTTAGATGATTTGAATACTATGAGATTTATAAATATGGTAGAGGAAATGTCTAAAGAAGTGCAATTCATATTTATTACTCATAACAAAGTATCCATGGAGAAGAGTGATCATTTAATGGGTGTTACTATGCAGGAGCCTGGAGTATCTAGATTAGTTTCAGTTGATATGAAAGAAGCCTTAGAATTTGTAGAAACCTAACATGCAAAGCAATTTTGAAATATATTTAATAGGCTTATCTGTATTAGTCTTTTTAATTTTTGTTTTTATTCTAATCAAAAGAATTTCCTCAAATGGTGAGCTTAAAGTGAAAATTGAGCCTGTTATAGATGATATTGATAATGATGTTGATATGAATGCTAAATCTCAGCAATCTTTTGATTTTGAAGCTCCTGTCCCTAATGAAGAAAATGATGATGAAGAGCTAGCAATATTAAATCTTATTTCAATTGATAAAACAAACTTTGATATTGAGCAGTTGTTTGCATTTATGGCTAATTGCAATGCTCAAGTTAGACATGGATTTTTTATTCTTAAAAATGCAGAGGGTACAGAGCTTTTCAGAGTTGCTAATGCTCTTAACCCAGGAACATTTGATGATAGTACTAATACATTTGCAGTTGTTATTGCAACAAACTTATCAAAAGCTGATGACCCTTTGAGTACATTTAGAGAAATGTTGAATTTTGCATATAGTTTTTCTGAAAAATTTTATGCAAACATATGTGATGAAGAGAGATTGCCTATAACGAAGCAAATGATTTCTCATATTGAATCAAAAGCTCAGGAAATAATGAGACTTAAGCAGTTAAAGACATTAGGTTAGGTGAAATATTGAGCATAGAAGACTATGAAAAGTTAAAAAATACAATCAGACGTCATGATTATAACTATTACGTATTAGATGATCCTGAAATAACAGACATAGAATATGATAACCTTTTTCGATCTCTAATAGATTTTGAAAACAAAAACCCATCCTATATAACTTCAGATTCACCCACCCAAAGAGTAGGTATTACTCCCTTATCTGGTTTTACGACTTATACACATAAGAAGCAGATGCTTTCTTTATCCAATGTTTTCTCAAAAGATGAGTTAGATGAGTTTTTTGTCAGATTAAAAAAGAGACTTCCTGATATTAATGAGTTTGATATTTTATGTGAGCCTAAAATGGATGGAGCCGCAGTTTCTTTAATTTATAAAGATGGCATTCTAGTTAAAGGCGTGACCAGGGGAGATGGTTCTGTTGGTGAAGACATAACCTCAAATATTAAAACCATTAAATCCATTCCTCAAAAAACCCTATTAACTAATAAATTAACCACCCCAAATTATTTAGAAATAAGGGGTGAAGTTTTTATTTCAAAAAAAGATTTCATAAAGTTAAATCAAAATGCAATTAAACGTGATGAAAAGACTTTTGCTAACCCAAGAAATGCTGCTGCTGGATCATTGAGACAATTAGATCCATCCATAACATCAAAAAGACCATTATCTTTTATTGCGCATGGTTTTGGTGAGTGCGATGGAATAAACTTTTCTGGGTTAGATGATTTCTTTAATAAAATGAGCCTTCTCGGTTTGCCGGTTAATAAATTAAATCGATTAGTAAGCAGTGCAAGAGGGTGCTTGGATTATTACGGTGAAATTCTAAATAATAGAGAAACCATTACTTACGATATTGACGGCGTTGTTTATAAATTAAATTCTTTTGATTATCAGCATAGAGTTGGAGAGATTTCTAGATCTCCAAGATGGGCAATTGCCCATAAGTTTCCTGCAGAAGAAGCATCAACAGTAATTGAAGACATACAATTTCAGGTTGGTAGGACAGGAACCCTTACCCCAGTAGCTAAACTAAAACCAGTTGTTGTTGGTGGAGTTACAGTTAGCAACTGTACATTACATAATATAGATGAGCTTGAGAGGTTAGATCCAAGGGTTGGGGATACAGTTATTATTAGAAGAGCTGGTGACGTTATACCTCAGATAGTTAAGGTTGTTACGTCTAACCGTGTTAATGCTGAAAAAGTTATAATTCCAAAGAAATGCCCAATTTGTGACTCTGATGTTGTTCAATTTAACGCTTCTGACTGGAGTATTTACGACAAAAATAATTCGAAAAAAATAAAAACTTTTGGAAGTAAGTTAGAGGCAGAATATTACTTAATATCCAATGGTAAGGAAGACTTTTCATTAGAAGAAATCAAAAACAAAGCTGCATTCATTAAGTGCTCATCTAACTATAGTTGTCCAGATATCTTAAGGGGTAATCTTATCCATTTCGTTTCAAGAAAAGCTTTTGATATAGAGGGTTTAGGACAAGAAATTATTAACACATTTATAAAAAAGAAGGTTTCATAAAAGATCAGGCTGATATATTTAAGCTTCATATTCATAAAAGTGAACTTGAAAAAATGAATGGTTTTGGTGAGAAATCGGTTAATAATCTCCTTGATGCAATTGATAAATCTAGGAATATTGATTTATCAAAGTTAATTTACTCATTAGGAATTCCAGAAGTTGGAGAGGCAACTTCAAGAAACTTAGCTGTTAGTTTTTTAACATTTGAAGCTGTTAAGAACGCATCATTTGAGCAATTGATTGGAATTGAAGATATTGGGTCGAAAGTTGCCGCAAACATAATAACTTTCTTTAAAAGCAAAGATATGAATCATATTATAGATAAACTTCTTCCAGAGCTATCTATAAACAAGCTAGATGTTTTATCAAGAGCAGAAATGCCTCTGAAAGATATCTCAATAGTTCTTACGGGAAAGTTAGCAATGTTCTCAAGAGATGAAATAAAAGAAAATTTAATATCTATGGGCGCCAAGGTATCCTCAAGCGTATCTAAAAACACCAACCTTGTAATAGCTGGTGATAAAGCTGGATCTAAGTTGAAAAAGGCTAATGAGTTGGGTATAAATATATTAACTGAAGAGGAGTACTCAGATTTTTTAAATGAGCCAAAAAAATATATTTAAATTAGTAGTTACACTTTTTGTTATAACATCTTGTGCATCATCACCACCTCAGAATCCTGATAATATTTGCTTGATTTTTGAAGAGAAAAGAAGTTGGTATAAAGCAGCAATTCAAACTCAAAAAAGATGGAAACTTCCGCCACATGTATTAATGGCGGTGGTATATCAAGAATCAAGTTTTGATTCTAATGCAAAGCCTGAAAGAGAAAAATTGTTAGGTTTTATTCCTTGGAAAAGACCATCTAGTGCAAAAGGCTATTCACAGGCCTTAACAGATACATGGGATGACTATAAAGACGAGACTGGAAACTCAAGGGCTAGTAGAAATAACTTTAAAGACTCAGCTGACTTTATTGGTTGGTATGCAAGTAAAGGATATTATCAGGGTTTCGATAAGAATGATGCAAGATCATTTTATCTTGCTTATCATGAAGGTTATGGCGGTTTCAAAAAGAAAACCTATAGAAAAAAACAATGGTTAATCAAAGTAGCCGATAGAGTCCAGCTTCGCTCAGGAAGATATCAATCGCAGTACTGGAAGTGTTCAAAAGAATTAAAGAAAAAAAGATTTTTCCTTTTTGGCTAGATTTCTTTTATCTCAAAGTTAAGAGCACTAAATTCATCAATAAACGATTTACCGCCAATAGCAGACTTAGCTCCATTATTTAATAGATACTTTTCAGCCACTTTTTTAAGATCAGACAATTTACATTCAATTACATTAGATCGAAATTTTAATCTTTGCTCTATAGTCCTATTATCTAATCTATTTATAAAATCATCTTTTGTCTCACCGCTTGGCGAAAGAGGTTTATCTATGTTAGAAACAACTCCAAGAATTCCTTCTTCAAGCTGAGATTCACTAATATTATTTAAAGCCCATTCTCGAGATTTTTTAAATTCTTTGAATGTATCAACACATTTTGGATCCCTGTATGAATAAAATCTAAATATTCCTGAATGAAGATCTTGGCTAGCTCCGGCACCATAAGCGCCTCCTTTTTCTCTTATAGCTGAGTGCAAATAGCCATTCCTTAAAACAGTAGAGAGGACTAATAAAGCTGCTGCATCTTCATGATGCCACTTAACAGTATTAAAGGCTTCTGAGCAAAAACAGACTTGTGATCCAGTAACCCATGCAATTGGACTGCTTTGATAAGAGTTTAAATCCTGATCATACCAATCAGTTGACTTAAGGTTATTATTTTTTAGATTAAGAGTGTTTGCATCTAGCGAACTTGCAAGGTAAGAAATTGAAGGGGATTCAGCAACCTTCTTATGCATTGATTCAAGCATATTAGAAAAAATATTTAGATTATTATTTTCACCTATATGTTTAGAAATATTATTTAAATTAGAAATAAATCTAACACCCGACATCATATCTATTGTTGATGCATAATCGTTTAGTAGAGATGCTGCAATTCCCATGGCAAGCATATGACCATTTTGAATGATTGATCTATCGTTTGAAGATGAAGTAAATTCAATTAATTCTTTAATTCTTTTATTTTCTGAAAAGATTGCATCTTCAACTGTTTCAAGAATCAAATCTTGCATTAATGCTGCATTTTTTTCTAAAGATTTTGCACTTATCTTCAGACCTAATTTAAAAGAATCAGCATTTGATCCTGGTAAGAAAATAGTGGATGCATTTAATCCCCCAGTTACTGAGGATTGATACTTCTGAACTTCTTCATATCCTCTATTTCCTACTCCTAGGTTGGTTATAAAGTTTGCATATAGATTAGCATTAGTTAATTCTTCTTTAGTGAGATTATTAATAGGATATATCATTGAGTGATAGACAAGACCATTAGTGCCAGTTTTGTATATGTAATTCTTAGTTGATTTATCTGTTATTGATGCAGGTTCAGCATAAATACGTTCTTTTGGGATATCTGATATCCCTACCTTAGGAAGGATTTCGGGATTGTCTTCAGACTCTTGTCTCGATTTAAGTCTTTTTGTAAGAGAACTAATTTGCTCCTTTTCAATTTCAGATAGATTTTTTGCTTTTTCCTTAAGCTCTTCTTTAAGCAATTGCTCGTTTCTTTTATTTAAATCACCATCAGGAATAAGAGAAAATAGAAGTCTATGGTCGTTATTTAAAAGCTTGTTTTGAATTAAATTTTCAATATATCTATCTGTTTTGAGGTTTTTTTTCAGAAGATTAAAACTATTATCAAGATCAAGTATCTGCAATGGATCGTCTCTATGTATACATGCAGGCAAGCAAGAGAGCATTAACTGCAAACCAAATGGCATTCCGTTGCCACCAATCTCTCTCTGTGAAATCTCCAATTGATGAATTGATGAATTTATCAGATCTTCATCAACACCATCCTTAACTAGATCTTCAAGACAGTTGATGATTAAATTTTCAACATCTTTTTCTTGATTACTGCTAACACCCTCAAGACCTGCAGCAAATACTAATTCCTTTTGATCCGGATCAAGACCTGTTAAGGGCGATAATGATCTACCAAGACTGGTATTTTCTAGAGCTTTTCTTAAAGGAGATGCTGAGTTATCAAGCAGTATGGATGAGAGCAAATATGTTTCTAACAGCTCTTGTGGTTTATGGCTTTCTCCTAGCAACCATGACAAAACGACATGGTGGTTATCTTCATCACCTGGCTGTGGGTTATAAATCTCACTTGCTATCTTGGGTGATGTAAATCTAGTCTCATTATTAACATATATTTCTTCTTTTAATGGACTGAATTGAGTTAATACATTTTCTTCAATATAAGATTGAATCTCTTTAGGGTTTAAATTACCAGAAGTCAAAAAAATTGCATTAGAAGGGTGGTAATGTGTTTTATGGAATTCGATTAGCTCATCATGAGTAAGTTCAAGAATATCTTCTGGATTGCCTCCGCTATTAAACTGATAGGTTGAAGATGGATACAAATGTTTTGACATTCCATGCCAGAGTTGACTTGTAACAGAACTCATAGCACCCTTCATTTCATTATATACAACACCTTTTATTTCAATTTCTTCAGAGCCTTCTTTAAATTCAATTCTATGTCCTTCTTGAGCAAAATCTAATTCATGTAAATTTGGAAAAAAAGAAGCATCCAAATACACCGATAATAAATTATCAAAATCTTTTTTATTTTGTGTAGCAAAAGGGTAGGCAGTCCAGTCACTTGATGTGAAAGCATTCATAAATGTATTTAATGATCTTCTTATCATCATAAAAAAAGGATCACGGACAGGATACTTCTTAGAGCCACACAAAGCTGTATGTTCAAGAATATGAGCTACTCCTTTAGAGTTCTCAGGCATAGTTCTAAATGCAACCATAAAAACTTTCTCATCTGAATTAGAACCAAGATGTATGTGTGGAAAATTAAATTCTGAATGATTATAAATTTCTGCATTAACATCCAGTAAAGATATATATTTTTGATCTTGTAAATTAAACATAATAAAATTAGTTAAATCCTTAAAAAAAATTAAATGAAAAAAATAACACTACTATTAACACTTTTTGTATTGACCAGTTGCAGTCTTAATCCTCAGTCATTTATTGAAGTCGATAGAGTAGAAGCCTTCTCAATTGATAATTATAGCGACTTTTATGTAAAGATAAATGAAACTAGTTTGAGTGCTGAAATCAATCCTATAGCTCTTGAAGGTTTTAGAGATGATCTCAAAAATGCATTGATTGATAGGGGCCTATCTTTCTCAGAGGACTCTAAGTTGATATTTGAAATAAATATAACTTCTAAGGACGAAATAGAAAGCGATAATCTAAATCACTACTATTCTAGATATAATTGGGATAGATATTATCGAGATAACATCAGGACAATATCAAAATTCATTCTTAGGGTTAATCTAAGAGATATCGAATCAAATAATACTGTCTATACTGTTTATGCTGACTGGAGAAAGGGATCACCTAGGTCTCCTGAAAGAGAAGACGGTTCTAGCTCAATTGTAGAAGAAATAATGGCTACCCTTTAAATCGCTTTGGTTGAATAGCCTTCTCAATATCTTCACTAATTGGAAGAAATAAATCTAATATTTTTGAACTAATGTAGTCAGCTAAGAGAGGCGCAAAACTAAGACCTCTTGAAGCAAGGCCTCCAATTATATAAACATTTGGATTATCTAGATTTCCCGCTATTGGAAGTCTATCAGGAGTTGTTGACCTTATCCCGCTCCATATTTGTCTTTTTTCGTCTGCAATAAAAGATATAATAGACTTAGATTTATCAATTATTAGATCTTCTAACTCGTCATCACTCAGTCTAGTATCCCCCTTTTCATATGATGAACCAATCCAGCTAATTCCATCTTTAATTGGTAAAAAATATCCCGAATGATTAATTGGATAATTAATATTTGCGAGATTCTTTGATTTCAATCCAACAATTCCTCCCCTCATTGAATTAATTTGAGGAAGATATTTATCTAGACTGGGGCCAGTGCAAATTATTAAATCATCATATGCATCATCCAAATAGACATCATTAATTTTTATAAAAACTTTTTTAGATTTAGCTTTATGCTCCTTTAAAATTTGAATTAAGGTGAACATTAATATTTTCGTGATTCAAAGCTTGCTGAGATAATTCTTTTGGTGAGAGAGCTCCACCAAACTTACAAAAAACGCCATCATTAGACTGTTCTATTTCATTATTAGAATTTATATCATCTTTACTTATTCGTTCAAAAACATCATCACGTCCAATTCTTAATAATCTTTGCAGCCATTCTTTTCTATGTTCAGAATTTGATAAAAAAAGAATTCCTGTGTTATCAAAAGCATCAAAATTTCTTTTGTAATAATTGAATGCGTAAAAATATGATTGAATAATAAAAAATGATCTTACATCATCTCCTAAAGCAAACTTTGGATACATTGATGCAAAGGGATTGCTTGATGTTCCAGCTGCCAGAGCATTCTCCTTTTCAAAAACATCAACAATACAATTTTTTGATGCAAGTTTATTTGCAAGTATAGAAGCAGACAAACCAGAACCAATTATGGCTATTTTTTTACTTCTAAATTTTTTTTTATTACCTTTTGAATACTCTCCATATAGCATATGCCTTTTATTAGCAAAACCCTTAGACTTTTTGATAATAAATCCATTTTTAATAAGGTTTCTTTTAACAAAGCCTGAAGCCGTGTATGTTCCAAACGTAGTATTCTCATTACTTAAAATACCAACCATCTTAAATACATTGTCATTCCACATATCTTCATTTTTTCTAGGATCAAATCCATCAAAATACCAAGCATCTATTTGATTGGGATTATTAGATAATTTTTTAAGTCCTGTTTGAACATCGTCAATTACAAGTATCAATGATGCATTTAGAGCTTTAATCTCAAATTTATTTACACCCCCAAAAATAGCGGGTGTATTTTCTAAAAATAAGTCTATTACCTCACTTAGCTGAGGATAAACTTCTTTAACTTTTTTAATATCATCTAACTTAGGGGCAAACTTATCAAAGCTAATAAAATTTAGTTTCTTTACTCCATTAGAATCTTTATTATCAATCCATGTTTGAAGAGTAATAAAAAAATTCAACCCAATACCGAATCCCAGTTCCCCAATATTAAATTCATATTTTTTATTGGCTTTCCATCTCTTTGCTAAGTTATTTGGACCTAAAAAAACATGATTTGTTTCCTCAATTACATCTTTTTGACAAAAAATATCATCGAATTCTTTTGATAAAGGAAAACCTTCACTCCAATCAACTTCGTTAAATAAAGGTTTTATTGGTTTTTGATTAGAGTTAGACTTTATAGAGTTAACTTGAGACATTTATGAAATTTTTTCCCATTATTATAGTTCTTGCTATTGTAACTTCTTGCTCTAAGGAGGTGAATGATTTATCTAATATCCCTCAATCATCTGACCTTGAAGGTTTAATTAATCACACAAATGAGTTTAATAAAGAAATATATACATATAAAACACCTGGAGGGTTGATTCATATTGCTGTTGGTTTTGGGATTGCTAATTCAATAATGATAGAAGGTGAGGATGGCAACATAATTGTAGATGTTACAGATAGTGTTTCAGAGGCAGAAAAGGTCTATTCACTCTTCAAAAAGAAAAATTCAAATCCAATAAAAGCAATTATTTATACTCACAATCACGGGGATCATACATTTGGAGCTGAATATTTTATTAAATCTCAAGAAGACAAACCTTTAGTAATAGCTCACGAATCTACTGACTATTATGTTCAAAGAATTATGGGGATTATTAATCCAATTATATCTAAAAGAAGCACAAGGATGTTTGGTACATTGTTACCTGATGATCAGTTTATTAATGCGGGCATTGGACCAAGTTTAAATGTTTCAGATTCACCAATTGGATATATAGAGCCTGATACAGTTTTTAAAGATGAACTGAAAATAGAAATAGCTGGCATTAACCTAGAACTCTACCACGCTCCAGGTGAAACTAATGATCAAATATTTGTATGGCTTCCAGACCATAAAGCATTGATGCCAGGCGATAATATATACAACACCTTTCCAAATCTTTATACAATCAGAGGAACTACTCACAGAAATGTTATTGGCTGGGTAAAGAGTCTTGATCATATGAGATCTTTTAATCCAGAATATCTGTTTCCAAGCCACACAAAACCGTTAAGCGGTGAAGATGTCATGAGTTCATTAACTATTTATAGAGATGCCATTCAATACGTTCATGATCAAACAATTCGATTAATGAATGAAGGCTATTATCCTGATGAAATTGTTGAGCTAATTGAATTACCTGATGAGTTATCCTCATCTTCATTTTTAAGAGAGTTTTATGGAACTATAAGATGGTCTGTTAAAAGTATTTATAGTGGATACTTGGGGTGGTTTAATGGAAATCCAGCTGATCTAGATCCGTTATCTAGAAAGGAAAAAGCAATTAGAATATCTAATCTAGCAGGTGGAGATGAAAATTTATTCAATGAGTTAAAGAGGGCTGTTAAGGAAGAAGACATGCAATGGGCCTTGCAACTATCCGAGCACTTGATTAATCTTGAATATAAAATTTCTGAGACAAATAAATTAAAAAGCAAGGCTCTTTTTTACGAAGGCATAAGATCCTCAAACCCTAACAAAAGAAACTATTTTTTAACTGTAGCTATGGAACTTGATCCAGATTTTAAAGGATTTCCAGAGGTTGCAAGAAGTGAATCATTAGTGAATGAAATCAATATTGATACAATCTTTAGTATGTTAAGTGTTAGCCTTGATCCTGATAATATTTTTAGAGATAACTATAAAGCTTGTTTTAGATTTGAAAATGAAAAAGTTCGCAGTATTACAGTAAGAAATTCAATAGCAGAGATTTCAGAAGATCAAAATAATTGTGATTTAATAATTAGAACTTCTGAGAAATCCTTAAAATTATCACTTGCAGGTATCAAAAACCCCATTGGATTAATTGCTTCTGGAGAGATAAAAGTAGAAGGGAGCGAAGTCAATTTTTTAAGATTCTTAAGTTCATTTAAATAATTTAACTTTTTTCATAATTAAGTGTTGACATTCTTAATAAGAGGAGTAATATTAACTTTACCTGCTGAGACCGACTAACAACTAGATGCAGACGGAAGTTAGAGAGAATCAGAAGGAAGAGACCAGAGGGAGAAAAGCGTTTCTAAGAGTCGACGATAAAAAAGAGCTTAGAGACCCACCAAGGAAATAAGAGAAAAATTTCCAAGGAGCTAAAGAAAATTCTCACTTTAGACCCCAAAGGAACTCGAACTAAGACAGAGCTAAGCTCTGTTTTTTTTTGCCTGATGGAAAGTTAGTTGCTATTTTCCGGAAGGGATATCTTTGTATGGAATGTCTTTGTCTACCCTTTGATCCTCAGGAAGTCCAAGGACTCTTTCAGCAATAATATTTCTTAAAATTTCATCAGTTCCACCTGCAATTCTAAGTCCTGGAGCACCCAGCCATGCAGATTGAAAATCATCTATTTCATTATTTTCATTCACTAGCATGCCTGCCATATCTGCAGAGTCAATTCCAAAATTACCAATAGCTTGTAATTTATTTGCACTCACTATTTTTGTAATAGATGCTTCCGGGCCAGGAGTATCACCTTTTGATAATGCTGACATAGTTCTAAGTTTTGTATTTTTTAAACCATTAGCCTCACAATACCAATCTGCGATGGATTCTCTTGCTGCCATGTTATCTATAAGCTTTCCACCCATGTCATCTTGTCCTTTTGCCCATTTAAACGCTTCATTTACATCTGCTCCACTTGCATCACCTACAGCCAACCTTTCATTCATGAGGGTAGTTATAGCTACTTTCCAACCATCTCCAACATCACCCAATCTTTGGCTATCAGGTATCTCAACATCATTAAAATAGACTTCATTAAAGTTTGACCCTCCAGTAATCTGTTTAATCGGTTTTATATCAATTCCTGGAGATTTCATATCAACAAAAAAGAATGTCATGCCTTTATGTTTTGGAAGGTTGGGATCATGTCTTACAACTAAAATTCCAAAATCACTGTAGTGAGCACCAGATGTCCAAACTTTTTGTCCATTTATAATCCATTTATCTCCTTTTTTTTCTGCTTTTGTTCTCAGTCCAGCCACATCAGATCCTGCTGATGGCTCTGAAAAAAGCTGACACCAGATTTCTTTACCCTCTGCCATTGCAGGAAGATATCTTTGTTTTTGTTCTTCAGTTGCATATTGCATCATCACAGGCCCACACATACCTAATCCAATATCATATATACCCCTCGGGACATCAAATTTCGCTTCTTCTGAATTCCATATAATTCTTTCAATAGGTGTTGCAGCAATGCCTCCATACTCTTTTGGCCAATGCAGCATCGCCCAACCAGCATCAAACTTTTTTTTCTGCCATTCTCTTGATGTATCTAGATAGCTCTTATCTTCACTGAAAGAGTTTGTTGAGCTTTCTGATTTTAAAGTTGCATTTGATTCAAGCCAGTCACGACATTTTTTTCTAAATATTGCTTGTTCTTTTGTATCATTAAAATCCATTTTTTTCCCTAATTAATATTTGATTTTTCTAGACCAGTTACAAGTCTATTCTTCCAGTTTGATAAAGATCCAAGATTGAGTGATAACAACTTAGATCTTCTATAAAATAAATGGCAATCATATTCCCATGTAAAACCATTTCCTCCATGAGTCTGTATATTTTCTTTTGAACAAAATTGAAATGCTTTAGTCGCACTAACCCTTGCAGTTGCCGATGCTACTGGTAGATCTGATGAGTTTGTTGACAAAGCCCATGCTGCATAATATGAGTTTGATTTAGCTAATGTAATAGATACATACATATCAGCTAATTTATGTTTAATTGCTTGAAAAGAGCCAATTTGCCTACCGAATGCATATCTTTCTTTAGCATATTCAAGAGCCATATCTAAAGAAGCTTGAGCACCACCAATTTGTTCAAAGCTAAATAAAACAGCTGCTTGATCTATAAGACTCTGGTAGCATTCCCATCCATTACCTTCTTCGCCAATAAGTTCACTATCAACATCTTTGAAATCTATAGAAAAATGACCTCTGCTTTCATCAATAGAATCCATATGGTTAATACTCACCCCATCGGACTCATGACAAACAAGCCTTAAATCAATTCCGCTGAAAGATTTTGTAACAACTATTGAGTGTGTAGCTGCTTTTGCATCCGGTACGGCAATTTTCTTTCCATTAATTCGACCTTTATTTGATGAAGTTGATATATTTTCTTCTGTTGGGGCGTGTAAGTCTTCTGTTACGCCCAATGTGCCTACAATTTCTCCTGTTACCAATTTCGGTAGAATTTCTTTTTTTATATCTTCGCTAGCGAATTTATTTATCGCTTCGGTAAATAAGTAAACAGATGATGAGAAGGGTATTGGGGCAAGGACTTTACCCATTTCTTCAGCGAGTACACAAAGTTCTAGATGCCCTAAACCAAGACCATCATACTCTTCTGGTATTGTTATCCCAGTCCAACCCAATGCAACGACTTTATTCCAAAGATCTTGATCTATAAATAATTTATCTTCTAATGTCTTTCTTGTAGCTTTTAATGTATTTTCTTTTTCAAAAAATTTTCTAGCTTCTTCTTTCAAGTATTTTTGGTCGTCTGAAAAATCTAAATTCATAATTACTTATTAGTTAATGTAAAATAAGATTATAGAACATAAATTTTTTTTTAAAAAATATGAATTCAGAGATCAAAGTAGACAAACCATCACCTTCATATCTTAAACATTCTAACAATGGAGGTTTATTTGTTGGCTTGGTTTATGTCTTGGTTCTTATGTCTATTTTGGCATTAGCTTTATGGCAGAACTCAGAAGTGGATAAAAAAAATAAAGCGATAATAACTCTAGACGAGCGCATAGCCCTATTAGAGGAGCAATTAAGTCTTGCAGATGAAAATAATACTGATTCAATGACTGGTATAAGTGCCTCATTACAGTTTTTAGATAAAGAAGTTAGAAAGCTTTGGGATTTAAGCAATAAAAGAAATAAAGTAGATATTAAAAAGCTTAAAGAAGACACAGAATTGATTAACACTAATCTGAATGTCCTTAACGATGAGATTGGCCAATTAAAAGAGCTTATATCACAAACTAATAAAGATATTGAGCATTTTAGAAAATTAAGCAAACAATCAAATGATGATTTAAATATCTTAAAAGCTCTGCCAATACAAATTAATAACCTTGAAACTAAACTAATGCTTGCTGAGGACTCTATTCAGGCGCTTGAAAGTTACAAAAAACAAATTAATCAGACAATTCTTGAAATACAATCTGAAATTTCCAATCTTGCGGTAGACAAAGAATCACCAACTGTTATCGAGGATGGTGAAGGTGTTTGACTTTAGTTATGATAAGTAGTTTTATAAGCATATGAACAAAATAGTATTGCAATTATTCTTAGTGCTTGCTTTCATACCTCTTGCACTTTTAATCGGATATGGAATTATTGTTTTAGCTCCAATTTTTTGTTGTTTCTTAGCTATAAATTCATATAAGTTTAGTAATCATAAAGAAATGTATTTTTGGATGCTTATAGGAGCATTGTCATTTACTCTCGCGCTATATTTATTGGGGGTTTTATGATTTTAGCCAAGATAGTCTTAACAATATGTGGCATCTTAATGTTGTTAATGGGAATTTCAACTATTGTTATGCCAGATGTAAATAGCTTTTTTATTCCTTTTGAAGTTTCGGATAAATCAACTGCAACACTTGTTAGAACATATGCAGGATTTTTCTTAGCTTCAGGTTATTTAACAATTAGATTTGTTTACTCTTCTTCAAGAGTGCAAATAGGCAATATTCTTTTGTATATCTTTGGATGTATGCTTTTATCAAGGCTATTTAGTTTTATTTACGATGGTATTAGTGAGCATTCGCTTTATTCTTTTTTTACTGGAGTAATTTTATTTGCATCACTTTACTTTGTTCAAAAGAAAAGAAAAAACCAAATTTCATACGATCTTTAATATTTAATAATTTAAGCTTCTCAAGAGTTTTTTATAATATATAATGCTCGAACTATTGGGGATGTGGTGGAACTGGTAGACACGCTTGGCTTAGAACCAAGTGCCGCAAGGCGTGGGGGTTCGACTCCCTCCATCCCTACCAATTTTTAATCATCAACGAAAGCTAATACTTACCTCCATATGGTTTAGATAATATTAACCTCGTTGAATCATATGGCATTTTAAAAGAATTGAGAAACTAAGAAACATTGATCCAGCCAAAAGAAATTTTACAAAGAAAAGGCTATTGGGTTATTTTGAAAGGCTATTGTTAATTTTCATAAAAATTTATCAAATATGCTTAAATTATAAATATAAAAAAAGTTTACAAACTAGAATTTATAGATATACTCACATCGATGAATAAATTTAATCCACAACCGAGACGGGCTTCAGCTATATAGCTGGATCTTTTCTGTTGTGAAATAGACCCAGCTTTAGCTGGGTTTTTTTTTGGTTAACAAATGAGAGAAAGAATGAAAAATTTTATTACAACTGACAATTGGACAAGATCAGATCTTCAGGAAATATTAGATTATGCAAAATATCTTAAGAAAGAAAGATTTCAGGATACCTTAAAGAATAAGTCTGTAGCTTTATTATTTTTCAATCCCTCTATGAGAACTAGAACGAGCTTTGAAATAGGCATTCAAGAGCTGGGAGGTTATGCCGTCGTTCTTCATCCTGGAAAAGATGCATGGCCAATAGAGTTTGAGATGAATACTTGTATGGATGGAGATTCAGAAGAGCACATTATTGAAGTTGCAAAAGTATTATCCGAATACTGTGATTTAATTGCGGTTAGATCCTTTCCAAAATTCAATGATATAAATGAAGATATTGCAGATAATGTCATCAAGAGTTTTGCAAAGTTTGCAAGTGTCCCTGTTATAAATATGGAGACCATAACTCATCCATGTCAGGAGTTAGCTCACATATTATCTCTTCAAGAAGAAATTGGAGATTTAGATGGAAAAAATTATTTATTAACTTGGACATATCATCCAAAGCCGCTCAATACCGCCGTAGCTAACTCTTCACTTTTAATAGCTAGCAAGTTTGGGATGAACGTGAAATTACTGTGTCCGAAAGATGATTATATTCTTCATGAATCTTTCATAAGTAAAGCTCAAGAAAATTGCTCTAATAATAATTCATCATTTGAAATTACTCATAACATAGAGGATGGATATTCTAATGCTGATATTGTTTACGCAAAAAGCTGGGGTGCAATTAATTATTTCAATGACGCAAAGAATGAGAAAATTCTTAGAGACAATTTTAAGCATTTTATTGTCGACGAAGAAAAAATGGCATTAACTAATGATGCTAGATTCAGTCACTGCCTCCCGTTAAGAAGAAATATAAAGGCTTCGGATGGTGTTATGGATTCTGATTATTGTATTGCTGTGCAAGAGGCAGCTAATAGATTGCACGTTCAAAAATCATTACTTACAACTTTATTAAAGGATAAATAAAATGAAAAAAATTGTTTTAGCATTCTCAGGAGGATTAGATACAAGTTTTTGTGTCCCTTATCTAATAGAACAGGGATTTGAGGTTCATACGATATTTGTGAACACAGGAGGCACTTCAAAAAAGGAAGAAATCAAGATTACAAACAGAGCAATAGAGCTAGGCGCAAAAAAACATATTAATAAAAATGTAGATCAATCTCTTTGGAAAGAAATAATTAAACCCCTTATTTGGTCTGGATCTTTATATCAAGATAGATATCCTGCCTTATGTTCAGATAGATACTTGATTGTTAAGGAAGCTGTTGCTTTATGTAAAAAATTAAAAACTAAAAATATTGCTCATGGATGCACAGGGATGGGTAATGATCAGGTGAGATTTGATTTATCAATTCAGGCTCTTGGAAGCTTTAACACTTTTAGCCCGATCAGAGAAATTCAAAATGAATCACAAGATGTTAGAGGTTATGAAATTAAGTACCTTAAAGAAAGGGGTTTTAAAGTTTCTTCTTTAAGTTCATCTTATAGCGTTAATGAAAACATTATGGGAGCAACAGTATCTGGATCAGAGATAGATGAATGGAAAGAGCCTTCAGATGAAAGTTATATTCTTTGTAAGAAACCAAATCAATATCCCAAAAAAGATAAAAGGATAAAGATTGAATTCGTCAAAGGCGAAGCAAAAAAGATTAATGGCAAGTTACTTAAAGGAGCAGATTTACTTAGAAAATTAAATAGTGATGGTGGCTTATATGGAATTGGAAGAGAAATTTATACTGGAGACACTATTATAGGAATTAAAGGAAGGATTTTATTTGAAGCTCCTGGAATAACTATTCTTCAGAAAGCTCACAAGGCCTTAGAAGAGACCATTCTCACTGATAAACAAGCTTTTTTTAAGCCTCTTGTTGGCAAGAAATGGGTGGAATTAGTGGATAACGGATTTTATTTTGACCCATTAACAAAAAACCTTGAGAATTTCTTAGAAGATATTCAACAACTTGTAAATGGTACTGTCGAGGTCTGTCTTTCCTCTGGGAGTGTGACAGCAGTTTCGGTTGATGCAAAGAAGAAACTGATAAATAAAGATTCAACATATGCGCAATCTGCGTCATGGGGTATTGAAGAATCATCAGGTTTTATAAAGCTTTATGGGCAAAGTTCATCAACATGGGCAAAGGTGAATAAAAATAAATTATGAATAAAGTTTATAAAAAAGAAACCTTTTTAAAACTTTTAGGCAATATTAGTAGCCAGAAAGAAATAAGGAAATATTTAGAAAGGTTTTCATCTGACAATTATAGATTTGCTTTAATTAAAGTTGGCGGCGCTATTTTAAAAAATGATTTAGACAACCTTATTTCCTCAATCTCTTTTTTAACTGAAGTTGGTCTTATTCCTATTATTGTTCATGGTGCTGGACCGATGCTATCTGAAGAGCTAGAAAACAATAAAATAGAGTATAAATTTATAAATGGTCAAAGGGTAAGCTCTGAAGAGGTTCTCCAAACAGCTATAAATGTTTTCTCTAATGAAAATATTAAATTGGTAAAGGCGCTTGACGCTGAGGGGGTTAAAGCAAAATCTTTTATTGATGATATCTTTCAATGTGAAATCAAAGATAAAAACCTCGGATATGTTGGTGATGTTACAAGCTTACACGCAAGAGTTATAAAAGCATCTATTGATGAGGGGTTTGTCCCAGTAATTTCTCCATTAGGAAAAACTAAAGACATGCATCATGTAAATATAAATGCTGATCTAGCTACATTAGCTATAGCAAGAGAAATTGAACCAGATAAAGTTATATTTTTATCAGAGGTTGGGGGTATTTTTGATGAGAACTCTAAGCTTATTTCTACAATAAACATTAATGATGATTATGAATATTTAATGAAACAAGATTGGCTTCATTCAGGTATGAAGTTAAAACTTGAGCAAATAAAACTTCTAACAGACATCCTTCCATCTAGCAGCTCAGTTTCAATCACAAAACCACTCTTTTTAAGCAAAGAGCTATTTACTGATGCTGGGTCCGGAACGCTTGTTAAAGCAGGTCATACTATTAACTCATTTACAAAATTAGATGAACCTCAAGAAGCTATTGTTAAATCAATAGTTGAATCATCATTTAGGGGCAAGCTAACAGATAATTATTTTGATAATACCGTTAATAATTATCTCATTAGCTCATGTAATAGATCGGTAATAGTTTTATCAAAAAAACATAGAGTCGCATACATGGATAAGTTTTCTGTTATCTCCTCCGCAAGAGGCGAGGGTTTAGGTAATGCAATGTGGAAGAAAATGATTAAAGATAATAAAAAGGTATTTTGGCGCTCGAAACCGAATAATGTAATAAACAGTTTCTATAAAGATGCAGCAGACGGATTTCAAAGGCTTGATGATTGGTATATTTTTTGGATTGGAATTACCGATTTAAAAGAACTTATTTCCTGTATTGAGTTTGCAGCAAAGCAACCAAGGACCGTGATTTACGATGAATAATTATAATATTGCTTTATTTGGTGGAAGGGGTTATGTGGGCCAAGAGATAATTAAGTTATTAGATAAACACCCTTTGTTTTTCTTAAAGAAAGCATATTCATCTTCAGCTTATGGCAAATACATAGAAAACTATTCAAAGGATAAAAGTTTAAAATTTCTTAAACTAGATGGTAATGATATCGAGCTTGATAGTATTGATATTGCCATACTAGCTCTACCAAATAATAAATCTTTTGAGTATGTTCAAAAAATCAAAAATGCATCATCAAATATTATTATATTAGATCTAAGTTCTGATCATAGATTTAATGATAATTGGGATTATAGAATACCAGAAATTCAAAAAACCACTGCAGGTCAATATATTAGTAACCCAGGTTGCTATGCCACTGCAATTCAACTGATAGTTTCCCCATTGAAATCCTATATCACTGGCAAAGTTAGTGCTTTTGGTATTTCTGGCTATAGTGGTGCAGGAGCGACTCCAAATGATAAAAATGATCCTCAAAAACTTAAAAATAACGTGATTCCATATGCTCCTTCAGGCCATATACATGAGCTAGAAACAAGGAAGCATTGTTATGAAAATATTTATTTTTCACCTCATGTCGGTAACTTTTTTCAGGGGATACATATTACTGCTCACATCAAATTAGAAAAACCTCTTTCAAAAGATGAGCTTTTTAATATATATAGAAAATACTATGAAAACATGCCTTTAATAAAATTTAATGATATGCCAACAATTCAAGAAGTGGCTGGTAAGCATCATGCAACAATAGGTGGTTTTTCTTTAGATAAATCAAATAAAAATCTTACAATGTATTCAGTTATAGATAACCTGCTTAAAGGTGCTGCAACGCAAGCAATTCAAAATTTAAATTCAGCATGTGGGCTTGAAGAGTTATTAGGAGTAACAAATGACTAAAAAATTATGGGA
The DNA here is from genome assembly GCA_038141865.1 of Gammaproteobacteria bacterium. Lineage (GTDB taxonomy): Bacteria > Pseudomonadota > Gammaproteobacteria > Magnimaribacterales > D2472 > CAJQGY01. Next base: position 83,366 of record JAYQIX010000002.1, on the reverse strand, counting down.
TACAAACAACAATGATTCTTCTGATCAAATTTCAAGATTTCTTTCTTCAGATGACATTGAGCTAGATAAATTTTTATTTACCTATGATATTGATGCGACGATTGCTCATATAAATGCGCTATCTAATATTAAAATTATTAAAAAAACAGAGCTCACAAAGCTTAAAAAATCTTTAAAACAGCTTAGAAAAGAATTTATAAATGGAAAATTTAAGCTTACTAATGATTATGAGGACTGTCATTCGGCTATCGAGTTTTACTTAACCAATGAACATGGTGATCTTGGAAAAAAAGTTCATACCGGAAGAAGTAGAAATGATCAGGTTGCTATTGCAATGAGGTTATTTGCTAAAGATCAATTACTTTCTGTTAAGAATATGAATATAAAAATCGCTGCATCTTTTTTAGGAATGGCACAAAAACATATTAATGATCCAATGCCAGGCTATACCCATATGCAAAGAGCAATGCCTTCATCATGGGGGCTATGGTTTTCTGCCTATGCTGAATCTTTTATGGATAATGTTGATCTCATTTCATATACATCTGATTGGATTAACAACAATCCTTTGGGTACAGCAGCTGGTTATGGTGTGAAACTTCCCTTGGATAGAAAATCAGTTTCAGAGGAATTAGGGTTTGATAGATTGCAGCTAAATAGTATGTATGTTCAAAATAGTAGAGGTAAATATGAAATGCAGATTCTTAGCGCACTAAAACAACCAATGCTCGATGTAAGAAAATATTCTTGGGACATGAGCTTGTTTTTATCTCAAGAATTTAATTTATTAAAGATTAATAAAAAATATCTTACTGGGTCTTCAATAATGCCAAATAAAAATAATCCAGATGTGATCGAATTGCTGAGAGCAAATTATGCTATCTTAGCTGGTCAATCTTCTGAATTAGAAAATCTTATCTCACTACCAAGTGGATATCATAGAGATCTTCAATTAACAAAGAAAAGTCTTGTAGAAAGCTTTCAAACTGTTATGAAATCTCTAGAAATTCTTCCAGACTTAATTAAGAGCATTGTGATAGATAAGGAGCTTTCCAATAGCTTTATTGATGATGAGATGAGGATGACAGATAGAGTATATGATCTAGTTGCCAAAGGTACACCATTTAGAGATGCATATAATATTATTAAATCTTCTGAAGTATCAAATGCTGTAACAAAAGGCAATAAAACGAATTCATCTGAAGGATCGCCATTCAATCTAAATTTAAAAAAATTGCAAAAAAGATTAAACAAACAAAAAAAACTTAAATAAGTTTGTATAAATTAAGCATCTATTGTAAGTTTTATTAAGATGTTCCCTGAGCGCTATAAGCTAATATTCATGTCTTTCCTGGCAGTTTTTATCTGTTATATAGATAGAGTTAATATTTCAGTAGCAATTATTCCAATGCAACAACAATTTGGCTGGTCTGAGTCTCAAGTCGGACTAATTCTTGGATCTTTTTATTTTGGCTATGTTTTCACAATGATGATTGGTGGTTATCTTGCAGATAGATTTGGCGGGAAAATAGTATTGGCATATGGCGTATTGCTTTGGTCTATTTTTACAGTTGTTACTCCTTTATTTGCATACAGTGGATTTTGGTTTTTGATCTTAATAAGAGTTTTAATGGGCTTGGTGAAGGCATAACTTTTCCTTCATGGCATGCTCTATATGCTAGATGGATTCCTTTTAATGAAAGAACAAGAGCAATTGCTTTTACCAATAGCGGCATGTCATTTGGAACTGTATTTGGTTATGTGGTAACTGCAATCATCATTCAATATTACTCTTGGGAATTAGTTTTTTACTTGTTTGGGGCTCTTGGAATTATTTGGTTCTTTTTTTGGCAAAAAAAAATTTATGCATATCCAAACAATAATCCACTTATTACTAAAAATGAACTTAAACTTATTGCAGAAGAAGCTCCTGCCAAAGAAGCAGCTCAAAGCCTACCAATATCAAAATTGTTAACAAATAAACCATTTTTGGCAATCGTAATAGCTACATTCTGTCACAATTGGACTTTTTTCACTTTCATTTCCTATCTACCTAAGTATGTTAATAGCCCAGTATCAAGGGGAGGATTGGGAGTAGAGCTTGAATCAAACTTATTTATTATTATGGTCCTCATACCTAGCATTATTTCAGTTTTATCACTATTGTTAGGGGTTATCTTGCAGACTCATTCATCAAAAAGGGCGTAAAAATCATCATTGTTAGAAAGTTAGCAAATAGTCTAGGATTTTTTGGTGCTGCATTGTGTTTATTTCTAATAGTTTTCCAAGAAAATATTTTCAATATGATTATCTTGTTATGCATAACAAATTTATTTTCTGGCATTGGTGCAGGTGGTTTTGGAGTTAATCATGCAGATTTAGGGCCAAAATATACTGGTTCTCTTTATGGTATAGCTGGAAGCATAGGTATGATAGCTGCAATATTTAGCCCAATAATTACAGGATTTCTTCTTGAAAGTTTCGAATCATGGGCAATAATATTTCAACTATGTTCTCTAGTCCTAGTTATCGGAGGAACAACATATTTATTTTTCGCTAGCGCAGAAAAGCAGTTTGAATAATTTTACTTAGCCATTAATTGAATAAAGTTAAATATCTCTTGCGGATCTCTATCTCTCGCAGTAGTCCACTCAGTGGTTGAAGAGTTATTTATAAGGTTTCTCTCTAAGTCAAAGACTAACACTCTAGGCACACCTTTCTCAGGCGGAATGCCAAATAATTCCATCAAATTCATATTAATATCATATCTCCCAACATCTATATGAAGAACATTAAATTTTTCATCAATAAATTTCTTGATTGAAGACATATTTAAGGTCCCAGCAAAAATTCTGCAATCAGGACACCAATTTCCCCCGAATATAATTATTGGCTGCAAGTTATTTTTTATACTCTCATCTAAAAAATTGTTTATTTCGACATCAGAATACTCAATGCCATTGTACGGAAGGGGTAGCGGCAGATTTAGTTTGTCACTATCATTTAAAAGCAATTCAGCATGTATATTTAATGTCATAATTAATAGAGTGTTGAAACAAATAAAGTTTTTAAATTTCATATTTATTTAATATAGTAATGAATAGTTATTTGAATCTAAAGATTGTAAAAGAAAATAAAGGAAAGTTGTATGTTAGTTTGGTTTGTAAGATTATTTTTGCTCTTTATGGGTATTACATATTTTGGAATTGGTTTGTGGGCAATACTTGATCCAATTCTAAGAGCCCTTGAGCTTGGATACCCATCATTCCTTGAAGCAGTTGGGTTAACTGTCACTTCAGAAATTGGGTATTCTGAAATAGCTGGTATTTATGGTGGACTTAATATAATTATTGGGGTTATGTGCTTTATAGGAATTTTTAACAAGCTTATATCACTATTTATAATCAAATTTCTAACAATGCTTGTAGGATCAATAGCTTTTGGCAGAGTGATATTCTCGTTGATACCAACTACTCCAGGTTTTTACAATAGTTTTTTTGTCTTCGAAGTAATAGCTTTAGTAATAGGCTTATTTTTAATTAAAAACTACAAGTAGATTTAAAGTAAATTACTTACTAAAAGAATATAACAAATATAACAAGCCACAAAAATTACTCCTAATAACTTTATGAAATTTATGCTAATAAGTTTAGACGAGTACAATCCAGCAACAGCTATAAATGAAATAGTTGCAATCATCATATATAAAAAGTCTCTAGTATAGATTATTTGATTTAGCTCTATATTTGAGAAAAAACCAATAATTGGAACTACAAGTGTAATGTTAAGAACATTTGAACCAATTACATTACCAACAACCATATCATTTTTTCTTTTTAAGATAGCTGAAATAGTTGCAGCAAGCTCAGGTAAGCTTGTACCAATTGCAATAATTGTAAGACCAATAATAAGTTCTGATACATTTAGGATGAGGGCAATTTCTTTTGCATGCAAAACTGCATATCTTGATCCAAGTATGAGGCATAATAATCCAATTAATAAAAAGAGAACTATCTTCAATAAACCATCATCTGCTAATAGAGTATCATCTTCAGAAGCCAATCCGTTAGATCTAAACTTATATGTAATAAATATAAAGATAAAGAAAACTAACAAAAGAAGAATACTTTCTGAGTGTGAAATTCTAAGATCATTTAATGCAATTCCCAAAACTATAGCTGAAAGGGCAAATGCAATAAATTGAACAGAAGAAGTTCTAATTGGTTTCGCTGCTAGTCCAATGCACGAAACTCCAAATATAAGTGCAATATTAGAAATATTTGATCCAATAACAGTCCCCAGTGCAAGTTCTTCTGTTCTACTTAAAACCGAAGAAATTCCAACAAATATCTCAGGAGCAGATGTACCTAGCGCAACAATTGTTAACCCAATTGTTAATTCACTAAGACCAAATTTCTTTGCAACCAATGCCGAGTTATCAACAAATTTATCCGCTCCCCAAACTAAAACAGCAATTGATATAACCAAGCCAAATAAATTCATTAAAAGCATAATGTATTTTACATCACTTAATTGTTTATATATATTGTGAATATTCAAAAATTCTATTACTAGTGGGGAAGCATGAACATAAATGATCTTTTTAATGTTGAAGGTAAAATAGCGGTTGTTACAGGAGGGTCAAGAGGTATTGGTGAAATGATCACCGCTGGATTTCTAGCAAATGGAGTTAAAGTTTATATCACTGCTCGAAAAGTTGGACCACTCATCTCAAAAGCAGAAGAGCTTTCTGAGAAATACAATGGTGAATGTATAGCTCTAGGCTGTGATTTAAGTTCATTAGATGGTGTTAAGAGTTTTGCAGATCAAATTAAAGAAAAAGAAGATGGTATTGATTTTTTAATCAATAATGCTGGAGCTGCTTGGGCTGAGCCTTTTGATGTTTTCTCAGAAGCAGGATGGGATAAAGTTATGAACTTAAACACTAAAAGCTTATTCTTCTTAACCCAGCAACTAAAAGGATTACTAACCAAAAATGCAACCTTAGATGATCCATCAAGAGTAATTAATATTGGTTCAATTGATGGCTTGGATGTTCCCGCATTCGAAACATTTTCATACTCTACATCTAAAGCTGCAGTTCATCACCTTACTAGACATTTAGCTCACAGGCTTGTTGGTGAAAATATACTAGTCAATGCCATAGCCCCAGGCCCATATCCAAGTAACATGCTTGGAGCCGCAGTTGCTCATGACTACTCTGAAATTGCTAAAAGAAATCCAAGAAAAAGAGTTGGTACTCCAGAAGATATAGCTGGACTTGTAATATTTATGTGTTCAAGAGCTGGTGCGTATACAGTTGGTGAGACAATTGCATCAGATGGAGGGATAGTTAAAACAGGCGGGCACAATTTAGGCTAACAGTTAATTACTTTTGAGCATTTTCAAATGCTTTAATAATTAAATCTTTCATCCATTCATGTCCACCATCACCTTCATCATTTTTATGCCATGATAAGAAGTACTCCATTGGAGGTAATTCTTGTGGGATTTCAACAAAAGGAAGATCGTTGCTTTTTGCAAAACTATTTGTAGCCATAATAACAGCATCAGTTTCTCTAATAATTTCAGGTGCAATTAGAAAGTGTTGACATCTCAATGCTATATCTCTTCTATGACCTGTTTTTTCTAGCTCTAGATCAACCATATGAAGACCTTTTCTTCTATTAGATACATTAATGAATTTTTGAGATAAAAGATCGTCGACAGTTAAGTTTTTAATTTTTTGAATTGGGTGACCCTCTCTATGAATCACAACAAAGTAATCTTGGAAGACTTTATATGAATTTATTTCATCAGAATCAGGTATCACAGGATCTACAACAAAATCTAGGTTATTTGTGGCTAGAGCATGGACTTGATCAATTCTTCTGTAGTTATAACTACCGATCGAAATATTTGGAGCATTTTTATATATTTCCTTCATCATATATGGAAGTACTCTTCCTTCAGTAATATCTCCCAATGATAATTTAAAGTTTCTCTCAGTTATCGCTGGATCAAAGGAGTTAGGTTGATTTACGCTTTGTTGCATTAAAGATAATGCGCTTTGAATATCAGAAATAATATTTTCAGTTTTTTGTGTTGGCACCATTCCAGTTCCAGTTCGAACAAACAAGTCATCATCAAATTTCTCTCTTAATCTTGAGAGGGCATTACTTACCGCTGGTTGGGTTATACCAACCACTTCAGTGGCTTTAGTAAGGCTGCCTTCAGTGTATATAGCATTAAGAATTACAAACAGATTTAGATCAAATGAGCTAATTTTCATATTTTAAATGTGCACAGTTTATGTTGATTTTTAGCAATAGTGAGTTAATGTATATATATTATAATAACTGTTAAAAGCAACTATTCATAGGGCTTATAACTCATTCAAAGCATTCAATATAATAGGGGATAATAATCATGATTGAACTAAGACCACAAGCACTTGACTTAATAGAAAGAGTTCAAAAGTTTATTGATGAAGAGATAGCTCATAACGAGAACTTATACCATGAGCAATCTAAAGACGAAGATGGTAATTGGGTAGTTCCTCCAATTATGGAAGAAATGAAAGCAAAGGCGAAATCCGCAGGTCTTTGGAATTTATTTTTACCAGAAAGTGAGAATGGCGCTGGTCTGACAAACTATGAATATGCTCATTTAGCTGAAGCTATGGGTGCATACGGAATATCATCAGAAGTATTTAATTGTTCTGCGCCAGATACTGGAAATATGGAAGTTCTTGAAAGATACGGCAATGAGGAGCATAAAGAAAAGTACTTAAAACCATTGCTTGAAGGTGAAATTAGATCAGCTTTTGGAATGACTGAGCCAGGGGTAGCTTCTTCAGATGCAACAAATATAGCTTCAACAGCTGTACTAGATGGGGATGAATATGTAATTAATGGTGAAAAGTGGTGGACTTCAGGAGCTGGTGATCCTAGGTGCGAAATCATCATCTTTATGTGCGTTACTAATCCAGATAATCACAGGCACCAGAGGCAATCTCAAATATTAGTTCCAATGAATGCCGAAGGCATCGAAATAAAAAAAATGATGCATGTTTTTGGTTATGATGATGCACCACACGGTCATGCCCATATAAAGTTTACTAATGTAAGAGTGCCAAAAGAAAACTTGCTATTAGGCGAAGGAAGAGGTTTCGAGATTGCACAAGGACGACTTGGACCAGGAAGAATCCATCACTGTATGAGAGCAATAGGTTTAGCCGAAAGAGCTTTAAAGATGATGTGTGAGAGAGGTATGGAGCGTGTTGCATTTGGTAAACCGCTTGTTCAGCTTGGTGGAAATATGGATATTATTGCTAACTCTAGGATAGAGATAGATCAGGCCAGACTACTAACTTTGAGAGCTGCTCATATGATGGATACTGTTGGTAATAAAGTTGCTGCCAGTGAAATTGCTCAAATAAAAGTTGTTGCACCAAATGTGTGTTGTGATGTTATTGATAGGGCTATTCAAATGCATGGCGGAGCAGGGGTTTCACAGATATATCCTTTGGCTAATATGTATGCTCATATGCGAACGCTGAGACTCGCAGATGGACCTGATGAAGTGCACAGAAGAGCAGTAGCTAGGCAGGAGCTTGGAAAGTATAAAATTAATGAGGAAGGCAAAGTAGAATCTTCATTTATTTCTAGATCTTAAAAAGTGTCAGCTTTTAATTTGGTATTTTATGATACTGAGACAACAGGTATTCAAAAAGAATTTAGTCAAATTCTTCAATGCGGCTCTGTATTTACTGATGCCCATTTAAAAAGGATTGATGAACAAAATATTGGTTGTGCTCCTTTGCCATGGACAATTCCTGCTCCTAGAGCAATGCTTACAAATAAGAAAATAGATTTATTTCAATCTAATAGATCTCACTATCAAATGATGTCATCAATCCAAAGTCAATGGAAAGAATGGCAAAAACAAAAACCTATTATATTCATTTCATACAATGGCCATGCATTTGATGAAGAATTAATTAGAAGGCAGTTTTGGTATAACTTACTTGAGCCGTACACAACAAATACAAATGGAAATGGAAGGCTTGATTTAATGCTTATGTTTCATAATATTGCATCATTCTTTTCAGATGAAATTTCAATCCCTTTATTTGAAGGCGGTCCTGGAATTTCATATAAATTAGAACATCTTGCTGAAGAACATGGAATTGATGCTGAAGATGCGCATGATGCAATTGCTGATTGCAATCTAATGATTGGCTTATGTGAAATTATTAAAGAAAAATTGCCTGAGTTATTTGATTCATTTATAAATTCCTCAACGAAGCAAGGCATTAAAAATTTACTTTATTCAGATGAGTTTTTGGCTTTGGGAGAAATTCATAGAAGACATACATTTACTATCCAGTGGTTCTGTGTGGAAGTGATGCTTCAAGACCAAATGAAATAGTATTATTTGATTTAAGTTATGATCCCGAGGATATAGTAGATCTTGATTTTTCTGAAATTACAAAGCTTATTCAGTCAAAAAAGGTAGGGATGGACCATTAAAGAAATATAAAATAAATAAAACAATCCCAGTTTGTTCAAGCAAGCTTATCAAAAATAAAGAAGTATTTGATATTAGTTTTAAAGAGCTGCAAAAAAGAGCAGACCTAATTAAAAACAACAAAGACTTCCAATCAAAAATATCTCAGGCAATGGAAGACAGAATGATGTCATTTCCTGAACCTGAATATATAGAAGCTTCAATATATTCTGGAGGCTTTCCATCAAATAGAGATAGAGATCTTATGCAAGAATTTCATAGATCATCAGATGTAGAGCATTTGGTAAAAATATCAAGGAATTTTGAGGACGATAGGTTTTCAATTTTTGCAGAGAGGATAATATGTAATGAGTATGTAAATGATATTCCCGAAGACATCAAGGCTAGATACAAAGATCTAATTCAAGAAAGAACAACCACTCAAGGAAAGTGGGGGTCGTTAGAAAAATCAATATCAGAAACAGAATCATTACTAGAGAATGAAACTTCAGATGAAAATATTAAAATTTTGAATGCCACAAGAGAAAAACTTATATCAATGCAGAAAATTTCTGATTAACAGTTCGCTGTTTACCTAGAAGATATTTTTAAATTCTGTATAATTCTTGAACTCATTTTTGAGTTCAAAAAATGCGTCCATAGCTCAGTTGGTTAGAGTACCTGCTCGACACGCAGGGGGTCGCTAGTTCGAATCTAGCTGGACGCACCACTTGAGGAGGCTAATCATGGATGACAAATTAAACCTAAAACAATACATTAGAACAGTAAATGATTTTCCCATTCCTGGTATCAAGTTTAGAGATATAACAAGTCTTATTGAAAATCCAGATGGTCTTATAAAAAGCTGCAATGCATTTACCGAGCTTACAAAAGAATTTGGTGCAACTATTATAGCTAGCATAGAAAGCAGGGGCTTTATTTTTGCTGGACCAATATCAAAAGATTTAAGCTTACCTTTTGTGCTTGCAAGAAAACCAGGAAAACTTCCAAATAAAACCTATAAAAAAGACTTTGATCTTGAGTATGGAAGCACAAGTATCGAAATACAAACTAATACAAATATAAAAGATACTGACAAGGTTGTCATCGTAGATGACTTGGTTGCAACAGGCGGAACAGCCATTGCATGTGCAGAATTGATCCATGAAAATTTCAATGTTGCCAAAGAAAATATTTTAATTTTATCTGTAATTGATCTTCCTGAGCTTGGAGGATCTAAAAAAATTATTAATGATGGTTACAAGTTAGAGGTTCTAGTCTCTTACAGATAATTTGTGTTAAATTAATAAGATGTTAAATAGTCCATACATAAAACTTTCATTTTTATTTCTTTTTAATTTTTCTGTATCTTCTGACGATATTTATTTTCCATCTAAAAGCTGGGATGTACTTCCATCTAGTGAATTTAGCATTGATGAAGATAAAGTAGATAGACTGATAGATATAGCTTTTAGAGATAATTCTACTCAAGGCGTAGTAATTATAAAAAATGGAAAAATTATTGGTGAGGAATATGCGGATGGATACAATTTTTCTTCGCATGGAACATCATGGTCTATGGCAAAAAGCTATTATGCTGCCTTGATTGGGATCTCTTTAGACAAAGGTGAGATAAATAGTCTTGATGATAAAGTTGCAACATATCTTGAATATTTTAATGATGAGAGATCGGATATTACCATAAGAGATCTATTAAATATGTCTAGTGGTTTAGATTTTCCAAGTCATGAGCATGAGAAAATGTTCTTTCAAGCTGATCATTTAGCTTATGCCAAGACAGTTGGGGTTGAAAAAGAAGCTGGACAAAAGTTTGAATATAACAATGTAAATTCAATGCTTTTAGGCGATATTTTATTTCAGGTAACTGGAAAAAAGGCCGATGTTCTTTTCGAGGATAGGATTTTAAAACCATTAGAAATAAGTGATTACAAGCTATGGAAGGATGAGAGTGGTAATGTTTTAACTTATTGTTGTGTAGACATGTCTGCTAGAGATTATTCAAAAATAGGCCTTTTGTTTGCAAGAGATGGGATATGGAATGGAGAGGAAATACTTTCTAAAAAGTATATCGATGAAACATTTCAGCTTGTATGGGATTCAACCCCTCAGCGTTTTACAAGATTAAAAAGAGGGTACTCACTTCATTGGTGGGTGTCAGCATACGAAGAAGAATTTAAAATATTCAATACCAGTGGTAAGTTTGGTCAATATACATTTGTGGATAGAAAGAATGATATAGTTGTTACAAGAATTACAAAATATAAACAGCAAGATTCCGGTGATGTGCAAATGTGGGGCCCAATTAAATATTTACGATGGGCTGGAGTCGAGAATGCAATAAATATTGGAAGGGCTTTAATTGAAAACGGTGCGATTAAGTCTGGCTCTGATGTTATAACTCCTTTTACTGATAGTGAAGGCGAGTCAAAAGAATTTAATGATCTTTACGGAGACTTTATTAGAGCTATAGAGGATTTAAGTTGCGATTGTTACTCAGACGAAGCTTTTAATTAAGATTTATTAATTTTTTTTAGATAGGCATCTTTATCTTTTGCCCACTCTTCAAAATAGAAACCATCATTTCCTTGCTTATTTAGGTATCTAACAAAAACTCTGCCATCTTCATCTGTAAAACCAGGCAAATATGGTCACCAGTAAGTTTATTTGGTCTTTTAAAATGCTCTTCCATTACCCTAGGTCCAAACAAATAGAATCATCGGTATTGATACAGCAATAATAAGAATATCCAATGGAAGCCCTAGACGCCAATAGTCCGTGAATTTATAGTTACCTGGACCCATAATAACAGTATTACATTGATGTCCTATTGGTGTTAAGAAGGCGCAGCTAGCTCCAACTGCAACAACCATAAGAAAAGGCTCAATATCATAGCCAAGTTGAGTGGCAATTCCGGCTGAAATTGGAGCCATAATAACCGCAGTTGCAGCATTATTAATAATATCTGTTGTTGCCATAGTTACCACAAGAATAAGGAATAGCAACCAGAATTGACTAATATTTGCAGCATATAGAGAAATTTGATTTGAGATAACTTCACTTAAACCAGTTGTTTGCAGAGCTCCTCCTATTGGTATCATTGCAGCAAGCATTATCACAATAGGCCAATCAATATCTCTATAAAAATTGCCATCTATAATTTTAATTCTCAAAAATGCCAAAACACATAATAAGAATGCAGCTGCAGTTGTAAGATAATTAAATGCAACTAAGGTGATTGAGATGCCAAAGAACACCATTCCTTTTAGAAGTCTACTTCTACTTGGTATTGTTTGAAGTTCTCTTTGTCTCAATGGCATTAAGCCTAAATGTTTTATTTTATTTGTTACATCTTCTTCTTCGAGATCTCTTACACCAAGAAGCAGCACATCCCCAGCTCTAAAAGTTTCTCTTGTTAATCTAGTCCTATATTTAGAGCCTTTTCTCCACAGACCAAGTAAATTTAATTCCTCATATGCAATTTTATGAAAGAAATCATGTTTTCTACCAATTAACCTAGATCCTGGAGTGATCATCACTTCAATCTCTTCAAGATCATCATCTTTAAAGAAGTGCAGTTCCTCAGGTATTGAAAAATCAAAAGTTTCTAAAAGGGCAGCAAGATCATTTGGCGGAGTTTTAATAACTAAAATTTGATTCGCTTTTATTCTAGTATTATTTTTAACTTTACTGACTGCACCAGAACTATTTACTATACCTATGACATCAACATCCTCACCAGCCTGTCTTTTAAAAGCAGCAAGCGTCATTCCAATTGAATTACTATTTTCATTTACCTCAACTTCAAATAAATAACCTTTAAGATTAATAAGAGAAACATTTCCAGATGAGTCACTTCTTAGGAGAATAAAATTTCTTCCTATGAAAGTTATAAAGATAATTCCAAGTAAAGTTACTACAAGTCCAACATATGAATAATCAAAAAAGCTAAAAGGGTAGCTTGATATAGATGCTTTATACTCAGAAATAATTATATTTGGAGGAGTTCCAATGGTCGTAATCATTCCACCTAAAATACATGCAAAAGCTAATGGCATTAAAAATCTTGATGGATGCCATTCCATTTTTTGACAAACGTTTAGCGTTATTGGTAAAAGTATAGCTAACGCCCCTATATTATTTATAAAGGATGATAAAAAGGCAGCTATCAAAAGCAAAAAGATTAAAAACTGTAATTCAGAAAATTTTCTTGTTCCTATCAATTTACCAACTAGTCCAGTTAAACCAGAATTTTTTAATCCTTGGCTTATAACTAATACCAATGCAACAGTTATAACCGCCGGATGAGAGAATCCCAAAAACGCATCAGATGCTGGTATTACTCCAACTGCAATCAAAATCATTAGAGCGCCGATAGTTAAGGCATCATATCTTAATTTACTCCATATAAATGAAATCAGAAGGCCGGCAAGAGTAAGAGAGAGTATGAATTGATCGCTCATAGAATGTTTCTATTGAGGCATACTCTCAACATATAATGAAGTAGATGGGTAAGCAAATTCAGTATTGTTTTCCTTGACTATATTCATTATTTTAAAAATAAGATCTTCTTTTATTTTATTAAAGTCCGCAAAACCAACTGGATCTGAATAAGCAACAATTCGAATATCTATAGAGCTTGCACCAAGCTCAATTACTCTAACTACTGGATCTAAATCAGGATCAGATACAAAATTATCGCTTTCTAATATATATGTTTTAATACTTGATCTTATAGTTTCAAGTTGTTCTACGGATGTTGAATAGAGTAAATTTATTGTCCAATCAAGCCTTCTATTTATCATTTCTCCATGATTAATTACCTTTACATCAGATAAATCTTTATTAGGAATAGCCATTGGAGCTGTATCAAAAGTTCTAATCACAGTTGATCTAAAACCAATAGATTCAACTATTCCATGAAGCTGTCCAGTTACTTCAATTCTATCTCCTGGTTGGAATCTATGCTCACCAATTATTAATATTCCAGCTATTAAGTTTTTGAAAAAGTCTTGCGCTCCTAGAGCTACAGCCACTGAAAATAGACCTAGTCCAGCTACCAATGGACCGATTTGAATACCGAAGATATCCAGTATAATTGCAACACCTAATACCCAAACTATAAATCTAGATGCTCTCTCAAGCCACATTTGCATTGATGCAGTTAACCATGAGCTTGTAGATAAAGCTGCAAATAAAGGTTTAACAGCATTTGATAAAGCACTAAAAATTGTAAATATTACAAAGGCTTTAACTATGTTTGTTGCAATGTCTCCAACTAATCCATTAATTGGCAATATTAGAGTGCATAAATACAATGCTATAGTAATTGGAATTAAGCCAATCGGTTTTTTTAATGCATTTATTATCTCATCGTCAATTTTTGAATCTGTTTTTTCTGCTAATCGACTCAAGGAATTTATTATGACTGAGATAATAAAACCTCTAAAAAGAAATGCTGAAAGTATGACCAGCAATGATGAAATTATTGCTCCGAGGTTAATACCAAAAAAACCTCTGTTCCAAACTTCTGAGAGAAGCTCTATAAAATTTTCCATTTCTAAATAAGCATTAAATTAATTCTAATTTATATCGCATTTACTCAAATTTAGCAAAGTGAAAGCAGCTATTTTTGCAAACGATCTTTTATGAAATATGGAGTATAGATTACGAAAAAAACTGTTATAGCTAAAGGTACTAAAACAAGTAGATGAAATGGAGGTTCTGGGAAAATATCCATTGGGCTTGCACCAGCTGGTTTTGCCATCAAGTACCAGAAGTTTGCAGGCTCACCTAATATTAGATTTAATATGTAAGTTATTGGTAATAATATGCATGCAGTAATAAATGAAACAGTAAGTATGTCTTTTGCATAAGGCCTATTATTAAGAGCAATAGTTGCATACATTACTCCTATAACAATCATTCCGTGGCCAATCATGAAAAATACATAATCTAAATCATGATGAGATATATCAGGAGTAATAATAGCTGCCGTGGCACCAGCTATACCCCAAAAAAAAGCACATTTATATAAAATTTTTGGACCACCTAATAGAAACCAGGCTAAAAAAATTTCAGAAAGATCACACATATGAAATGGGAGAACTTCTCTCCAGTCATATGGATTTTCAAGAATGTATAAATCCTTAAAAGGGGAGATAATCAGATGGGCTAAAATAATATATGCAATAATTTTTGTCATTACAGATTTTTGAGCATCAGATTTTTCCTTATAAATTAATGGTAAAAAAATCGTAACAGCAAGAATGCCTACTATAGTAATAATATGTATATTTCCAAATAATATAAAAGGGCTAGCTGTCATAAAATTCTCTCAATGAGATATTAAACATTTGATTATAGTGATTTTTTGCCAATTTATAAAAAAAAATAGCTATTTGGTTTTTTGAAATTATTTTTTTAAAGCATCTAAAACAATTTTTTCTGTAAGAATTGCTGGAAGGATGTGAGGTTTTTCCATTCCTGGTTTCCAATAAACATACAATGGGACTCCGCTTCTTCCATATACATTTAAAGCATCAAGTATATTTTTATCTTTATTTGTCCAATCAGCAACAACATACTTTATATCGTTTGCGGCCATAAATTCTTTTACTTTCATTCTTGACAAAGCAACTTTGTCGTTTGCTTGGCAGGTTATACACCATGCGGCTGTATAGTTAATAAAATATGCTTGTTGCAATCCTTGATACTCTTCCTCAATACCAAAATACCATGAGTCCAACGAATCATTAGTCTAGATGAGGTCTCCTGGCTTGATGAAAAATTATTAATTTGAGTAAATAAAAATAGAATAGTTAGCAAAGATGATCCAAAAACAATAAATTGATTTGTGAATGATTTATAAATCCACATAAAAATAGAAACTGCAAAGAAGCATACAAGTAAAGAAATTAGCTGATCAGGATCTACCTGTATACTAAAAACCCATAGAAGCCAGAGATGTTGCAAACATTGGAAATGCAAAAAACTCTTTTAATGTTTCCATCCATTTACCTGGCTTTGGTATTGATGATATCAAGCCTGGTTTGGCAGTTAAAAGTAGATATGGGAATGCAAAGCCTAACGCAAGTGATAGGAAAACTGGCAAGGTGATTATTGCAGGTTGAAGGATAGCATAACCAATAGCTGCACCCATAAATGGAGCTGTACATGGTGAAGCCACTATGACAGCCAAGACTCCTGTAGAAAAAGAGTTCATATAGTTTGGATTCACATCAGTTGTTGAACCTAATCTTGTAAGAGAAGCTCCAATATTTATATCCATTAGAAGAACAAGGCCAATTATGAACATTATCAAAGCTAAAATGCTAACCATTACTGGAGACTGAAGTTGAAAGCCCCATCCCAGAATACTTCCAGACTGTTTTAATAAAATAATAGCTAATGCAATTGTTAAAAATGTTACCACTACTCCAACAGCAAAGCTTAGTGAATGTAAACGTATTCTTGATAAAGATTCGCCACCCATAGAAACAAAACTTAGAACTTTAAGAGATATGACAGGAAACACGCATGGCATAAGGTTTAATATCAAACCTCCAATAAAAGCAAAAATTACCGCCTGCAATAAAGTCAATTCATCAAATAATTCAATATCAGGGGCATTCACCACAGTTGATTTAACCTCAAATGGCTTGCCATCAATTACAATTATTCCAGATATTTCAGATAGTTTAGAGTTATCAAATAATTGAATATTTAAAGAGTAGTTATGCTCTTCTTCTGTAAGTTTTTGTACTGCTGAATGCTCAACAACATTTTCAACATCAGAATAAAAATATACTTGATCTATCCTTTTATCAGTTTTTGAGAATTTTAATTTTAGAGTATTATCTGATATATATGCTTCTGTTGGTAAGGTAACATTCGGAACCTGCTCAATAAAAAAATCTAATTTATTATCAAGCGGAATATCTGCAATAGAAGTTTTTATATATGCTTTCTCTGGTATACAGACATCTGCGCATATCAAAAAATCTACAGATACACCTATCTCTTCATTTGTATTTAATTCATATTGACTTACTTTGAATGGAAAAATTACTTCATTGTTATATCCGTATGTCATAAGAGGAGGATATGGAATCAATTCGGGTTTAGGCCAGTTTATTTTATCAAGCTTAAACTGATTTGGTAATTCCCAAACTATTTCAAGGGGACCTCCTGAATCACCAGGATTTTTCCAATAAGTATGCCAGTTTTTATCAAGTTCGAATTTAATACCAATATATGAACCTTCAGCTTTTAGATCATATGAGTTTTTAACTAAAGAAACATTTGCATGACCAGTATCTATAACAATCTGGTTTGCAAATAGTGAAGGAAATAAGAAAATTAGAAATAGAATTTTTTTCATATTTAATCTTATCATTTATAAAAATTTTAAATGAAGGATAGCCTTAAGCCATCCTTCATTTGAAAGTTATTATTTTTTACCAAGAATTTTCTTTGGTGTCTTGATATCAATAATTTTTGGTTTTTTCTCTTCTGGAATTATTTTCTCAAGATTGATTAACAATAATCCATTTTCAAGTTCTGCACCTTGAACAACAACATCTTCTGCCAAGGTGAATTGCTGCTTAAATGCTCTTTTTGCAATACCTCTATAGACTAAATTGTGATCTTCGTCATTGTTGTTGTTTTCTGGACCGTCATAACTAACTGTCAGAATACCGTTTGTTAATTCAATCAAAATATCATCTTTAGATAGTCCAGCTACCGCTATTTCAATCTCAAATATATTTCCTACTCTTTTAATATTATATGGAGGGTAGCTTGAAGATCTCTGAGATGATTCAGATAGCCTTTGAAACCTATCAAATAACGGCTCAAAACCAAGCACCCTAGTAGTAAATAATGGGTCAGTAAAATTTAACATCATAATTGTCCTCCTTAAAAGCGACATTTGTTATTGCATCCTATTATATAGGCATGCGGTTTATATATGAAGACCCTAATGGCATCTTCAATATTTATATGGGGATTATCTAATTATTTTTCAATACTCTATTTAAAACAAAAAATTAAATGTGATAATGTATTAAATGAACTTAATGCAATAAAAACTGTCTATATTTTATGAGAATAATTTATCTAATATTAATACTATTTACATACAATGCTTTTTCTTCAGATGATGTTGAAATAAATGCCGACGATATTTGGGTTTTAGACGTTAGAAGTAATAAATTTTTTCGTAATGGAGAGGTTTTATTTCAAATGCCACAAGATGCTTTGCATACTTTTCGTGGAAGAGAGTATGGTGACTGGAATGAATTCTCATTTATAGACTCAAGAAGATTAATTAAGTTAAAAAAGGGCGATCGAATAAAAATAGTTGAGTCTTATTTTAACTCAGATGTATTTAAGGTAATTCTTTTAGACGGATTTTATAAAAACAAAACTTATTATGTAATCACAGATGATTTACATAGAAAGTATAAAAAACTGGAGACAAGCTAATGAAAAAAAGTATTTTAATCGTATTTATAGGAGTCTTTATCACTAGTTGTGTAAATATGTCACAACAGCCAAATATTGTTTCCAGAAATGATGTGCAAAGACAGCAAAGCATTACTTTGGGCACTATTATTGATATTACAAATGTAACAATTGAGGGCGATAGAAGACTAGGAGCCGCTACAGGGGCAGCTATTGGTGGAGTTGCTGGTAAGAATGTAACAGAATCTGACACTGAGTCTGATATTGCTTCAGTAATTGGAGCTTTGGCTGGAAGTGCTATTGGAGCAAATATTGGCTCATCGCTAACCAAGAAAAATGGTGTAGAGCTTTTGATTGAAACAGACTCAGGTAGACTTGTTTCCATAATACAAGAAGTAAGTGAAATAAGATTTGAAAACAACCAAAGAGTTAGAATTATTAAAAGAAATGGAAAATCAAGGGTTTTACCAATCCAGTAGATGACAAATGAAACTTTCTCAGATATTTATAATAAATCGCTAGATTTATTATCAAGAAGAGAGCATTCTCAAAAGGAAATCAAATTAAAACTTCATAAGAAATTTAATAACACAATAGAAATTGATGAGGTTGTTAAAAAGCTTGTAGCTAACAACATAATTAATGACACTCGTTTTACAGAACATTATATAAATTTAAGAAAAAGAAGAGGTTTTGGTTCTAAAAAAATATCTTATGAACTTCTGTCAAAAGGCATCAATGAATCAATTATTGATTCTGTGCTTAGCGATATAGATGATTGGAAAGAATTGGCTAAAAAAGAGTTTAATAAGAAGTATAAAGACGGCCCATCAGATGATTTCAAAATTAGATCAAAGCAAAAGAATTTCTTGCTAAATAGAGGGTTCTCTTTTGAAGAAATTGAATCTGTTTTTAGTTAGGTCATGTTATGATCATCGTGTATGTCATACGAGGTATTAGCAAGAAAATATAGACCATCAAACTTTGAAGAAGTTGTTGGACAATCTCATATAATTCAAGCACTTTCAAATAGTATCACCCAAGATAAAATTCATCAGGCATACATATTTTCAGGAACTAGGGGTGTGGGAAAAACCACCCTTGCAAGAATTTTATCAAAATGCCTAAATTGTTTATCAGCAAAAACCCCTGTTACCATTCCATGTGATACTTGTAATTCTTGCGTTGAGATAAAAGCAGGCAGACATTTAGATTTCCTAGAAATTGATGCTGCATCAAAAACAGGCGTAGATGATATGAGAAGTCTTCTAGAGACGGTCCAATACAAGCCTTCAACTGGAAGATACAAGATATACCTTATAGATGAGGTCCATATGCTATCTACCAGTAGTTTTAATGCGCTGCTTAAAACACTCGAGGAACCTCCATCACATGTAATTTTTATATTTGCGACCACAGATCCAGAAAAAATTCCTAAAACTGTTCAATCAAGATGCTTGCAGTTAAATCTAAAAACCATAGGTAAACAAGCTCTAAAAGAACATATGCTTAATATTGTAAAAAAAGAGGGCATAAAACATGATGAGGAGTCATTAACGCTAATAGCTGATTCAGCCAAAGGCTCAGTGAGAGATGCTTTGACTCTTTTAGACCAGTCGATAGCTCATGGAAATGGAGAGTTAATCGAACAAGATGTAAGAAATCTCTTAGGAACAATTGATGGAGCTATGATAGGTGATCTTGTTTCAAGTATTATCAATGGAGATCCTGAAAAATCCTTTAATATCTTTTATCAAATTGAAGAACTTAACCCTGAGTATGAAAATATTCTTAAGAGTATTGTTAGCTTTATTCACGAGGTCTCATTAGAACAGTTTCTAAAAAATTCAAATGATGAAAACATTATTAAAATTGCTGAGAGGGCAGATAAAGAATTTATACAGTTAGTTTATGAGATAGCTGTCAATGCATACTCAAAATTCTCTATTCATCCAGAACCTAAACAGGCTCTTGAAATATGTCTCCTACGAATGTTGGCCTTTAATCCAATTGCTAGTATTCATGAAAATTCATCCGCTACTAATGCAAAAGTAACACCTGAAAAAAAAACTCTAAATATTGAGCAGTCATCCAGCAAAGCACCACTAAGAAATCAAACCATTAATGAAAAGACTTTAAATGCTAAAAATAATGGTATTTTAAATATGATTAACTCAAACAGTGAGTGGGTTAATGTTTTCAATAAGCTACAGATGAGTGTTTTTGCAAAAAATTATTTTGGTCATTTGGTATTTGTAAAAATGGAAAATAATAAAATTTATCTTGAGGGAGATATTGAAAATAATAAAATACCTGAAAATGTTAAAGCAGAGTTTGAGAAAGTATGCTCTGAATTTTTTACAAAAGACATCAAAGTTGATATGTCACACTCAACAAAAAAAGGCGGGCCATTATTTATTAAAGAACAAGAAGATATTGTTAAACAGAATGCAGCTGAGAAGAATATAAAAAACAACGACTCCATTAAAGATTTTATGAATAGATTTGATGCAACTTTAAAAGATAAATCTATTAAACCCATTAATTAGTATGAATAATGATCTTTTAAGTGACTTAATCAATTCATTAACAATACTGCCTGGAGTAGGGAAAAAATCTGCACAGAGAATGGCTCTTTATTTGTTAGATAAAAATAAGGATGGAGCTTCTTTGTTATCAAAGACACTTCAAAATGCGGTTGAAAGTATTGATAGATGCACTAGGTGTAGAATGTTAACCTCAAATGAATTTTGCAAAGTATGTACTGATACATCAAGAGACTCTTCAAGTATATGTGTAATTGAAAATCCATCAGACATGCTAGCGATTGAATCAACAGGCGGTTTTCGTGGTAAATATTTTGTACTTCTAGGAAGATTATCGCCAATCGATGGAGTTGGCCCAGAGGATCTCGGGATTGATCAACTTTTAAGACTTATTGAAAAAGAAAATATCTCTGAAGTCATTTTGGCAACAAGCTCTACTGTTGAAGGTGATGCAACTGCCATGTTCATTAAGGATCATATAAAAGATGTTAGAGTTTCAAGAATTTCTTATGGAATACCTATTGGTGGAGAGCTAGAATATGTCGATGGAAACACTATTGCACGCGCAATTCAAGGGAGAGTAAATATAGATGTCGATTAAATCAGATAAATGGATTAAAAAAATGTCACTTGAAGAGGATATGATTACACCTTTTTCCGAAAATCAGATACGTGTTGATAATGAAGGTAATAAATTAATTTCATATGGGGTATCAAGTTTTGGTTACGATGTTAGATGTTCAAATGAATTTAAAGTCTTTACCAATATCCACTCTGCAGTCGTTGATCCAAAAAATTTTGATGCAAATAGTTTTGTGGACATTCAATCTGACGTATGTGTTATTCCTCCTAATTCGTTTGCCCTCGCAAGGACGGTGGAGTATTTTAAAATCCCTAGAAAGGTTTTAACTATCTGTCTTGGAAAGTCTACATATGCAAGATGTGGGATCATAGTTAACGTAACACCTTTAGAGCCAGAATGGGAAGGGCATGTAACTTTAGAATTTTCAAATACAACCAACCTTCCAGCTAAAATATATGCTGGGGAGGGTGTGGCGCAAATGATATTCTTTGAGTCTGATGAGGATTGTGATGTCAGTTATAAAGATAGAGGTGGAAAGTATCAGGGACAAACTGGAGTTACATTACCCAAGACTTAATATTTTCTCTAATGTAAGAGTATCTGTTCTTTTTGGGTTTACATCTTTAATTTCTACAAACATATAATCAAGCTCTTTTGCCATTAGATATGTAGTTTTTCTATCCTCATTCTCTCTGAGTCTTGTAACTTCTATGCATGAATATTGTGTCTCACCAACATTACATACTTTATTCTCAGCTGTAACTTTATAATCATTAGATTCTATAGATCCATCTTTTATTTCAAGAAGGTTTAATTTAAATTCCTTCAAACCATTTAAGATCATGATCCTAATTTGAATTTGCGCATTCAGAGGATCAACAATAGGCATCTGAGGAGCTTCTAACATCCATTCATCTCTTCCTTTTGAACTCATTTTGTTTGAATTATTATCAATTAAGATCTCCTGATCGCGATTCACAAAGCCAGGCTTAACCACAATTTCATAGCTTTTTGTATTTACAGCATCAGCTTGAATATTAAAAATTGTTTTGAAGTAAAGGCGTGCTAATGTATTTTTGGCCTTAAAAGTTAAAGATGACTCTCCTTCATCATCAATCTTTAATTGACGAACACCTTTAATATCTATTTGAGACGATTTAAACCTATACTCAGCCTTATAGTCATCAATCGCATAAGAATAAGTCGAAAAGATTAAAAATAGGAAAGTAATTTTATACATTGTATTTAATTTTTAATATGGCATCTGTTAATTCAATATCTTTAAAAGCAACCTTATCATTAGATTGTTCTAGATAGATTTTTTCTTCACATATATATTGTATGACAAGTGGATATAATAAATGTTCCACACTGTGAATTCTTTTTATAAGTAATTCTATTGAATTATCATTTGTATCAATCACACCTTGGGCTATTAATGGACCTCCATCTAGAACCGGGGATACAAAATGAATAGATATACCATGTTCTTCATCAGAGTTAATTATTACTTTTTCATGCGTATTTAAACCAGGGTATAGCGGCAATAGAGAGGGGTGAATGTTTATTATTTTTCCTTTATATTTTGTTGGTATTAATGGAGTAAGAATACGCATGAAGCCAGCCATAACAATTAGATCTGGTTTATTAATCTGAATCCTTTTTTCAAGGGCATCATCATACTCATCCCTTGAATTAAAAGATTTATGATCTAGAACAAATGTATCAATATTTTCATTTTTTGCTCTAACTAAGCCATAGGCATTTTCATTATTTGATATTACTTCAACAACCTCTGCGTGTATAAGACCAAGGTTTATATTATCAATTATTGCTTGAAGGTTTGAACCGCTTCCAGAAATGAGGACAACAATTCTTTTCATTCTTATGAATATTTTATTGATGCATCAGACCTACTTTCAATATAGCCAATCTCATAACATTTATATCCATCTTTACTTATGCAATCCATAATGCTTGAAGTTTCTTCTTCATTAACTATTAAAACCATTCCGATGCCACAATTGAATATCCGGTACATATCGTCATCACCTATACCTCCATTTTCTTTAAGCCACTTAAATTCATTTGGAAGTTCCCATGATGATTTTTTTATATTTGCACATAAATCTTTGGGAATAGACCTTGGGAGATTTTCAGTAATACCTCCACCGGTGATATGGGATAGTGAGTTTATCGAATAAGTATTTAATAGCTTATTTATAAGAGAAGGATATAAGTGAGTAGGCCTTAAAAAAGTCTTAGCCATATTATTCTTCTCATCATCAGAGCATGATGACTCATCAAGTATTTTTCTGATTAAAGAATAGCCATTTGAATGAGCTCCGCTTGATTCAATGCCAATAAGAATATTACCTTCAATAACATTAGATGAATCGATAATTTTATCTTCCTCAACACAACCCACAGAAAATCCTGCTAAGTCAAAATTATTATTAACGTAATGCCCTGGCATCTCAGCAGTTTCTCCTCCAAGAAGGGCGCACCCTGATTCCTTGCATGCTTTAGCTATACTTCCAATAATTGTAGATGCCTCAGTTACGTCAAGCTCTGAAGATGCAAAGTAATCTAAAAAGAATAGTGGCTTAGCTCCACATGTGATCAAATCATTCACACACATTGCTACCAAGTCTTGGCCAATTCCATCAAGTTTATTATATTTTTGTGCAAGCGCTACTTTTGTTCCAACACCATCAGTACATGCAACTAGTACAGGTTTTTTTATATCATCTCCAAGTTTATACATTCCTGCAAAACCACCGATACCACCTAGAACATTATTATTTTGCGTTGATGAGACATCTTTTTTTATAAGATCGATAAGATCATTACCTGCTGAAATATCTACTCCGGCAGATTTATAAGGATCATTATCTATATTTTCTTTTGTCATTTAGAATACCTATTGTGAAGAATAATTTTAGCAACAATTTATATTATCTATTTATATTAGTGATTATCTTTTCTAATACAGCTTTTGGAAAGGAATTTAAGACACTTTTTGAGATAAATCATAAAATTGAATCAGGAGTTTCAGTAGACAAGTCACTTAATCAATCTTTTGATAAAATGGTTTATCGACTGAGTGGGTCCTCTAACCCATCTTATATTTGGAGAATAATTAACTCAGGTACAGTCCGTAAAGATTATATAGTTAGCTATTCTGTTAATCAGATAGATGGGGATTCATTTTTAAGAACTCAATTCAATCAAAAGCTTTTAGAAGACAAATTTAAACAACTTAAAATACCTTTAATTGGCAAATCAAGACCAATATTTATTGTAATTGCAAAAATTGATAATGGTATAGATGAGCCTTATTTCCTCAATGACGATGCTGCAAATGTATTTGATAAAAGTTTTAAAGAATTACTTAATACCATTTCTGAAAATAGGGGAGTATTCGTTGAAATACCTATATTGGATTTGATTGATTCACAAAACATTAAAGATTTTAACTATTTGTTAAATCCTAATGAGTATTTAAGATCAAAATATAGTTACGAAGATATCATTAATATTGAAATTACAAAAATAGATACAGAAAATTGGTCTATAACCGGAGATTTAGAAAAGATTATTAAATCTAATAATTTTCAAAATGAATTCAAAGAATCTTTACAAAGAATTCTCGATGACAAAATCTCTAAATATTTGAAAGGATTGCAGATTGAATTTTCAGAGAAAAATACACTCGCATTAAATATTGCAAATATTGAATCAGTTGAGGATTATGAAAATGTTATCAATGGTTTGAAAAGTATCATTGGAATTGAAAAGATTATAATTAATGCATTTACTAACAATACATTAATATCTGATGTTTATTTTTTTGGAAATAATGAAAGATTTATTAATGTAATTGATGATAAGTCGGATTATAAATTAACTAACATTAGCGACAATAAAAAAGATATCTTTATAGAATATAAAAAATGAGTAGATACTTTATATTTATACCTAATTTTTTATCAATCGTGAGAATTGGTCTGGTTTATCCAATTCTTATGAACATACACAATGATCAATATTTAAATAGTCTTTTGTATTTTATATTGGCATCTATCACAGATGCATTAGATGGTTTTCTTGCAAGAAGAATGTCCTGGCAAACAGACCTTGGTAAAATATTAGATCCTGTGGCTGATAAGCTTTTGTTATCAGGTTCTATATTTGTGCTCTGGTTAAATGACTTAATACCTTTTTATGTATTTTTTGTTTTGTTGGCTAGAGATGTAATTATATTATTGGGTGCGTCCATTCATATGTCTGTTGTTGAAACAGGAACACCATTACCAAATCTATTAGGAAAAACAACAACGGTCTTGCAAGTTATTTACATAATATTGATATTGATAACAAACAGTTTATCTTTTGCAATCAACCTTCAGTTTCTAGGTTTTGTAATTTCAGCATTCACTTTAGTAAGCTTAGTTAGTTATGCCAAAGAATGGTTTGCAAATTTAAAAGATCATAGCAATGAGTAATCCAAAACAATTAACTTTCCCCTGGGAGAAAAACTTTAAATCATCTGTAAAAGGTTTTTATTGTGATCCAAACAATAAAAAGTTATTTGAAGAGTTGATCAATTTTGATGGTGATGATGTATTTATATATGGAACGAACAATATAGGTAAAACCTATTTACTCCAAGCTATATGTAATTATTACAACTCTGACTCAAGGTCTTCATTATATATTCCATTAATGGATGTTAAGAATTATGACACAGCTATAATTGATAACGTCTCAAGCCTAGACCTTGTTTGTATTGATGGTCTTGACCAGATTGCAAATAATTCAAAGTGGGAAATTGCTTTATTTAACCTCATTAATAGCTCTCTAAATACAGAATGCAGATTAATTTTCTCAGCTAATTTTACAAATAAGACATTACAGTTTGGCTTACCTGACTTTGAATCAAGAATAAAAAAGCTTAATTCTTTTGAGATGACACCTGTTCAAGATGTGTATTTAAAAGAAGCCTTACTTCATATTTCCAAATTTAGATCTATAAATCTTGGAGAAAAAGAGATTAAGTATTTACTTGGATATACAAAAAGAAACTTATCTGATTTGGTTTCAATTCTCGAGAGGCTTGATAGCCTCTCGATGGAATTAAAGAGAAAAATTACAATACCATTAATTAAAGATTATTTGTAATTCATCAATGCTTCACATTCAAAGCAATATGCCATTACATTTTGAGCATCTGGCTTAATTAGCATCATATGCTTTGGGTATTCACCAATAAGCATCTTAATCCTTGGATCAATACTTGTTTTAATATCTATATTCTCAAACAGTTCTAATAAGAAGGCATCAAATGGATCAATTTCTTTTATGTATGTTTTTACTGAGTATTCATCAATATCTACTAGTTTGGCTGCATAACTTAGAGCATCTGTTAGATCACCAATAGTGTCAACTAGACCAATCTCTAAGGCCTTAGAGCCAGACCAAATTCTTCCACCAGCATATGGCAATAATTCCTCATATTCCATAAGTCTGTTATCTGAAACTTTTGATACAAATTTAAAATAGGTATTATCAATATTTGCTTGTATTGTATCCTTTACATATTTAGGCATTGATTGTCTTTCGTCCCACTCTGACGCCTTGGTTGATGTTGTTCCATCAACCTTTATACCAGCCCAATCGTAAATGCCATCAAGGGTAGGGATAATTCCATAAACTCCAATAGAGCCTGTAAGCGTATCTTCTTCAGCAAAAATATGATCAGAGTTTGTTGTTACCCAAACACCTCCTGACGCTGCTATATCTCCCATTGATGTAATAATAGGCCTGTCAGTTTCTTTAAATTCATTAAGTGCATTTGTAATTAATTCACTTGCATAAACACTTCCACCTGGACTATTAACACGAAGAACAAGGGCTTTAACATCATCATTTTTAGTTGCAGACTGTATATTCTTAACAATTGTATCTGAGCCAGCAATACCATATGCAGCTTCACCAGTCATAATGGCACCCTCAATATTTACAACAGCAATTTTATTGTCAAACTCCTCTTTTTCTTGATCAATTTCTGCAAGGTAGTCATAAATCGAAATGCTATCAGGAAAGGCATATTTATCATTTTCACTATTAGGGAATTCTTCAAACATATATTGTTTAATTTCTTCTCTTGTGACTACTTTATCAACCAGTCCTAAATTTAGCACCCTGAGCTGGTTCAGGATTCTCTTTAAATAATTCCCATGCATTATCACCATAGTCCTGAATAGTTCCTGCTGAAAGCTGTCTACCATCCTCCATCATATCTGTCATTTTTTTCCACAATGGATTTGCAAACTCATTCCAAGCAAGCTTATCATTTTCACTCATAGAATCTCTGGTATATGGTTCAGGTCCAGATTTAAAGTCACCTGCAGTGAAAACGTTATAGTTAATTTTTAGATTTTTGTATAAATCTACGTAGTACTCTCTTTTTCTTGATAAACCAAATGCAGTTACTTGACCCATCTCATTAATTAAAACTTCATTTGCTTGAGAGCTTACTAAGTAGGAGCTATTACTAAATTCTTCAGCATAAGCTATTACTCTTTTTCCACTCTCTCTAACATTTTTAACTGCTTCAGCTATTTTAAATGCAGACGCCCAGTACATTCCTAGTTCTGATACGTTTACGTATACAGCCAATAAATCTTCATCATCTGCTGCATGATTGAGAACATCTAATAAATCTTGAAGTTGATGTTGTTCTGTAGATGTACCACCTAGAACGTCTTCAATAGTGAATGAGTCTGTATTAATTACCTCAGTGTCTACTACAACACCAATTGGCTTGAACCACAATACTTTATCTTCAGAAGTTATCTCCTTAGAGCTATCTCCAAAGCTGCCAACTATCCCACCAATAAATGAGAAAGTTATTACTATTAAAATAAGTGCAGTTATACCATTAACAAGTATTTTCCTCGTCATACCAAGGAATTCATCTGCTTGTTTCCATATTGATTTTTTATTTGTATCCATTATTACCTCTGAATTAAATTTAGAAATGCCAAATAGCAATTTAAGCAGCTATATTAGATGAGGTAATCTTTAATGTAAAGCTTACTTTACATATTTAAGATATTTGGGTCCAAACAGGCAATGTGTAAATAGTGCAATAATCATAATTATTTCAAATACGTCTAAGTAAAATGTTTTCATACCAAATACTCTTAATGAGGCAAATAAAAAGTATATAAGCAGGATGAAACAAAATATCTGATAAGCCTTTATAGATCTTTTAATCGAATAAAATACAAATACCGATATCGGAAGACTCCAAAAAACAAGAGTAACAAGATCTATTCTGCCTTGTAAAAAAATCAAAAACTTGATACTAACCAATATAGCAGCAAAACAAACTGTAATGATTGTATATTTATTTTTACTGATCACTTACAGAAAGTTTATTGATTAATTCAGCAAGTCGCATCCCTGATGCTTTAGCAATAATGTACTCTTCAGGAGTTAGGTTAGATGAATTATTAAAGCTCTCAACATGTGTTGGGCCATATGGAGTTCCACCTGACTTTGTATTATGCAATTCCTGTATAGAGTATGGTGATCCGGAAATCAACATGCCATGATGGAGCATAAAGGTAACAATATTAAACAATGTAATTTCTTGACCACCATGCATAGAGCCTGTGGATGTAAATGCAAGACCAGGCTTTCCGTTAAGTGTGTTGTTCGACCAAATATCTCCAGTTGAATCAAGAAAATATTTAAGCGGCGACGCAATGGAGCCAAAGCGAGTTGGCGAACCAATTGCCATTCCAGCACAACTTATAAGATCTTCCTTTGTGCAATATATTTCATTTTCCTCAGGTATAACAGGCTCAGTTTGTTCAGCTTTGCTAGAAACCCTTGGAACCGTTCTAATCTTGGTATTCAGCCCACTTTCCTCAGCACCATCTGCAATTGCATGTGCTAAATTTTTAACTGAACCTGAAGCAGAGTAAAAAAGTATTAATAAAAAGTTCTTATCCATATTTAAAGTTTGGTTTAAAATGCTACAAATGAAAAAATTACTTATCTATTTTACATGTTTTTTATGTCTTGTTGGATGTCAAAAAAATGATATTCAGGTCCACAATGGAGAAAATACGTCATTAAATAAACTTGATGGTTCATGGGTTGTTATAAATTATTGGGCTGATTGGTGTCCTCCATGTCTTAAAGAAATGCCTGAGTTAGTGAAATTCTCAAATCAGAATAGTGACATAAATGTTTTTGCTTTTAATTTTGATCAATTAGATATTGAAGACTTAGATCCGCAGATTAAAAGGTTTGGAGTGGATATACCATCTCTAATTTCATATCCTGGTGAAATATGGGGCATAGAATCTCCTCAAACATTACCAGCTACGTATTTTATCAATGAGAATGGTAAAGTTGTTAGAGCATTATTTAAACCTCAAACATTAGAGACTTTAAACGATGTTCTGTCAGAGGTTAGGAATTCTTGAAAAAAAATTTTTATCGAGGAAAATTTCTGGATTCACTCGTTGTTTATTAAGATAAATGCTCCAGTGAAGATGTGGTCCAGTTACTCTACCAGTTGAACCAACCGTTCCTAACAACATACCTTTTTTTATATTCTCACCTTCTTTTACATTAATGCTGCTCAAATGACTATAAGAGGATATTAGTCCCATTCCATGATCTAACATTACATAATTACCTGCGTAAAAGAATTCACCTGTAAGAATTACTATCGCATCAGAAGGTGCGAGGATCTCAGTGTCCTCAGGAGCAGCAATGTCAAGAGCAAGATGGGGAGATCTTGGTAAGTCATTTATAAATCTTTTTTTTCCAAATCTACTAGAAATAATCCCATTAACTGGTATCAAAAAATTAAAGTCAGAAAGTAGTTTCTTGGAATATGTACTGAGCGCGTTATTAATAATTTTATATTCTTTAAATGTTCTGTCCTTATCCTCAACACTAAGAATGACTTTGGATTGATCTTTAATGGTAATTCTAGACTCGCCATAATCCTTTGGTTTTACCGAAATGGTTTTATTAGCAATATCATACGACTCTTCTTCTGTTACATATGGCAATCCAACAACAATAAAGTCATTGTTTTTAAATGAAAATACAGCAAGATTTGACTCATGCTGAAACCTTTTCAGATGGAATAATTAATATTTCCCCAGAAATCCCATTTAGATGATTATTAGCATTTACTTGTGAGCTTAAAATAATGAAAATAAATATCGCAGTATAAAATCTAATCATTAATCTTTTTAACTTTAATTACTGCATTCCCTTCGCCAAACCTTGCCGTCAATTCTTCGTTTATATTAATCTGGGCATTTGATTTTATGACGTTACCATCTTTGTTATGAATAATTGAATAGCCTCTTTTCAATATCGCTAAAGGATTTAAAATTTGGAGATTTTCATTAACCTTTTCAAGGTTTATTCTATTTTTTGCTAATAAATTTTTTATTCTAGTGTTAGATAATATATTCAATGAATTAATTTTTAAATTAAGATTTTTTATTTTTTCTAGAGGATTATTCTGTTGGAGTAATTTAGCTTGATATCTTAGTTGCTGTTTTTCGTTAAAAACAAAACTTGCAATAGATTTTTTTAAATTAATTTCAATATTGTCTAACTTTTGTATTTTTTCTCTTAAGAGAGAAAGAGGGCTTTTTAATTTTGATTTCACTATAGCAACCTGCTTAGCTTTTTCATTTATTAATAGCACATATGTTTTTATAAGATTTTTTTTGTGGTTTATTAATTGATCATTTAATTTGAAGTACCCCTCAGTAACAATTTCAGCTGCAGCTGTTGGAGTAGGGGCCCTCATATCAGCCACAAAATCAGTTATTGTAAAATCAATCTCATGACCAACGCCCGATATTATCGGGACGTTAAAGTTATAAATCTTCCTTGCTAATTGCTCATTGTTAAAACACCAAAGATCCTCAATTGAACCTCCACCTCTAGATATAATTACTACATCAATAGGGTTTTCAGACTTTAGATTGAACTTTTCTATCCTCTCAATAGCTTGATATAAAGAGTTGTGAGCAGAATCTCCCTGAACCACTGCTTCGCTTAAGGACACTTTTGCAAAAACAGACCTTCTTTTTATTGTTGAAAAAATATCTTGATATGCAGCAGTAGACGCAGATGTAATTATGCAAATATGTTTTGGATATTTTGGTAATATTTTTTTATTTGTAAGGTCAAATAATCCTTCTGAATCTAACTTTTCTTTGAGGTTTTCAAATTGCTGCATTAGATCACCAGCCCCTGCAAGTCGCATAGATTTAGCAATTAATTGATAGTCACCTCTTGCTGCATAAATGCTAACCTGACCTCTTAAAATGCATTTATCTCCATTTTTAGGATTAAACTTAAGTCGCATATTTGCATTTCGAAACATTGCGCATCGAATCGCACCATTATCATCTTTTAAAGTGAAGTAAATATGTCCTGAAGATGGCCTTGATAGATTAGATATCTCACCAATAACTGAAACATCATTAAAATTAGATTCTAGAAGCTTTCTTGCTGCATTATTAAGCTCTCCAACGGAGATTATTTCATTATTCTGTTCTAAAATAACATCACTCATATAAACAATTATACTTTATGCTTTTAAATAAAAATCGAGCTAATTACTTTTTATTATTAGCATTAGGAGCAGCATTAATTGGTTTTGCACCAATCTTCGTTAAATGGAGCTCTTTAAGCAGCATTAATTGGTTTTGCGCCTGTGTTTGTTAAATGGAGCGAAATGTCCCCATCCTGGATACTCTTTTACAGGATGTTATTGGCTTTACCATTTTTAATTATTTTTAATTTTAGCTTTAATAAAAAATTATTTTTTAGGGTAAAAAATAAAAAAACTATTTTGTTCACAGCGCTTGCTTCATCAGGATTTACCATTGATTTAATTTATGGCATTGGAGTATGAGCATAACCTCAGTCTCAAATGCAACGATTATAATAAACTCAGCACCAATTTTTGTTGCACTTTTGACTTATATTTTTTTTCAAGAATCACTCAGTCTTAATTTCGTTAAATCATTCATAATTACCTATACTGGAATTATTGGCTTAATTTATTTTTCTAGCAATTATACAAATGGAAAGATTCTAGGTGATTTGATGTGTTTAGTTGGTGCTTTCTTTTATGCCGTGTATTTGTTGGTAATTTCAAGATTAGGAAAGGAAGATTCAATTAATATAATCTTCTATACAACGTTGTTTTGTTGTATTTTTTCTATACCTTTTGCTTTGATTGAATCGGGACCATCCTTACCTTCTTCAAACTTTGAATGGATTAATTTAATTTTTTTAGCATTTTTGTGCCAATTTGGCGGTCAATTTCTAATAACACATGGAATATCAAATATCTCTGCATCAGATGGCTCTATCGGATTACTTCTTCAGCCTTTAACTGCCACAATTTTAGCCGCTTATTTATTTAATGAGCTCATGAATATTACCCAGTTGATTTTTGTAGGAATTGCTCTCTTTGGTATTTATTTGGCCAGATTAAATATTATCAAAACTAAATCTTAATTCTTTTTAAATTCAAGATTACTACACACAAAAAAACAATAGACAAAATAAATAAGATTTCTATAATGCACTATTAGTTCATTTAATCCTTAGATTGTAATGAATAGAGTGGGGTGATTAGCTCAGTTCAGTTTGGTAGAGCATCTCGTTTACACCGAGAGGGTCGGCAGTTCGAACCTGTCATCACCCACCATTTGAGTTGATCTTTTATTTTAAATATATATGATTCACTCATAAAAGTGGTCCGGTAGTTAAACGGTTATAATTCCGCCCTGTCACGGCGGCGTTCGGGGTTCGATTCCCCGTCGGACCGCCATTTTAATATGAATATTGTAGTATTAAGCCTTTTAATCTTATGTTACTCATTGGTTCTAGGGATAATATTTGCTCAAGTTCTTCTTACTGCCCCAGTTGTATTCAAAGTTTTAGATGATGAAAGCGCATCTAAATTCTTAAGAAAAATCTTTCCAAGATACTACCTTCTAATTTTACTAATTTCATTGATATCCAGTTTAATATCTTACCTATGGTTTGAGGTTACTGATTTATATATATCATTATCTGTAGCCGCTTTAGCTTTTATTGGATATGCAATCATACCTATAACCAACTTTGCTAGAGATAGGGGTTGGGATAATCTTTTCAAGTGGATGCACAACTTAAGTGTTGCTAATACTGTTTTAATTCTCTTAATATCACTTACTCAACTGATAAGAATTATCAGCATTTAAAACAATTAAACTTGATTTCTATTTATTAGTTCATAACTATTACAAGAGGATTTAAATTATGGCTAAAACTAAAACTAGAATATTTCAAACAGAGACTAAGCAGCTTTTGAAGCTGATGATTCATTCTTTATATTCTAATAAAGAAATATTTATTAGAGAACTTGTATCCAATGCATCAGATGCATTAGATAAGCTTAGGTTTGAGTCTGTTGAAAACAAAAAGCTATCTAAATTCAATAAAGATCTAAATATTAAAATTCATATCAATACTGAAGAAAACACAATTACCATTTCAGATAATGGAATTGGGATGAGTGAAGACGAGATTGTTAACAATATTGGGACAATTGCTAGATCTGGCACCGCAAATTTTTTAGAAAACATTAGTGGAGATAAGAAAAAAGATTCAAATCTGATAGGTCAATTTGGAGTAGGTTTTTATTCGGTTTTCATGGTTGCAGAAAAAGTTCAGGTGCGTTCAAAATCAGTTCATGATGAATCAAATAATGGCATCATGTGGGAAAGTACTGGAGAAGAAAAGTATAAGCTAAAAGAAATAGAAAAAGATTCAAATGGTACCGATATCATAATATATCTTAATGAAGATGCTAATGAGTTTTCAAATGCAGGTAGAGTAAGATTTCTTATTGAAAAATATTCTCAATATATTAATTTTCCTATCAATATTATTGATAATGAATCTGAGCCAGAGAGAATTAATGAAGCAGAGGCTTTATGGCTTAAACCCAAAAGATCAATAAAAGACGAAGAATACAAAGAATTTTATAAATTTATATCTTTTGACCAGGACGACCCTTTATTGTGGGTCCATAATAAGGTTGAAGGAAAAAATGAGTATTCAAATCTTTTATATATTCCTAAGAAACCACCATTTGACTTATGGAATAGAGAATCTCCTCGAGGAGTAAAACTATACATACAAAGAGTTTTTATAATGGATGATGCCAGTCATTTTCTTCCTCTATATCTTAGGTTTGTAAGAGGTATTATCGATACAAGCGATCTGCCACTCAATGTTTCCCGTGAAATACTTCAAGATCACCATCTTGTTGACACTATAAGAAAGGGTGTTACAAAAAGAGTTGTTGATAGTCTTGAGAAATTGAAGAAAGATCAACCTGAGGAATATAAACTTTTTTGGAGGGAATATGGCTTAGTTCTTAAGGAAGGGCCAGCTGAAGATTTTGAGAATAAAGAACTTATTGCTGGCCTAATGTTATTTTCAAGCACTCATTTTGATTATTCTTCTAACATGACTGACTTAGATTCTTACATAGAAAGAGCTAATGATGATCAAGATAAAATCTATTATTGTGTAGCAGATACCCATGAAGCTGCCGCAAACTCTCCTCACATAGAGGGTTTAAAAGCTGATAAAAAAGAAGTTTTATTATTAACAGACAGAATTGATGAGTGGCTTATGGCTACTTTAATGAACTTCAAAGGCAAAGAGCTTGTGAATGTCGCAAAAGATATAAATGTAGATGAAGAAAAGCCAAATATTTCAGATTCTGATCAAGATTTTTTAACAAAAGTAAAAAATGCTCTAGATGATAAGATTTCTGATGTAGTTGTGAGCACCAGACTGGTTGACTCAGCTACATGTTTGAGGCTTCCAAACAATGAACCAGGAGCCCAGTTAAGAAAAATTCTTGAAGCTTCTGGACAAAATCTTGGTGAGTTCAAGCCAATTCTAGAAGTAAATTTAAAGCATAAATTACTAAAGAAACTTCAAGGATTGGATAATAAAGAATTTAATGCATTCGTAGAGTTTTTATATGATTATGCAGTAATAGCTGAGGGCGGTTCACCAAAAGATCCTTCTAAGTATCTACGCCAATTAGATAAGTATCTTTCATGATATGAAAACTAATAATAAAAATATTGCTGTCCTCGGTGGAGGAAGTTTCGGAACTGTAATCGCCAATATTGCAGCATCAAATGGTAATAAAGTTTCTTTATGGGTTAGAGACTCAGAACAAGCACTTAGAATTAATTCTGAGGGAGCTAATACTTCCTATCATCCCGAATTAAGATTGTCTGAAAATATAAACGCATCTGATCGTCTAGAAGATGTAGTAAAAAATGCAAAAATAATCTTTATAGCGACTCCTAGTTCTATATTTGAAACTATAGTAATTAGGATTAAACCATTGCTTAGTGAAGACGTACAGATCATTTCTTGCACTAAGGGAATAAAGAATGATCCCTTTAAAACAATGACTGATGTTATTAGTGAGCATCTTTGTTTTAATAATACAAATAGTGTTGGAGTTTTAAGTGGGCCTAATTTGGCTAGAGAAATAGCTGAAATGAAAGTAGCAGGAACAGTTATTGCATCAAGATCAGAAGACTTAATTAATGATACAAAAAACATTCTCTCGTCTGATACTTTTAAAATTTATTCAAGTAACGATATTTATGGAGTGGAGTTAGCTGGCGCCCTTAAAAATATATATGCAATTATTTGCGGAATGGCTGACTCTCTTGATGTGGGCGAGAATGCATTGGGTCTAATTTTAACGAGAAGCATGGCTGAAATGAGTAGATTTGCTGTTGCCAAAGGAGCAAATCCTATTACATTCCTTGGATTGGCCGGAATGGGTGACCTGGTTGCAACTTGTACATCATCCTTATCTAGAAATTTTCAACTTGGATACAATCTTGGTAGTGGCCTTCATCTTGATAAAGCAAAAGAAAATGTTGGCCAGGTTGCTGAAGGCATAAGAACTTTAGAGGTTATCAAAACCGAATCAGATAGGTTGGATATAAATATGCCTCTTGTGGACTCATTGTATGAAATTATTCATAATGATCAGAGTCCAGAATCTTTAATTAAAGATTTAGTAAATAATTCAAATGAAATTGATGTAGAATTTGTGAAAGAGGGTAAAAATAATGGCTAATATAGATATTGATAAAGATGAAATACTAAAGACCAGCAAATGGCTAAGATTTTTATTTATGGCCTTGTATGCATTTGCAATTAATATAATTATTCCAATAATTATTGGACTATCTTTTGTTCAATTTCTATTTTATTTATTCACCTCTAAACCAAATAGCTCAATAGCTAGTTTCAATTCTCATTTGATAGAGTTTTTTAGTGACACATTAGCTTTTATCCTGTTCTCAACTGATGATAAGCCATTCCCATTCAAAAAAGATGAAAACAATGATGATCAGATTATTGATGCAGATGTAGAAGATGAGTCACCAAACGAATCGTGAGAAGAAACTGCCAATTAATTTAAGTTAATTATTTTTTTCTGAAGATTTCTGTGCAGACTTTAAAGTATTGAAAATCAAAGTATTTATTGTCATAGGTCCAACTCCCCCTGGAACAGGAGTATATGCAGACGCAATTTCTTCAATTTGATCTAAATCAATATCACCACACTTTTGAGGGTGGTAGCCTGCATCAATTACAACAGCACCTTTTTTAATCCAATCCCTCTTTATAAATTTAGGTATACCAACCGCACCAACAACAAGATCAGCTTCTTTAATTATTGAGTCAATATTTTTAGTTCTTGAATGACAGATAGTTACAGTAGCATTCTTGTTTAAAAGCATCATCGCCATTGGTTTACCTAAAATAGGACTTCTACCCACTACGACAGCATTCATCCCTTCAATTTCTATCTGATACTCATCAATTAATCTAATAATACCTGCAGGTGTGCATGAGCCATATGCATCTAAACCCATTGCCATGTTGCCAAAACCAAGACATGTAACACCATCTACATCTTTTTCCAAAGCTATAGCATCAAAGCATTTTCTTTCGTCAATTTGTTTAGGTACAGGGTGCTGTAAAAGTATACCGTTGACTGATGAATCTTTATTTAAAGCATCAATTTTACTCAGTAGCTCCTCGGTGGATGTATCTTTCGAAAGCTCAACTGCAATAGATTTAATTCCAACTCTTGAGCAAGTATTTCTCTTCATTCTTACATAAGTTTCTGACGCAGGATCATCTCCAACAAGAATTGTTGCTAATGTTGGTGTTATACCTTTTGACAAGAGCTCATCAACTTGATTTTTAATCTCTATTTCAGCTTGTAGAGCTAATTTTTTACCATCTAAAACTTTTGTTTTCATAAAATAATTATCGCATTTTTAAATATTTATTCACATCATCATTGCTTATTTTTCTCATAAACTTTAATATTTGCATCCTCGGGGTATAGCGCAGTCTGGTAGCGCACTCGCTTTGGGAGCGAGTGGTCGTAAGTTCGAATCTTACTACCCCGACCAAGTGCGCCTGTAGCTCAGCTGGATAGAGCAACTGCCTTCTAAGCAGTGGGTCAGGAGTTCGAATCTCTTCAGGCGCGCCACTTTTTATATATAATATTGTTATGTTTAAAATTGCAGCTTTATATAAGTTTTTTTCAATTAGTAAGCCTGAATTATTGCAAGATAAGATCAGAAATCATTTCAAGCAATTAAAGATTAAAGGAACTATTTTAGTAGGGCATGAGGGCATCAATGGAACTATATCAGGAAGTGATTTATCTATAGATGCTGCCATAGATTTTCTTAAAAAGATTAATGGATGCAGTAAATTAGATGTTAAGTATTCTGAATCTGATAAAGATCCTTTTATAAGATTGAAAATAAAATTAAAACAAGAAATAGTTACTATCGGCGATACATCTATTGATCCAAATAAAATAGTTGGTAACTACGTTAGTCCTGATGAATGGAACCTACTAATCCAAGACGAAGATACTATAGTTATTGATACAAGAAATGATTATGAGTATTCCATTGGTTCATTTAAAAATGCAATAAATCCAAATACACAAAAATTTAGAGAGTTTCCAAGCTGGGTAGAAAAGAATAACTTCTCTGATGAAGATAAAAAATCCAAAAGAGTTGCTATGTTTTGTACTGGAGGCATTAGATGTGAAAAAGCATCATCATTCATGAAAGATTATGGATTTGATGAGGTCTTTCACTTAAAAGGAGGTATTCTCAAATACTTAGAGGAAATGCCTCAAGAAAAAAGCCTTTGGGAAGGTGAGTGTTTTGTATTTGATGATAGAGTTTCGGTCAATCATAATCTTGAGCCTGGTTCATATGATATGTGTCACGGATGTAGAATGCCAATCACAGATCAAGATAAAGATTCTTCAAAATATATCAAAGGAGTTGCTTGCCCTAATTGTTTTGACAAGACAACTGAAGAGCAAAAAGCAAGATATATGAGCAGACAAAAGCAAGTTGATTTAGCTAAATCTAGAAATCAAAAACATATTGGTCCAAAAGAAGAAATTTGTCTTTCAAAATAAACAAACCTATTCTCTACTCTTTCAGAAGATGTCCTTATGCAATGAGGGCTAGAATGGCAATCTTTATTGCAAATATTGAATGTGAGCTTCGTGAAGTTTTATTAAGAGATAAGCCAGCTCAAATGTTACAACTATCACCAAAAGGAACTGTTCCAGTCCTTCAATTAAAGGATAGAATCATTGACGAAAGTATCGAAATCATTGAATGGGTTTTAAAAAATGAACAGATATTTGTAGATGAACTAAATACTGAACAGAAGCATAAAACAAATGCTTTAATAAATTTATTTGATGGAGACTTTAAATTTAATCTTGATAGATATAAATATGCTCAAAGATACGAGGAACAAAATCCAGACCATCACAGGAAGATATGCTTAGATATTCTTAGTAAAATTAATGATCAAATCCAAGGCGAATATTTTTTTGGAGACAATATTCAAAAAATTGATATTTGCATTCTACCGTTTATAAGGCAATTTAGAATTGCAGACATTAAATGGTTTGATAATCTAGATGAAATTTCGAATGTAAAAAAATACTTAAATAACTTTCTTAATTCAGAATTATTAGAAAATATAATGCATAAATATAAAAAATGGGAGGAGGGTGACGACCCCCAAACCTTTCCTTATAAACCTATAGAATCATAAGACATGGCAATTTTTTCGATTGCTACTTTATAGGCAGCTGTTCTGAAGTCAGGTTTTTTCATTTTTAAGAATTCTTTTTTTACTTCCTGAAATCCATCTATCATCATATCGTCCAATCCAGATCTAATCAGGTCTATTTCATCTATGCCATCTTCAAAATTTGATTTAAATTTTGATGGCATGGTTTTGCCAGTCATTGTTTCGATGGCTTCAATTAAAGTATTAAATTGAATATTATTTTTCCTTTTTTCTAACCTGCCAAATCTAATATGCCTTATGTTTTTAACCCACTCAAAATAACTAACCGCAACACCTCCTGAATTTGCAAGAATATCAGGAATTACAAAAATTTTATTCTTAGACAAGATAGTATGAGCATCATAAGAAATTGGGCCATTTGCAGCTTCAATAATAAGCTTAGCCTTAATATCAGCAGCATTCTTTTTAGTAATTACATATTCTCTTGCGGCTGGGATGAGCACATCACATTCTCTTTTTAGTAATAAGCTAGAATCTTTAATAAATGAGGCTTTAGGATAATTTTCAAATGAACCATTCTTGTTAAAGAATTTTTTAGCATGATCAACATTGATTCCTTTCTCATTATAAATACCGCCATTGTATTCAGCTAATGCTACTAGTTTCATTTCATCGTCTTGGGTCAAGAATTTGGCAGCATTTGACCCAACATTACCAAGCCCTTGGAGTATAAAGGTTTTGTCTTTCATGCTTCCATCAAGCTTAATTTTCTCAACTAGATCACTGTTATTAAAAAATTCCCTTAGGATATATTGAACACCTCTACCTGTTGCCTCCTCTCTGCCAATAAGTCCATTTTTATTTGCAGGTTTGCCAGTTACACAGCCTGCTGCATTTATGTCAGTTGGAGACATTTTTCTGTATTCATCTGCAATCCATGCCATTTCTCTTGATGAAGTACCAATATCTGGAGCTGGAACATTTTGCGAGGGACTAATAAGATCTCTTTTAATTAGTTCTTGTGCAAATCTTCTTGTAATTTTTTCAATTTCTCTTTCAGTCCATTCTTTAGGGTTTATTTTAAGCCCACCTTTGGAACCTCCAAATGGTACATTGATGATTGCATTTTTGTATGACATTAAAGCAGCAAGTGCCTCAACTTCATCAACATGAGTTGAGATATCAAATCTTATTCCACCTTTTGTTGGCTCCATATGTTCTGAATGAACAGATCTCCAGCCTTCAAAAGTATATATATCATTTCTTAATCTCACACCAAATCGAACTGTATATGTGGAATTACAGGTAATAATTTTTTCAGCAAGTCCTTTAGATAGGTTTGTTAGCTTTAATGCTTTATTTACAAACTTATTTGTATCATTCAAAAAATTATTCATAAAAACCCCCCAATTAGAAAAATTATAGTTTTTTTAATCTATAATGTCTCGTTTCTTGGCGGGCGTAGCTCAGTTGGTTAGAGCGCTGGATTGTGGCTCCGGAGGCCGTGGGTTCGAACCCCATCGCTCGCCCCATTAACTATAGGTAATTAATATGTCTAGTAAATTAAAAAAGTTAAAAGACTTAGAGCGGATTCTTACAGTAACTATTCCTTTGGAAGATTATAAAGATAAGTTCCAATCAAAAATTAATAACATTAAAGGACAAGCGAAGCTTGATGGATTTAGAAAAGGGAAAGTTCCTAATGATGTCCTTGAACAAAAATATGGCGCATCAATTCATGCAGATGTTGTGAATGATCTTATTCAAGCCTCTTATCCAGAAGCCCTTAAAGAAAACAATTTAAGACCAGCATCATCACCAACTGTAAAACTTGAGTCTGAAGACCCATCTAAACCATTGGTATATTCAGCAACTTTTGAAATTTTTCCTGACATCAAACCGAAAGTTTCTAGCTGGACAAAATATGAAACTTTTTCAATAAATATTTCAGATGAAGATGTGAATTTAGCTATTGAAGATATCTGTAAGAGATATGGTGAATGGAATGATGTTGATAGAGAATCTGCTAAAGACGATCAGGTAATTATTGATTTTAAGGGATTAATTAATGGTGAGGAGTTTGAGGGTAATTCTGCTGCAGATTTTAAGTTAGTACTTGGATCTAATTCTATGATTCCGGGCTTTGAAGATGAATTGATTGGTAAGAGTAAATCTGAGTTTAAAATTAATGCCAAGTTCCCAGATGACTATTTTAAAAAAGATCTAGCAGGAAGTGATGCAACTTTTGAAATCAACCTTAAAACAGTTCAAGAGTTAACACCTGCAAAAATTGATAAAGAACTTTTCATAAAACTAGAGATGGACATCGAAGATGAGACTAAATTTAAAGCTGAGATTTTATCTAGGATGGAAAAAGAAGTTAAGACTCAAGAAAAAGACCTTACAAAAGAATCTATTTATGAGACTCTTTTGAAGATCAATAGTTTTAGTGCACCAAAAGTAACTATTAA
Organism: Gammaproteobacteria bacterium; assembly: GCA_038141865.1. GTDB lineage: Bacteria > Pseudomonadota > Gammaproteobacteria > Magnimaribacterales > D2472 > CAJQGY01. The sequence continues at coordinate 41,499 of JAYQIX010000002.1, read as the reverse complement.
AGAGCAGGCAGAAATGATGAGAAAAGATTCTCTCATGAGAATAGGGCAACAAGAAAATGATGCTACAGACGATCTTTTTCCTCTTGATACATTTATGGAGAATGCTGAAAAAAGAGTAAAACTTGACTTATTGTTTGCTGAATTAATTAAACATTATGCTCTAGCAGTTACTCAAGAAGACTTAGATAATTTTATTGAAGAAGAGTCTAAAAAGTATAAAGATGCATCCCAATTTAAACAATGGATTGAGAATCAACCCCAGCAAATAGAGCAATTTAGAATGATTGTATTAGAACAAAAACTTGTTGATAATTTAAAAAATGACCTTAAATCTAAAGATAAAGTGATAGAATTTTCTGAATTAGCAAATAAATAAAATTATGAACGAAATAAAATCAGCCTTAATACCAATGGTCGTAGAGCAAACTCCTCGAGGAGAAAGATCTTTTGATATTTACTCAAGGCTTTTAAAAGAAAGGGTTATATTTTTGTCTGGACCAATTGATGACAATATCTCCAACCTAGTAGTTGCTCAATTATTATTTCTAGAGTCTGAGAATCCTGAAAAAGATATATCAATTTATATTAATTCACCAGGTGGAAGTATCTCTGCTGGATTAGCGATATATGACACTATGCAGTTTATTTCATCTTCTGTTTCAACTCTTTGCATTGGCCAGGCTGCTAGTATGGGAGCCTTGCTTTTAGCCGGCGGTGACAAAGGTAAAAGATATGTCTTACCAAATTCAAGAATAATGATACATCAGCCTTTGGGTGGCTTTCAGGGCCAAGCTTCTGATTTTGAAATTCATGCTAAAGAAATATTACACATGAAAAAAATTGTTAATGAAATTTTGGCTAAACACACAGGTCAAACTATTAAGAAAATTGAGAAAGACACAGACAGAGATAATTTCCTAGATGCTAATGCAGCCATCAAATATGGTATTGTAGATAAAGTATTAAACGAAAGGGATCAAATAGATGGCAAATGATACAACTGACAAATTAAATTGTTCTTTTTGTGGCAAAGTTCAGGATGATGTAAAAAAACTCATTGCTGGGCCAAGTGTTTATATCTGCAACGAATGTGTTGATCTATGCAATGATATAATTGAAGAAGAGATTAAAAGTGATGAAGAAAATCCATTAGAAGAACTTCCATCTCCTTTAGAAATTTTCAATCAGCTTGATGAGTATGTAATTGGCCAAGAAAAAGCAAAAAAAGTTCTTTCAGTTGCTGTTTACAATCACTACAAAAGACTTAGAAAGCCATCAAAAAAAGATGCTGTCGAACTCCAAAAGAGTAATGTTCTTTTGTTAGGGCCAACTGGAAGTGGTAAAACTCTTTTAGCTCAAACACTAGCAAAAATCTTAAATGTTCCTTTTACAATAGCAGACGCAACAACTCTTACAGAAGCTGGTTATGTTGGCGAAGATGTTGAAAATATAATCCAGAAACTTTTGCAAAAATCTGATTATGATCCTGAGAGAGCCCAGCTTGGAATAGTTTATATTGACGAAATTGATAAGATTGCTAGAAAGTCTGACAACCCATCAATTACTAGAGATGTTTCCGGAGAGGGTGTTCAACAGGCGTTGTTAAAGCTTATTGAGGGTACTGTTGCTTCAATTCCTCCACAGGGTGGCAGGAAGCATCCTCAACAAGAGTTTATACAAATTGATACATCAAACATTCTTTTTATTTGTGGCGGTGCTTTTTCTGGATTGGATAAAGTAATTTCACAAAGAAATAATAATTTAGGTATAGGTTTTGGAGCAGATGTTGTCAATAAATCTAATGTCTTACCAATATCAAATGAAATTGATGAGCTTGAGCCCGAAGACTTAGTAAAATTTGGATTAATTCCAGAATTTGTAGGAAGATTACCAGTTATCTCTAACTTGCATGAGCTTGATGAGAATGCCCTTGTAAGAATTTTAAAAGAACCTAAAAATGCATTAGTTAATCAATACAAACATCTTTTTGAGATAGATAATGTTGAGTTAAGTTTTAGAGATGAGGCATTGATTGAGATAGCTAAGAAAGCAATAAAACGTAAAACAGGTGCTAGAGGGCTTAGATCAATTATGGAAGATCTTTTAATGGAAACAATGTTTGAGCTTCCAAATAAAAATCTTGAAAAAGTGATAATTGATGAAAATACTGTTATCTCAAACTCTGAGCCTATTAAGCTTTTAAAATCAAATTCTAAAAAATCTTCATCAGCTAATTGATTAATTGCTAATAGTCCCTATCTATTAGTTATGAGCGATATAAAAACAGACTTACCGATAATCCCATTAAGAGACGTTGTAATCTTTCCAGGGATTGTTACTACTTTATTTGTTGGAAGAAAAAAATCTATTGAAGCTTTAAATGTAGCCATGGCTGCTAACAAGAAGTTAGTTCTAGTTAGCCAAATTGATCAATCAGTAGAGGAACCCGGTTTTAATGACATTTATAAAAATGCAACCATCAGTAATCTTCTTCAATTAATTAAGCTCCCAGATGGAACCATGAAAGTTCTTGTTGAAGGACACAAGAGATGTGAAATCGAGAAGCTTACTGATAAAGATACATATCTATCTGTTACCGTTAAAGAGCTTGATGATGTTCAACTGCAAGAAGCTGACGCATCTAACTTAGTGAGATTTATTAAAGCAAAATTTGAGGATTATATTAATGTTACTAAACGCATCCCCCCTGAAATAGTTTCTACTGTTGACTCCCTTGATGATCTTTCAAAACTCATTGATACAATTACTGGTCACTTGCCTATAGATACCGAAAAAAAACAACACATTCTTGAGACTGCTGATTTAAAAAATCGTGCTGAGAAAATTCTCACATTTATAGAATCTCAGCTTGATGTTGTTGATGTTGAGAAAAAAATCCGCGAAAGAGTTAAAAAGCAAATGGAAAAATCTCAAAGAGAGTACTATTTAAATGAACAAATTAAAGCAGCTCAAAAAGAACTCGGTGAAATAGGAGAAGAAGGGGATGAGTTAGACGAGCTTGAAAAGAAGATTAATTCCGTTGGAATGCCAAAAGAAGCTTTAAAAAAAGCAAAGAGTGAATTAGCTAAATTTAAACATATGGCCCCATCATCTGCGGAAGCATCTGTTGTTAGATCTTATTTAGATTGTTTGGTAGAGGTGCCATGGAAGAAAAAATCATCAATAAAAAATGATATTGAAAAATCTTTATCAATTTTGGAAGAAGATCATTATGGATTAGATGAGGTAAAAGAAAGAATAATAGAGTATCTCGCTGTTCAAAAAAGAGTAAAAACTATGAAAGCTCCAGTTTTATGTCTTGTTGGTCCTCCAGGGGTTGGAAAAACGTCATTAGGTGAGTCAATTGCACGTGCAACTAATAGAAAGTATGTAAGAATGTCACTTGGTGGTGTAAGGGATGAATCTGAAATAAGAGGGCACAGAAGAACATACATCGGATCTATGCCTGGAAAAATCATCCAAAAATTATCAAAAGTTGGTGTAAAAAATCCCTTATTTTTATTAGATGAGATTGATAAAATTGGTATGGATCATAGGGGTGACCCTGCTTCAGCATTGCTTGAAGTATTAGACCCTGAGCAAAATTCAACTTTTAGTGATCATTACCTTGAGGTTGATTATGATTTATCTGAGGTCATGTTCGTATGTACTGCTAATAGTTTAAATATACCAACTCCATTATTAGATAGGATGGAGATTATAAGAATCCCAGGATATATAGAGGATGAAAAACTCAATATTGCAGAAAAGTATTTACTGCCTAAGCAAATTGAAAGAAATGGTCTTGATAAAAAGGAGATAAAGTTAAAAAAAGAAGTACTTTTATCTTTAATTAGATATTACACAAGAGAAGCTGGTGTTAGAGGCCTTGAGAGACAAATTGCAAAGATACTAAGAAAAGTAGTTAAAGAAAGGTTGATTAATAAAACGTCGATAAGCAAACCTACAACCATTACAGATAAAAAGCTTGAAAAATATTCAGGCGTTAAAAAATTTAAATTTGGAATTGCTGAAAAAGATAATTCTATAGGTCAGGTTACTGGACTTGCGTGGACTCAAGTTGGAGGGGAATTATTAACGATTGAGTCATCTTATGTTGATGGTAAAGGAAGAATTATAAAAACCGGTTCTCTAGGCGATGTGATGCAAGAATCAATTCAAGCTGCTTTAACTGTTGTTAGATCTCGCGCTGAATCATTAGGTATTAAGCCTAATTTTTATGAAAAGTTTGATATACATATTCATGTGCCAGAAGGTGCTACTCCCAAGGATGGACCGAGTGCTGGTGGCGCTATGGCCATAGCCCTTATATCAGTTTTAACTGGTATTGCTGTAAGGGCAGACACAGCGATGACTGGTGAGATTACTTTGAGAGGGCAGATTTTAAAAATAGGTGGCTTAAAGGAAAAATTGCTTGCTGCAAAAAGAGGCGGCATTAAAAATGTTATTATCCCAAAAGATAATCAACCAGATCTACAAGAGATTCCTGATCAAATAAAAGATTCATTAAATATAATCCCAGTAGAATGGGTAGATGAAATTGTCTCACTTGCTCTTGAAAAAGAGCCTTTGCCGTTAAAGAAAAGTAACAAGACAAAGAAGGAGAAGACAATAAAGACATCAAGTGAAAAAAATCAAGAAAAACAAACTCACTAATAAAGCCTTTATTTGCTTGACTTTTAGCCATAAAAGGCTTTTCATAGAGTAGTATTTATCAATAAATTTACACGAGGAGTATTTAGTATGAATAAATCAGACTTAGTTGATGCAGTTGCAGCAGGTGCAGATCTTTCAAAAGCTTCAGCAGCCAGAGCAGTTGACTCAGTATTAGGTGGCATCGGTGATGCTTTGGGGAATGGTGATTCAGTATCACTAGTTGGTTTTGGAACGTTTTCAGTAAGGCATAGAGCTGCTAGAGAGGGTAGAAATCCTCAAACTGGTGAGTCAATGCATATTGCTGCGTCTAAAGTACCTGGTTTTAAGGCTGGTAAAGGTCTTAAAGATAAGGTTAAAGGCTAAACTTACTAATCTTTTTAAAAAGGGTGCTTCCGCACCCTTTTTTTATTTTATAATACAAACATTATGATGGAATCACTTAGAAATTTTTTATCTGGCCCAAGGCTGGTAGTTATTATTGCTTTACTGGCATTGCCTTTTGTGTTTTTGGGAACCTCTAGTTTAGGGACTGTGTTTACAGGATCATTGGGATCCATAAATGGGGAAGAGGTAACAGAGCTAGACTATACGGTAGCTGCAAATATTAGAGCAAATAAGCTTAAAGAAACTTATGGAGAGCAATTTAATTTCAATGAATTAGACTCTCAACTCCAAGTTGACTTAATTAGACAAGAGCTTATAACTCAAAAAGTATTTCTTTCTGAAGCCAGATCTCTTGGACTGCTTAACGACGAGGAAATTAAAATAGCCAAAAAATCTATAGTTCAAGATCCTTCATACAGAGATGAAAATGGTAATTTTGATGAAGCTTTATTCGAAGCTGTTGCTAATCAAAATGGATTTTCAAAAAATGATTATATTAATTTAAGTGGCAACATTAATGCTATTGAAAAATACAGATTTTCTTTATCAGGCTCTTTATTTCAATTGCCCAATGAGATTTCTAAATTAGTTAATATTTTAGAAAAAAAAGCAGATATCAATTTTGTAAAGATAGATTCTCAGTCCTTAAAGACTCAATAAAAAATACCCTTACAGAGCAAGTTGAATACTATAATCAAAATCAAGAATTATTTTATGAAGATGAGTTAAGAAGCTTTCAATTCTTTTCCTTAGATAGCTCAGATTATTCCGATAAGGTAGAGATACCAGAAGATTATGCAACAAATTATTATGAAGATTATTTGAGTAAAGCCCAATCTAATATCCAAAAGAAGTTTTCTCACATAATGGTTGATAAGACAAACTATGAAAATAACATTGATGCTTTATCAAAAATTGAGCTCATTAAATCTCAACTTGATGAAGGCTCATCTTTTGAAGAACTTGTTGCCGAGTATAGTGAGGATATTGTTACTAAAGATCAAGGTGGAAATTTAGATTATTTTGAAGAAGATGTTTTTCCAGAAGAATTTGGTAGTGCTCTAAAAGATATGCAGAATAGCGACATTAGTCCTATCATTGAAATAGATTCCTCTTATCATATTCTTAAAGTAACCGAGGTATTAGAAGAAAAAATTAAGACCTTTGATGAGGTATCAAGTAAAATTATTGAAGAGCTTATTAGTGCCGAGTCATTAGCATTACTAAATGATGACTTTAATGAGCTAGATCAATTATCTCTAGAGGGTTCAACTATAAATGATCTAGCAGCTTTTGCTTCAAAAGAAATCCAGAGCTCTTCATTGCAAAGTATCTCAAGTATCAATACTGAATATGATGCTTTAATTAGTGATATTGTTTTTGATGATTCTATTGAGCTAAACACCCCAAAGGTAGTTGATTTAGATGGAACTATATACGTTCTATCATTATCAGAAGTCAAAGAGCCTGAATTAAAACCTTTTGCATTAGTTCAAGAAGAAGTTAATTCAAGTTTGATTGAAATTAATGCTTCTATTAAAAGAGCTGAATTGGAAAAAGAATATCTCAACCTATCTTTAGATTCTGAAAAGAAAACTTTTGTAGAAGATAATCCATTTGTTTCAAGTGAATCATTTAAGGATATAAAAAGATATTCATCACTACTTCCTCAAGATATTCTTAGGAATCTATTTGAATCAAATCCTGGTTCTGAGTTATCACTTTCTTCTATAAATGGAGATCACTATTTTATAACTTTAAATGCATATACCTATCCAACTGATATAGAAAAACAAGAAGTTGTTGATCAATACACTCCATTTGATACAGAAAGACTTGCTGACAGAATGAATGATATTATGAATGATGATCTATTTGATACTGCAAAGATAGACCTTAATGAACAAATTTTTACTCAGGAGTAACCAAATGAAAAAATTCCACATTCTACCTATTATTTGTTCTTTATTTTTTATTTATTCTTGTTCTGAAAATATTTCTCCTGTTGATTCAGGTTTAGAAGATAAGATTTTCCATTTTGGTAATGGAACTGAGCCTCAAGGTATTGATCCGCATATTGTAACTGGAGTGCCTGAGCACCATCTATTGATTGGTTTGTGTGAAGGTTTAACAACAGCAAACCCTAAAGGGGGCTCAAGTATTGCAGGTGCAGCAGAATCATGGGATATCAGCGAAGATGGTAAAACCTATACTTTTTATTTACAAAAAAATGGTAGATGGTCAAATGGTGATCAGCTTACTGCACACGATTTTGTGTGGTCCTGGAAAAGATTGTTAACTCCTTCGCTAGGAGCTCAGTATCCAGATATGCTCTATTATGTGGAAGGGGCATCTGATTACCATAATGGAATTACAGATGACTTTAGTGAAGTTGGTGTTAAAGCTGTTGACGATCTAACCCTAGAAGTACAATTAAATAATCCAACACCATTTTTCCTTGGCCTTTTGAGTCACTACAGCACATGGCCTGTTCATAAAGATACGGTCTTAAAGCATGGATCTATTGACGATAGAAATGGAGAGTGGACTCGTCCAGGTAATTTTGTTTGCAATGGCGCATTCAACCTAAAGACTTGGGAATTAAATAATAAAATAGTTGTTGAAAAAAACCCCAATGTACTGGGATGCCTCAACAGTTCAATTAAATGAAATCCATTACTATCCAGTATCGAACGTAATGACTGAAGATAGAATGTTTCGTTCAGGTCAGTTACATGTTACAAGCACACTCCCGTCTCAAAAATGTCCGGTATATATAGAAGAGCAAAATCCAAATCTTAGAATTGATCCATATATGGGTACATATTTCTATAGATTTAATACTAACAATCCTGCTCTAGTGGATCCAAAAGTTAGAAAAGCATTAGCATATTCAATTAATAGAACACAAATTGTTGAAAAAGTAACAAAATGCGGTCAAATTCCAGCATATTCATTTACACCTCCTGGATCTAACGGATATGAGCCACATACAGAGATTCCTTACGATCCTGAACTTGGAATGAAATTACTAAAAGAGGCGGGCTATGATGAAAATAATCCTTTTCCCAAAATTAGAAATATTATTTAATACTAATGAAGATCATCGAAAGGTTGCACTTGCAATTCAGCAGATGTGGCAGCAAAATCTTGGAATTGATGTTGAATTAGTCAATCAGGATTGGAAGGTTTATCTTAATAGAGAAATGATTGGAGACTTTCAAGTTTCTAGAGCTGGATGGATTGGAGACTATGAAGATCCTAATACTTTTCTCGATCTGCTCAGACCCAATAGAGGAAATAATAAAACAGGGTGGGGTAATCTTGAATATGATCGTCTTGTGCAATTGGCTAATTCCAAAAATAATCAAAGTGAAAGGTACGAACTGCTCAAACAAGCTGAAAGAATTTTGATTAACGAGATGCCTATCATTCCTCTATATACCTATGTAATGGTCTATCAATTATCTGGAGATGTTAAAGGTTATTATCCAAACTACCTTGACCACCACCATCCTAAGTATTTTTATTTAGAAAGAGATTAAATCTTAATGATAAGAATAATCTTAAAAAGAATTCTGCTTGCTATTCCTGTCCTTTTGGCAGTTGCAACAATAACTTTCTTTTTAATTAAGCAGGCCCCTGGTGGTCCATTTGATGCAGAAAAAGCAGTTTCACCTCAGGTCCTTAAAAATTTAAATGCAGCATACAATTTAGATGCATCTCAATGGGAACAATACACTGACTATATGACAGGTATTGTTCAAGGTGATTTTGGACCATCATTTAGATATCCTGGTCGATCAGTAACTGAGATGATTTTAACCGGACTTCCGGTAACTTTTGAATTAGCTATATATGCAATACTAATTGCACTGGTTATAGGGGTTTTTTCAGGAGTTTTAGCAGCCCTGAAAAGAAATACAGCACTAGATTTTATACCGATGGCAATTGCTATGATTGGTATCTGTGTTCCAACTTTTTTAATGGGCCCATTACTTGTTCTAATTTTTGGTATTAATTTAGAACTTCTTCCAGTTTCTGGTTGGAATCAAATACCTGGAGATAAGATTTTGCCTTCTTTAACGTTAGGTTTTGCTTATGCAGCATATATAGCAAGATTGAGCAGGGGCGGCATGCTAGAAGTTTTAAATCAAGATTTTATTAGAACAGCAAGAGCAAAAGGATTGTCAGAGTCCTCAATAGTTATAAAACATGCTATGCAAGGTGGTCTTTTACCGGTTGTCTCATTTTTAGGTCCCGCGATAGCAGGATTATTGGCTGGTTCTTTTGTCGTTGAAACTATCTTTCAAATACCAGGCTTAGGTAGGTTTTACGTTGAGGCTGCTTTCAACAGAGATTACACAATGATACTTGGAACAACCATTTTCTTTTCTGCAATGATTGTTTTCTTTAATCTTATGTCAGATATTGCAGCTCTATGGTTAAACCCAAGATCAAGGGATGAGTCATGAGTAATAATTCGTCGCTATGGTCAGATGCAGTATCAAGGCTAATTAAAAATAAAGCAGCAATGGTTGGCGCTATTATTTTATTTGTACTTATTTTGTGTGCAATCTTTGCCCCATATATTGCTCCTTATTCATACTCTTTTCAAAATCTTGATTTAGGGGCAACACCTCCATCAAGCGAACACTTACTAGGAACAGATATATTGGGTAGAGACCTGCTGAGTAGGATCTTATATGGAGCCAGAATTTCTTTAATGGTAGGTTTTGTAGCAACTGGCGTAGCTTTAGTTATTGGAGTAAGTTGGGGTATTGTTGCTGGTTATTTTGGTGGAAGAATTGATTCAATAATGATGAGAATTGTTGATGTTTTATACGGGCTTCCATTTATTATTTTTATTATCCTATTGATGGTTATATTTGGAAGGAATTTATGGTTGCTGTTTGGTGCTATTGGCGCTGTAGAGTGGTTAACTATGGCTAGGATTGTACGTGGACAAGTCATGAGCTTAAAAAATCAAGAATTTGTTCTTGCGGCTAAAGCGATGGGGGTAAGTAACTTAACAATGTTTAGGCGTCATTTACTTCCTAATATTCTTGGTCCAATTGCTGTTTATGCAACTCTTACAATACCTCAAGTCATGTTGCTCGAAAGTTTTTTGAGTTTTCTTGGTTTAGGTATTCAACCGCCAATGAGCAGTTGGGGAACATTAATAAAAGACGGCGTTGAGTCTATGGAAGAGTTCAGCTGGCTTTTAATATATCCTGGCATAACTTTTACAATAACACTGTTTGCCTTAAACTTTTTTGGAGATGGTTTAAGAGATGCTCTTGACCCTAAAACCTCGGACAATTAAAAAGCTCTAATTGCAATTTTTATAATTTGACCTGGTTTTAAATCTGAATTTTTAAACTTATTGATATCCTTAATACTTTTAACAGAAACATCAAAAAGATCAGCAATTTTATATAAGTTATCACCTTGCTTTACTGAATATAGAATAGTTCTCTTTCTTGATTCAATATTTCTGTGAATGTTTTTGTTGCCAATACTGAGCTGCTGTCCAAGTTGAAGGTATTGCTTTTCAGATATGCTATTCATTCTTTTTAAATCTAACACGGTCATATCATATTTTTTAGCAATTCCCCACAAGGTATCTCCCTCAGAAACAATATGCATTTCTATTGGAATAAAGTTATTTGATTCAGTCTTGCTGAGGGGTATTAATAAGGTCATATCAAGAGTTAACATATTATTATTTAAATAGTTAATCTGCTTTATGATAGACACCTCGGTATCATATTTTTTAGCTAAGTCCCACAAATTATCTCCGCTTTGAACATTGTGAGAAATCCAATTAATTTTATTCACCCCATTAATCGGATTTTCTGGATCATTAAATAAATCTAATTTTTCAATTGGAATATAGAATTCGCTCTTATTGGTTGGAGCAGAAGCCCATTTTGTATAGCCTGCATTAAGTTTGTAAACTAATTCTGGCTTTAGTTCGAGATGTTCGCTTATAGTAAGGATTTCAACTTGACCAGGAACTTCAATCTTAACTACTCTTGGGCTGAAATTTATATTCGGCAGTTTAATATCATATTGTTCACTATTAATTATTAATTCTCTTAGCGCAATAAATTTATAAACATATTCAGTAGTTTGTTCTGATAATTTTAGAGAAAAAAAATCATTATCTAGTCCACGTCTTTTATTTCTTCTAATTTGTCTATCTAGATATGTTGGGCCTCCATTGTATGCAGCAATTGCTATATATAGATCATTATCAAATCTATCTAATAAATATTTGAAATATCCAACAGCTGCATCTGTTGATTTAAATGGATCATGTCTATCTTCATTCCACCAAGTTTTATTTAGGTCAAATAAACTACCCGTTGCAGGCATGAATTGCCATATTCCAACTGCACCAGACGCAGATATGGAAAAAGGATCATAATCACTTTCTATAAATGGGATTAATGCAAGTTCTATAGGCAGATTTTCATTTTCAAGTTTTCTAATAACATGATAAATAAAATATTCTGACTTCATTAAGTAACTTTCAAATATGTCAAGATTTCTTAAGTGTCTATTCATAAATGAAAGAGTTTTTTCATTTAACTCAATTTCATCATAGCTAGAATTATTTTTGAGATAATCCCAGACATTATTAATTACTTCTACTTCAATTTCTTTCTCTAAATCAATTTCTGGCTTTGGGAGCGTTTCTTTTTTATCTAGACTCACATCCATCTTATTTCCATTAAGATCTTCAATAGACTCAGATAATGTAGAACATCCTAAAAAAGAGAAAGTGATTATGATTGTTGATAATTGTTTTAGAATGAGTCTTTCCATTCTCTTACTGCTTTAAAAGTTGTTGGATTATCTCCATTAATATCAAACTTTTCGAATATTAAATTTTTAATATCATCTTCGTCACATCTAAGGAATGGATTTGTTTTTATTTCAATATCTATATTAGATGGTACTGTGATTTCATTCTCAGACCTCAATTTTTTTACATGTGCATATCTAGCTTGAAGATCACTATTTTTAGGCTCTACCATTAAAGCAAATTCTAAATTTTGTTTAGTGTACTCATGTGCACAATAGACTTTTGTAGCTTTTGGTAAGTCTTTCAATAACTGCAATGAATCATACATTTGATAAGCAGTGCCTTCAAAAATCCTGCCACATCCACCTGCAAACAAAGTATCTCCACAAAATAAAAAAGGCTCTCCATCGTTTTCACAATAAAATGCTATATGATCAAGTGTATGTCCAGGAACTCCTATCACATCAAACTCTAAACCGATAATGTTAACCTTATCTCCATGCTTAACAACTTTATTGATTTCTGAAATATTATTTTTGGGACCAATGATAGGAATTTTATAATTTTTTATTAAATCTTTAAGACCGCCGGTATGATCAAAATGATGATGAGTTATCAGAACTCCAGTTAAATCTTTTCTTTATTATGCTTTTTAATATATTCACTTACTGGTCTAAAATCACCGGGATCAATCACAACAGACCCTTCATTAGTGGTCAGTAACCAAATATAATTATCTGTGAACGCATGTATTGCTTTAACTTCTACCATAGGTGAATTTTAATTTAAATTTATGAAAACAGTAAATATTTATACAGATGGAGCTTGCAGAGGAAATCCTGGAATAGGAGGCTGGGGTGTTTATATTGAATATGGAGAAACCACAAAGGAGCTATATGGTGGGGACAAACTTACAACAAATAACAAGATGGAGCTAACTGCAGCCATAAAAGGCCTAGAAGCTCTCACTACAAAGTGCCAAGTTAGTTTAATAACTGATTCTAAATATGTCATGGATGGTATAAATGGCTGGATCAATGGCTGGAAAAAAAATAATTGGAAAAACTCTCAAAAAAAAGATGTTAAAAACAAGGATTTATGGATTCAATTAGATAAATTAAATTCTTATCATGATGTAAAATGGTCATGGGTTAAAGGTCACTCTGGTCATTTTCAAAATGAAAAAGCTGATCAACTAGCAAATAAAGGAATCGATACTTTATAAATGAATAAAAAATATATAATTCTCGATACAGAAACAACTGGTCTGGAAGTTCAGCAAGGGCATAAAATTATTGAAATTGGCGCAGTGTTACTCAATGATAGAAGGAAGTCAGACCAACACTTTCATACATATTTAAACCCGCAAAGAATCATTGATGAAGAAGCATCAAAAGTTCACGGCATTACTAATGCTGACCTCGAGGATAAGCCATTATTCGAAGAAATTGTTGAAGAGTTTCTTGAGTTTATAGATGGCTCTACCTTAGTCATCCATAATGCTCCTTTTGATGTTGGGTTTTTAAATAACGAAATTAAACTTGCATCATCAAAATTACCTCTATTGGAAGATATATGTGAAATTGAAGATTCTTTAGTCATAGCTAGAGATAAGTTTCCTGGACAGAGAAACTCATTAGATGCACTAGCTAATAGGTTTGAAGTTACTGGATATGATAGAAGTTTTCATGGAGCATTGCTTGATGCAAATATCTTAGCTGATGTTTATATGATGCTAACAGGGGGTCAAAGTAAGTTTGAATTCTCAGAAAATACAACAAATCTACCAGGTATTGAAAAAAATATAGCTAATGATTTAAAACTAGACAATATTAATCTTGTTAGATTAAAAACCAGCAAAAATGATATAGAAAAACATGAATCTCGATTATCAGAGATTGCTAATAAACACTCAATTGAAACAATTTGGAGTAAACATTGAAAGTAGTAACAAGATTTGCACCTAGCCCAACTGGAACCTTGCATATAGGTGGAGTGAGGACCGCATTGTTTAATTATGTGTATGCAAAAAAAATGAATGGGTTATTTCTTGTTCGTATAGAAGATACTGATAGAGAAAGATCAACCAAAGAGTTTGAAAAAAATATTCTAGATAGTTTAAATTTAATAGGTTTAAGTCCTGACCTTGAGCCTATAAATCAATCAAATAGAACTGAAATCTATACACAAGCTGCTCAAAAGCTTTTTGATGAGGGTAAGGCATATTACTGTAATTGTACAAAAGAAAGACTAGATGAGATGAGGGCAGAGCAGCAAGCAAATGGCAAAAAACCCCAATATGATGGAAAGTGTAGAGATCTAAATCTTACAAAATCTAACAACACGGTTTTAAGACTAAAGACTCCAACTTCTGGACAGGTTGTTATGAAAGATTTTGTCAGAGGAGAAATTAGTTTTAATAATGAGGAATTGGATGATTTGATAATTTTAAGAAGTGACGGCACACCAACCTATCACCTTTGCAATGTTGTGGATGATTTTGATCAAAATGTAACTACTGTTATCAGAGGAGAAGATCATATCTCTAATACTCCAAGACAAATTCATATTCAAAAAGCTTTAGGGTATCCAGAGCTTGAATACGCGCATCTTCCTCTTGTTCTTGGTTCGGATAAAAAAGAGATTATCTAAAAGACATGCAGCAACAAGCCTAGAAGAATATAAAAATGAAGGCTATCTTGATTCTGCAATATTAAATACTTTAGCTAGACTTGGATGGTCAAAGGGAGAAAAAGAAGTTTTTTACCTTGAAGATCTCATAAGGGATTTTGAAATAACAGAAATTCAAAAAGCCGGAGCTATTTTTGATAAAACAAAACTTGATTGGCTTAACTCACAACATTTAGCCAATATGGGATTAGATGAATTCAAACTTCATCTCAAACCATTTCTTGAATCTATTGGTATCGATATGAACAACCATAAAAGACTTGATCTTTTGCTTACTGCAATGCGTTCATCCGAAACAAATCTATCTGCAATTGCAAATGCCCTTAAGCCTTATTTCAAAGGTGTAGATTCTTATGATGAGAAGGCTGTCAAAAAATTTTTATTAGAAAGCAATGATACTCTTTCAAGCTTAATTGCCTTATTAGAAGATCACAATGAATGGACTGAAGCTTCATTAGATTTACTTCTAAAAAACTTTCAGGACAGTTCCGGACTTTCAACTCCCAAAGTTAATCAACCGATAAGAATAGCGCTAACAGGTAGCACAAAATCTCCCTCACTAGGTCTTACATTGGAGATTGTTGGAAAAGATGAATCTTTAAATAGGATGAAAGCTGCTTTAGATTTTATAAGTTGAGAATTTAACAAACTCATAAAAATCTCTAGCTTTGTCACTCATGGCTTTTGATTGATCGTGAAGAAGTACAATCTTATAAGGTAGGATTTCCTTTAATTTAAATATATCAACTCTAGTGGAATCACAATTTTTAGCAGTATAAAGATCTACTAGGCATTTCCCAATTCCTAATTCAACTAAGGATGCAGCTCCTGCATATGAAGAAGATTTGGCAATGATATTATTTGTAATAGATTCGTCTCTAAAGTGTTCTGTTAGGGATTTTACACCATAGAATGAAATTAAATTAGTTATTTCAATAAAAGGGTGTTCTGAAAATCTTTAAGACTATGATGAGGTTTATTTTTGAAAGTATTTTTTGGCGATATCATTACATGCGTTCCTTCATGTATTACTTCTTTTGATAAATTATTTCCTTCAAGTTGATTTGATCCTCTATTAGATAAAGCCGGATCAAAACAAATAACAATATCTAAACTTTTATTGACAAGTCTGTTCAAAAGCTCATTACTATTTAAATTAATGAAGTTAAAACCACTATTGAAAGAGTGTTTTTTATATCTTTCAAGAATTTCTGGCATAAGAGTTTGCATAATTGAAGGGGTGGTACCTACATTAATATCATTTGAGTTCAAGGGCATTAAGTCTTTAGCAGTATTATTAAAGCTGTCTAATTGAAATATCACCATCGACGCATACTCATAAAGTTCATTAGCCTCATCAGTAGGAATAAGCTTTTTAGATGTTCTATTAAATAGCTTAAAGCCAAGTTTATCTTCTGTGTATGATATTGATTTACTTAGAGCGGGTTGAGAAACATTCAAGACTCTAGCTGCTTTTGTAATAGATCCTTCTTTATAGATATGATAAAAGATCTCAATTTGCTTTGAATTCAACATATTTTGTTAATAATACATAACCTTTAGTTATCATAATACAATATTTTATTATGTTCATACTTATAGACATATATTTATCTATGGTCTTATAATCAAAGTAAGTTTTTGAATTTTAATTCATGGGGGATATCAGATGAAACTTATTAAATCATTAATGGTTGTAGCCTTTGCTTTGCCGTTAACAATCATTGCTCAAGAGGACTCAGCTTCTGCCTCAGATGTTGAAGAAGTAGTAGTTGTAGGTTCTCAAATTAAAGGAGCTAATATAGCGGGAGTTCTTCCTGTAACTGTAATTTCAGCAGAAGACATCGAAGCATTAGGTGTAGACTCTGGTGATGAGCTTCTAGAAAATATTGCTGAGCAGGGCCTAAATTATTTTAATGAATCTGAGATGGCTTCTGGTGGTGTGAATGCTGCTAGGGGTGATATGGGGGCATATAATCTAAGGAATCTAGGTGTTGGTAATACACTTACACTTTTAAATGGTAGAAGATTGGTAATTCTCCAGGGTACCAAACTGAAAAAATTGGTGGTGATTTTGTTCCAACTATGACTGTTAATTCTCAGCTAGTACCAGTATATGGTCTTGAAAGAATGGAAATTCTTAGAGATGGCGCATCTGCTATTTATGGTGCTGATGCTGTTGCTGGCGTTGTTAACAATGTTATGCAAAATGATTATGAAGGTTTAGTAGTTCGAGCTAAAGTTTCCGCTTATGACCATTTTGAAACAGAAGACAATTGGTTTAATGTGAAATGGGGAAAAGACTTTGGTAAAACCAATGTAAGTGTTTTCTTTGATCATTATGATAGAGGAGCTATTGAAGCTAGTGAGGATCCTAGATGGGGCGATTCTGATCATAGAAAATGGGTTCCTGAGGATTCTCCATGGTTTGGCAGTACATCTTTTAGAAATACATCAACTAATAGCTTATATGGTCAGTTTGATATGGTAAGTAGTGCTACAAGTATAGCTGGAACCGATTATGATAAAGTTTGGACTGATAGTTCTGGTGAATTTGAGATATTTCCTCTTGGGGATCCAAGATGCTCAAATCGATCAAGCCAAAATGGTGTGGTTTTTGATACTGGATATGGAACATGTATTGCTGCCGATGGAAACGGTGTTGAAAGATATAATTTATGGGGTTTAACTCAAAAAAGAGGAAAACTTGAAAGACAGAATTTGTTGGTATTCATAAACTCTGAATTATCTAATGGTGTTGAAACCTTTACTGAGATTGGGTATTACACATCAGATAGCGAAAGAAGAAACCATCCATCATATGCATTTACTTCTTCTAAGCATAGAGTTGGTCCTGATAACTATTGGTTAAATCAGATGACAGTTCCTGATGGAACAGCAATATTTGCTGGTAAGGAATTGTATATTGATAATTACAGATATGCAGAAGTTCCAAGAATGACATTTGTTGATAAAGAAACTTATAGATTTTTACAAGGCTTCAGAGGCACAACTGGTAATTGGGATTGGGAAACTGCTTTAGTATATTCAAAAGCAACTTCAGATGATTTAACTAAAAATAGAATCTCAAATACATTACTTAAAGAAGCATTATTTGATGATACTCCAGCAGCTTATAACCCATTTAGCGCAGGAGTTGCATCTAATATCGAGAGAGTTCTAGTGGATGTTTCTAGAAACGGCATGAGTTCTTTAAAAATGTTTGACTTTAAAATGGTCAATCAAGAAATGTTTACACTTCCTGCAGGGCCAGTTGCGATGCTTGTCGGTTTTGAGCTCAGGGATGAAGTTGTAACTGATGATAGAGATGATAGGCTCGATGGAACTATTGATTACTGTGACTATGAAAACGATTGTTATCCATTGGTAGCAGATGTTGTTAACTCAAGCCCAACTGGAGATGTAAGTGGTGAAAGACAAACTACATCATTGTTTGTCGAGCTTAAATGCTCCAATTACTGATTCTATTTCTTCTCAGTTAGCTGTAAGACATGAAAGCTCAGATGATTTTGCTTCAGCTACTGTGGGTAAGTTTGCTCTAGGCTGGGAAATTAATCCAAACCTTTCATTAAGGGCTTCTACTTCAACTGCTTTTAGAGCGCCTAACATTATCCAGCTTAATGAGGGTGGTGTAGTAAGATCTGGAACTAGAGATGACTGGGTTGTTCAAAGAGTTCAAGATATTCTTAATGCTGCCGGAGGTTATGATGGAGATACCAATATAACTGACTCTGATATTGACTCTTCATACACAATTCAAAGAAGAGCAGTAGGTGCTGGCAAGCTTGATGCTGAAGAATCAACTAACTCTTCAATAGGTTTTGTTTTCACACCAGAAAGTGTTCCAGGATTAATGGTTACAGTTGATAACTGGGAAATTGAGAAAGAAAAGACTATCGGCCTATTTGGTAGAGAAAACCAAATAGTAAATGATATGTTGCTTCGATTTGAAAATGGATTAAATAACTGTGATTCATTCATGGGTGATCCTTTGGTTGTAAGAGAGCCTGCTGATGCCGGTGATGCTGGTTACTTTATAGCTGCAGGAATATGTCCTGCTGGAGTTGTTAAGTATGTTCAAAATGATTATACAAATATGGCAACAAGAACACTAAGCGGAACCGATGTTGGTATTTATTATGATATTGATACTAAATATGGTGATTTTGGAATCAAATATATTGGAAGCAAAACTGATGAATTTACTCAGGATGCATCTGGTGAATTTGCATTCTTGCAAGCTCAAAAAGATGCTGGAAATATACCAGCTAACATTCCATTAGATGGTTTCGGTGATCTATTAGGTATGGATGGTAATTATGACACTAAACATACTCTTAAAACTTCATGGAGAATGGGTAATTGGGGTGCAACGATGTCAATGTTGACAAAAGGAGAATTCTACCAAAACTCATTAACATTAAGTGATGGTACTAGGTACATTATTCCTGAAATGACAACTATTGATGCGACTGTGTCATATAACTTTAGATGGAATGGAAATAAAGCTAGAGTAAGATTTGCTATTAAGAATCTTGAAGATGAAAGAGCTCCATTGGCTGACAGGTACTACGGGTACTTTGCCGATGCTCACCAAGATTATGGTAGAAATTATTACGTAGATTTAAGGCTTACGTTCTAAAATGATATAAGATAAAAAGGGAGCTTAAAGCTCCCTTTTTTATTTACTATATGCAAGCATACAAAAATAAAGGATTCTGGATTGGTGTACTAACTTTTTTTGCAATTATCATGGCAGGTGTGTTTGGATTTGTTCCATCAAGTTTATTAGAGTTAGAGGGTAGTTCATTTCAGACTAATAAAGGAATTCAATATATCGATAGTAAATCAGCCTGGTTTGTACTTGCTGTTTTGATCTTGATGGCAATTTGGTGGGCCACTGAGGCAATTCCGGTAGCCGTTACTTCCTTGCTGCCATTAGCTTTATTTCCATTATTAGATGTGGCTAGTTTTCAAGCAGCAGCTGATCCTTATGCAAATAAAAATATCTATTTATTTCTAGGTGGTTTCATTCTTGCTTTGGGTATTGAAAGATCAGGTTTACATAAGAGGATCGCTCTAGTAATGATTTCTACAATTGGTAGTTCAGGAGAACGACTAATTGGAGGTTTTATGCTTGTCGCAGCAATGCTAAGTATGTTTGTAATGAATACATCAACAACTCTGATGCTTTTACCAATTGGTTTAGCGGTTTGTACAGTTATTGCATCCACAACTCCTGGTATTAATGACTTACAGAAAAAAAATTTCGATACTGCTCTTATGTTGGGTATTGCATACGCCGCAACTATTGGAGGTATGTCAACTATTATTGGTACAGCACCAAATATTGTATTTGTAACTTTCATGAGCGAAACCTACGGTGTAGAGATAGACTTCTTCACCTGGATGAAGGTTGGTGTGCCTGTGTCTGTTTGCATGCTAATTGCCGCATGGTTTATTTTGGCAAAATATGTTTTTCCAACAAATTTTTCATCCTCACATGAAACAAGATCTCAGCTAAATAAAATGGTTGAAGAACTAGGGCCAGTTAAAAAGATGAAATTAAAATTGCAATTGTATTTGCTGCAGCAGTTATAGCATGGATGACCAGTAGAGTGGTCAGAACCAAATTTGGTATTGGTTTAGAAGATGCAGGTATTGCAATTATTGTAGCTATTATTTTATTTATCATACCTTCATCAAATGATAGAAGAGATTTAATGGAATGGAGCGAAACTTCTAAACTTCCCTGGGGTTTATTGCTGTTATTTGGTGGAGGGTTATCATTAGCAGCTCAAGTTTCTAGTACTGGACTTGGGATATGGATTGGTCAAGGCTTAACAATACTAAAAGATGTAGAGCCTATCGTATTAATCTTTGCTATTGCAACTTTAATAATATTTTTAACTGAAATGACCAGCAATGTTGCTACAACAAGTACCTTCTTGCCAGTTATAGGCTCTTTGGCTATTGCGCTAGGTGTTGTTCCGGTATCTCTAACCATTCCAGTATGTCTTGCTGCAAGTTGTGCGTTTATGCTGCCGGTTGCAACGCCTCCAAATGCAATTGTTTATGGTTCTGGTAAATTTACTATCGCAACTATGATGAGAGCAGGATTTTTCATAAATATTGTTGGGATATTAGTAGTAACATTAATATCTTATTATTTAGCACCCTTAGTTTTTTAGTATGAAGAAAATAATTCTCTATGCTTTCTTTTCAATAGGACTAGTTGCTCAAGAAAGCTATATTGACTATGTATCTCCATACCATCCAACAGCTGTAACTGGTAAGCAAGGAATGGTTGTTTCTCAGAATTATTTATCATCAGATATTGGTATTGAGATTCTTGATAAAGGCGGTAATGCAATTGATGCTGCTGTTGCAGTAGGTTTTTCCTTGGCGACTACTTTACCAAGAGCAGGTAATCTTGGTGGCGGTGGTTTCATGCTAGTTTATCTAAAAGAGAAAAATGAAATTTTCTATATTGATTATAGAAGTAAGTCACCTTTAAATTCTAATATTAAAAAACTATTCAATAAAAAACTTCCAAGAGATTACAAACGAATCGATTTCGATGTTGTCAAAAAAGGCTACAAAGCTTCCGCCATACCTGGAAGTGTTGCAGGACTTCTTGATGCGCATGCTGCATTTGGAAAGTTACCGCTTGAAGAAGTTTTAAAACCAGTTATTAAACAAGCAAAAGAGGGTATCGAAGTCAGTTATGATCTAAATAAAGCAATAGAAAGCAGCAATCAGCTTATTGAAGACCCTGAATCAAAAAGAATTTATTTTAAAGATAACAAACCTCTAAAAGTTGGTTCTTTAATGAAACGACCCGATTTAGCAAATACATTTTCTATAATTTCTCAAAAGGGCAAGAAAGGTTTTTACGAAGGTGAGATTGCAGAAAGATTTATTGAGGAATGAACTTAAATGATGGTTTTTTTACTTTGGAAGATTTTAAAAATTATGAAACTTCTATTAAGTCTCCTATTGTTGGCTCCTATCGAAATAAATTAGTTTTTACCGCAGGACCACCCTCAGGTGGAGGTGTTGTTCTTTTAACCGCTCTTAATGTTTTAAGTTTTTTTGATTTATCAGAAATGGATAGTAATTCTGCGAAAACCTATCATCTTCTCGCTGAGTCATTAAGAAGAGGGCATAACAATAGATCGCATCAGGTTGGTGATCCAGCTTTATACAAGGTTCCAATTGATACTCTTCTTTCAAAGGCAAGAGTCAGCGAATTGACAGATGGTATTAGCATGAGCAAAGCAACTCCAAGTTCTAAAATTAAACCTCTTAGAGTGATAAATGAGAGTAAAGATACAACACACTACTCAATAATTGATGCTGAAGGAAATGCAGTTTCTAATACTTATACACTTGGCTATTCTTTTGGCTCAGGAGTAACCATTCCAGGAACTGGTATTTTAATGAATAATCAAATGAATAATTTTGCATACAGATATGGTGATTCAACTATCGAAGGGAGAGTAGCTAGTCCAGCAAATAGATTTGAGCCAGGAAAAAAACCTATGAGCACTATGGCCCCTACAATGGTTTTCGATGAAAAGGGTGAATTGATTTTAATAACAGGGTCACCAGGAGGCTCTTATATTCCAGCTGCAATCTTGCGGGTTGTATCAGGTGTTATTGATTTTGATTTAAATATTGGTGAAGCTACGATGCTGCCAAGAATTCATAAGGATTGGCCATATTCTGGACTTGATTATGAAAAAACTATCAGTAGAGATACCATATCAATTTTAGATAGCCTAGGTCATCAGCCTGAGCCTAATAAAACAATGGGAAGCACTCAAAGCATTCATATCAAAGATGGCGTCAATTATGGATATGCTGACTTAAGAAGACCAAATGCTGGCGTGTCTATTCAGCAGTAGTCATTTCCTATAATCTAATGGAGGCTTTCTGTTTCCAAGCAAAGGTTTATAATTAAAATTCACTCCAATATTTGTCTCATGTTCTTTTTTGGCTTGATTAATTAGATCAGGGTTTTCATATAACTCAATAGCTGTAGAAGCCAATGTTTTTGCAGCAAGCTCTGCTCCTTTAAGTCCTATTGAAGTTCCACCTGATGCAACAGCTTGCCAAGAATGAGCTGCTGTTCCAGGTACCCATGACGAAGCTCTAAATCCAGCTGTAGGAACATTCCAGCTTATATCACCAACATCTGTAGATCCATAAGACTGAGTTTTTTCAAACGGTTGGATAATTTCTTGCTGACCAATTAATTCATCTCCTGAAATTAATGTATCTGATATTTGTTTTGCATAAGCAAGCTCACTATCTGAATATTTTATTCCACCATGTGAGCTAAGATTTTTATGAACTAGTTTTTGAAGAGTAGTATTTGGAAGCAATGAGTAATTACCGTGCATAACTTCATAACTCATATCTGTTTCTGTCCCAAGTGCAGCACCGTTTGCTGCCTTTACAACTCTATTAAATAGCTCTTCTACAACTACCATTTTTGGATGTCTCACATAATAGTAAACTTCTGCTTCTTCAGGCACTACGTTTGGCGCAAGCCCACCTTTAGTAATTACATAGTGTATTCTAGATTCTTGAGGTATATGCTCTCTCATCATATTTACCATCATGTTCATGGATTCAACTCCATCAAGCGCTGATCTTCCTAGATCTGGCGCACCTGCGGCATGAGTTGAGATACCTTTGAAAGTGAATTTAGCTGATTTATTTGAGTTATTTGTTGCTATATTTGCAGAGTTAACATCATCTGGATGCCAATGAAGAACAATATCCACATCTTTAAATAAACCTTCTCTTACCATATAAACTTTACCGCTACCACCTTCTTCAGCAGGAGTTCCATAAAATCTGATCCTTCCTTCAATATTATTATTCTCAAGCCATTCTTTTATAATCAACAGCCGCCCAAGCAGATCCTGCTCCGAATAGATGATGGCCACATGCTTGTCCTGCCCCTGAATTATTGTCAGCTTTTTCTCTAAATGGTGATGTGGTTTGTGACAAACCTGGTAGCGCATCAAATTCGCCAAGAATTCCAATTAACGGTCCTTCTGAACCATACTCTGCAACGAAGGCGGTTGGAATGCCAGCAACGCCCTTTGTAATTTTAAAACCTGATTGAGAAAGGGAATCAGCTAAAATATTTGAACTCTCATATTCTTGATATCCAAGTTCTGCAACTTCCCACAAATCGATAGCAACTCTTTCAAAGTGCTCTTTATGATTTTTTAATGATAAGTCTAAAGTATTTGATTCTGCGTTAATTGAAAGTGCAAATATTAAACCAAGTATCTGCCATTGAAATCTATTTTTTTCCCACCCATTCATTTTTCTCCATATCATTTATATATTTGTTATCTCTTGATATTAATATCTTTCTATCATTATTCAAATCTTCTACATATAAAATTGACTCTAAACTCCAGTATTTTTGATATTTTCCTCAATCATTTTCACTGTTGTTCATACGAATTGGGTTGGATGTTATGTGTTTTACAAAAATCTAATATATATTTAGCAGCAAGTTTCATACCCAAAGATCAATTTTTTCTTAAAAGAGTATCTTTATTAGATTCTATGAAGCTATTTTTTCTCATTGCAAATTTAATTTATCGGCAATATCCTCACTAAAGCGCAGACGACTGAAAACAAGTATTTGCAATTGAAATTTATTTCTTTTGCTAGGCATCCATTCTTCTCCGTATGATATTTAAATATGTTATCTATTGATATTAATATCTTTATATCATTATTGAAATCTTTGTAGCTACCTTTTTATTTTTTTTGAATGAACAGCAGTTCCCCATAAATTGTAACCAATAAATTTTGGTGTGTTGGGTAGATACATTTTTTCTAAATTAATGATATTAAATTCCATGGAGATTATTTCAGGTATATTTCTATTTAGATTGCAACCACCAAATATTAACCCCCAAAGAGGGTTCAGGAAATTCTGAAGTCTTCTTGTATTTTTATTTGGGCTCATACCATGTTCACAAAATAATAATTTACCTTCAGGCTTTAATACTCTTTTTATCTCACTTATTGAGGCTATAACTTCAGGAATAGTACAAAGAGTATATGTAATAAGGACTGTATCTACAGAGTTTGACTCTAACCCTATTGACTCTGCGCCAGATATTATAAAATCTATATCTAAAGAATTTTCTTTAGCGAGCTCTAAAGCCATTTCATTTAATTCTTCAGATGGATCCAATCCAATTATTTTTGAAATCTTGTTTTTGTCGTAGAAGGGTATGTTTAAACCTGAGCCTATTCCTATCTCAAGAACTATACCTTTTGCTAAAGGTACAATTTTCTCTCTTTGTTTTTGTATTGGACCTAGACTACAACAACAATTACAAATTTTTGGTAAAACTTTTCTCTCATAAAATTGTGAGATCAATCTTCACTTTCCCAAAGCGGCATTGCTGCTGTATTAAAACCGGCGTCAACATAGGTTATTTCTCCAGTAACACCACTCGCATAGTCTGAACACAAAAATGCTGCAACATTTCCAACTTCCTCGATTGTTACTGTTCTTCCAAGTGGAGCTCTATCAGAATGCTGAGTAAGCATCTTTCTAAAATTCCCAACTCCTGAAGCTGCAAGTGTTTTAATAGGTCCGGCTGATATAGCATTCACTCTAATATTATCTCTTCCCATAGATGCAGCTAGAAACCTTGTATTTGCCTCCAAGCTTGCTTTTGCCAATCCCATAACATTGTAATTAGGTAAAGTTTGAACTGAACCAAGATAAGTAAGAGTAAGCAAGGCAGAACTATCATTTAAGATTGGTTTTGCCGCTTTAGCAAGAGCTGTAAAGACTGTAGGAACTTACATCATGAGCTATTTGAAAACCTTCTCTTGTTGTCACATCAACAAAACTTCCTTTTAACTGATCGCTTGGTGCAAAACCAATAGAGTGAACAAGTCCATCAAATGCACCCCATTTAGTTTTAAGTTCAGAAAATGCATTGTCTATAGAATCATCACTTGAAACATCACATTCAAGAAGAATATTTGATCCCAATGATTCTGCAATAGGCTCTAGTTTTTTTAACAACCTTTCATTTTGATACATGAATGCTAATTCTGCACCTTCTCTGTGCATTGCTTGAGCAATACCTGATGCAATTGAATACTTATTTGCCAGTCCAGTAATTAAAATCTTTTTATTATTGAGTAAGCCCATTATTTAAATCCTCAGATGTTTGATTACATATTATATATACAAAGATTTGTATTGAATCAAAATTACTCACTTTTCATTAAAATATGTGCATTTTTAAAAGATATATAAAACTTCATTTTTATTGTGTTTTTTAAGTTATACGTGTAATAATGGACGCTTAAGTTGCGTTTATGGCTTAAATTTACGTTTTTGCTGCAAGCGCTTTTAATTATAAAAGTTAAATATATAGGGGAATATATATGTTAAAAGAGAAATATTTACTAGCTTTTTTGCTTAGTTTCGCTTTTGTAACTCCTGCAGTTATTGCTCAGGATTCAGAAGAAGCTGATGTCGAAGAAGTTGTTGTAACAGGATCTCGTATTGAAACATCTGAATTTGAAGGCGCTCAGCCTGTTGTTGTTATAACTCAAGAAGCTATAGCAAGATCACAAGAGTTAGGCCTTGCAGAGGTTTTAAGAGAGTTACCAATAAACGTATCAGGTTCTTTCTACGAAAGATCAGGTTCATCTGCTGGTTCACAAGCTCAAATTAGTTTGAGAGTTTTGGGCGCAGAGAGAACTCTTGTTCTTATTGATGGAAGAAGAATACCTGCTTCACCAAAACTTGGCGGATCATCTGCAAACATCAACATGTTGCCAACTGCTGCTGTTGAAAGAGTAGAAATTCTTGCTGATGGTGCATCTGCTGTATACGGTTCTGATGCTATTGGTGGTGTTGTTAACGTTATCACTAAAAAAGGTTTTGACGGTATGACAATTTCTGGATCTGTTTCACAACCTGATTTACCAGGTGGTGAAGAAGAGAAATTTTCAATCGTTGGTGGTGTTACTGGTTCAGATTCACAGATCACATGGACTTACGAGCATTCACAAAGAGACATCATTTATCTAACAGATAGAGACTATACTGCTGGTAGAGCTCCAACTGATGATAACTTCAGCTCAGGCTTTAGCTTATCTTCATATGCTTGGAACTACATCTTAAACGAAGATGATCCAGAAAATGGTCTTGTTAAGGGTCAATGGTTACCTGCAGCTGAATGTCTAGGTGACTCAAGATTCGTTGGCGATGGTAAAACATATATATTAGGTGCTGCACCTACTGGTGGACTAGATAACAACTATCTATGTACATTTGACTATACTCAAATCATGGCTGAAAACGCCGGTAAGAAAAATGATTTCTTTACAGTTAACTATGACAAGCAATTAGCAAATGGCATGAATGCTTATGCTCAAGTTGTTGCTGCTAGACAGGAAACATTTGGAAGATATGCTCCTCCAGCTGCTTTCATCAACCCTTACCCAGCTGGTCTTGCTAATGTAAGAATCCCAGCTCAGGCTGATGGAACACCTGAAAGAGTGGTAACTTTAAATGTTCCAACTCAATTGAGAAAAAGATTTATCGAAATTGGTCCTAGAGCATCGAGAGATACTGACTGGACTGGTAACGTAGTTCTTGGTTTTAACGGTGAAATTGGTGAATATACTTGGGATGTTTCATATCAATGGCATATCACTGACTACATCACTTTGGATTGCTGTTATCTACAAAAGCCTGAGTACACAGAAGCTGCTCAAGCATTTAAAGATGAAGGTGAATTCTTAGGACAAGACTCATTATTTCACCCTGATGTAGTTGCTTACTATACAGCATCACCATCTGTTGGTTCTAATTCTCAATTTAAGAACTTAGAAGCTACAATTGGCGGACCTTTAAAGGCAATTGCTAATACAGATTTTGTTGCTGGTATTCAAAAGGCTCAGTATCAATATGAGAACATATATGATAAGCAGTCAGAAGTTGGTAACGTTGGTGGTTCATCAGGTAACTCAGATGGAAACTCAAGAGATTACACAGCTTTATTCTTTGAATCTAAAACATCACTTTTAGATGGTAAAGGAGAATTATCTGTTGCATTAAGAAATGATGATTATAGTGACTTTGGTACAAATACTTCATACACTGTTAAAGGTTTATATGAGGTAATGGATGGCCTGACAGTAAGAGGTTCTATTGGTACTGGTTTCAGGGCTCCAGGTCTTGGAGATCTAGTTGCTAATACTACATTTAGTGCTGAGTATCATTACGACTACATTAAATGTGAAGCTCAAGGCATAGCAAGAGCTGACTGTCCAGAAGAGCAGGTAAATACATATATTTCTGCTAACCCTAACCTAGGACCTGAAGAGTCAGAATCAACAAACTTTGGTGTTATCTATGAAACAGGTAATCACTCTGTTGCTGTTGACTGGTTCAAAACTGAAATTAGTTCAATTATTACAACTATCTCAGTTCAGGACGTTATCGATTCAACTATCTTAGGATTAGATGGACAGCTAACAGCACAGGGAGCATATTGTGAAAGGCTAAATGGCCAAGCAGATGCTAACTTACAAGAGTGTTTTGTTAACCCTATCAATGGTAATGATGGAGATGCTTCTGGTATGGACATCAAATATAGTGGTTTATTTGAAACAGGTGTAGGTGACTTTGATGTTAATGCTAATGTAGTAATGATGGATGAGTATAACTCTGAAGCATTCTTTAATGGTCCAATGGTTGACTTTGTTGGTCTTACTTCTATTCCAGAAATGAGATATACAATTGATGTTGGTCATGAGCTTCAGTCTGTACCTAACTTGTACATGACACTTCAGTATGAGTACATTGATTCAATAGCTGATTCATATGACGCTGACTATAATGCGATCGGATCAGTTGATGAGTGGACTCAAGTTAATTTAAGAGCTGTTTATACAGTTCCAGGAATGGAAAATCTTAATTTAACAGCTGCGGTAAGAAACCTTACTAAAGAAGATCCTCCATTAGACTCATCATCTGAATACAACAGATTCTTACATAACAACCTTGGTATGCAAGTAATTGTTGGATTTAGTATTGATCTATAGATCTTAGCTTTTATAAAATTAAAGAGGGCTTTATAGCCCTCTTTTTTTTGAAGGTTAATATGAGAAAAATTAAAAGACTTATCTTTGCTTATATTTCAAAGGTTTCCATATTCTTATTGAATATGTATATAAAAAAGCAAGCAAAAAAATAGATATTTAGTTATCATAATCTCTAAATTGGGGCTATAGCTCAGCTGGGAGAGCGCCTCGCTGGCAGCGAGGAGGTCCGCGGTTCGATCCCGCGTAGCTCCACAATCCAAGGATAATAAATTCATCATGGATAACATCTCTTCGGATATTTTTAGGTTTAATATCACATATATCTCTTGATGAATCACATCTGTAATAAGGATATTTCTTTTTATCTCTACCAGTAGAATAGTTACCCAATAACTTAGTTGAACATGAACCACATTCAATATCGCCTTTAAGAGGGAAGTGCTCAATTCCAACAACGCTATATTTTTTTCTTTTCTTAGATTTAATCCTTTGTTGAACTTTATAAAACAATTCTTTATCTACAAATCCTTCATGGGTTGCACTAATGTCTTTAAAACCCCATTTAGGATAATCAATTATTCCTATGTAGAGTTTATTAGTAAGAATTTTTTTAATTAAATCATTGCTCAGTTGATAGGGCTTATTGTTATAAGGGTTAATTAATTGTTGAGCTTCTTTAGAATATTTAATACTCTCATAAGTGATATATCTACCAAGAGCATAATCTTCATATATCTTTTTAATCAAAACTGAATTCGTATTATCTGGATACAAAATCTTATCTACCAATCTCATGCCAATAGGAGCTTTAAATAACCAATACCCAGCTTGGAGCTTCTCTCGCATTCTTGTATTAACTCTTTCATTGTTTCGCTTTCTATTAAAATCAGCTAATACTATTAGCATATTCTCTTGAAACTCTGCAATTGGATTACCTGATTCAAGGTCTTCTTTTAATGAAATAAAGATTCCGCCATATTGTTTAATAGTTACTTTTAATAAATGATAGTCCGTCACGTTTCTTGAGAGTCTGGATATATCATCAAATATAACAAACGTATTCCCATCTCTTTTTTTAATATAATCTATCATCTCTTCAAGACCCGGTCTGTCAGTAGTTTTGCCTGACATAGCAGCATCTTTAAATGTTTTAATGATTTTTATGTTGTTTTCTTTTGCATAATTAAGACAAGCTGAGTACTGACTGTCTAGTCCGCTGCCTTGTGTGACTTGTTTCAATGATGAAACTCTTGTGTATATTACGCCTTCTTTATTTATAGTATTCATCAAATAACCTCTCACTTAGTGCTTGTAGTTGTTTAATAATTAAAAGTTTATCAGAATCTGATAACTCCAGATTTTCTAGATATTTCAAATACGCTTCCATAGACATACGTCTCCTATAAAAGCAGATTGAAATCTTTCAATGGAATTAATGCGTCTGCATTAACTGCGGGTTAAAAAATTAATATAGCTAATTTTTTTATCGGTTTCTACCATTTTTTATTAATAAAGATATCTATTTTAAAATTTATTCCATTATGGATTGTAATTATTCCAATCTGGAATTTATCTGGATAAAAAGGTTTTAAAAATACATAGCTATGTTAAATTAAAGTACATGAATCGTAATTCCTCATTAGCATTGCTTTTTATAATCACTGCCTGTGGAGGAGGGGGTGGTGGAGGAGGAGAAGCTCCAACACCTCCAACACCAGCTCCAGGAATTAGTTTTTCAGCAACTCCAACTTCAGTTCTTCTTAATAATACTTCTACTTTTTCTTGGTCTACAACCAATGCAACATCTTGTACTGCATCTGGCTCAAATAATTGGACTGGAACCAAAGCAACCTCAGGCACAGAAGATGTTTCTATAGACATAGCTGGCAATACTGTATTCACCTTAAGCTGTTCAGGTGCTGGTGGGACAAGAAATGCTTCGGTTACTGTTGAAGGCTACAGGCAAACAGATGGAGTTGTTGTAGATGGTTATATCTCAGGTGCCGATGTATTTATTGATGAAAATGCAAACTTCATTGCTGATGCCTCAGAAAATGCAACAACCTCAGACAACGATGGCAAATTTACTATTAAATATGCTAACGGAAGTTTAGTTTCTATTGGCGGTACTGACTTAGATTCACAGACGTTGCTTGATAACCTTTTAATCACTCACAAGCTTGATGGCCATTCTGATTTTAAGGCTATAACACCTGTTACCTCAGTTGATGCTTTTTTAGAGAGCGTTAATGTTAATGCTGCATTAGGTATAGACTCATCTATTGATGTGGGTATAGCTGATCCTGTAGCCTTAAAAGGTGACGGCGGCATTTATGATTATCTATACGAGAAGGGGAACCAGTTAACTGTTCTTGCTTATGCATTACAAAACATAACCAATGATCTAAATACAACAACTGAAACAACTCAAGACTTTTTTAGATCCATAGCCGAAGAAGTGGAGACTGAATATGTTCAAACACAGAATAAAGTTGACATAGAAACTACCGACTTTATCTCAAGAGTTCTATCCAATGTAGAAGCTGCAAAGGCATTAAGCTTAAATGAAACTTATAAAAGCAATACAGTTACCGCTCTGGCTTCTGTTATTCCAATCATCCAAGTTAAAGATAATGCTGACACAACCACTTCGCTTATTCGTTTTGGAGTATCACAATTACAAGAAGATATAGTTAGCCTTGCTAATGGTAGCGCTTCAGATGAGTTAGTTGAGGATTATACAGAGGATGTTATCAACTATATTGCTACAACAGAAAGCATATCATCAGATAATTTAACACCTGATATCAGCAGTATAGATGATTCAGCCAGTGTTGATGAGGATGCTGCAGTTGATATTTTTATTTTAAACAATGATTCATTTGTAGCAGGAGCGCCTTTTGATATTTCAACAACTATGCCTATGAACGGTGATGTTGAAATCATAAATAACTATATTATCTATACACCTGATGCAGACTACTTTGGTGACGATGATTTTTCTTATACTTTATCTCAAGGTGACAAAACAGCATCTGCAGATGTATCTGTTGAAATCAATTCTATTAACGATGCTCCATCTATAGATATTGCATCAACATTAACGGTTGCTGAAAATCAAACTGCAATCACCACCGTTTCAATCTCAGATGTTGATGAGGATAATTTAACTCTAACTTTAGGCGGTACAGATGCTGATAGCCTTAATCTTTCTACTGAAAATGTTTTAAGCTTCAAAGAAGCACCTGACTATGAAACTAAAGACAATTACGAGATTAATCTATCCTTAACCGATGGCACTGAAACCGTAGAAAAAGATATCAGCATTTTAATTACTGATCTAAATGATGTTGCCCCTATATTTACCTCTTCACCTTCTTTTAGCGCACCTGAGAACCAGTTAGCAATTGGAACTGTTGCCGCTAGTGACGAAGAGGATGATGAGCTAAGTTTTAGTATTTCAGGTGAAGAACTAGCCATTACCGCAGAGGGTGTTTTAACGTTTATTTCTGCGCCTGATTTTGAAACCAAATCTTCTTACTCAGCAGTTGTTACGGTTTCTGATGGAATTAACGAAGCTACTCAAGACATTGCAGTTAATGTAACTAATGTAAATGATGTTGCTCCGGTATTTACCTCATCTGCTACTTTTAGTGCTGCTGAAAATCAAACAGCTATTGGAACTGTGACAGCGACAGATGCAGAAGGCGATGATGTGACTTTCACAATTACAGGTGATGAACTTGCTGTAACCTCGGCTGGTATTTTGACTTTCATCTCTGCACCTGACTTTGAAACAAAGAACAAATATACAGAAACAGTAACTGTTAGCGATGGAGTTAACTCTTCATCTCAATCAATCACAGTAAACGTACTTGATGTTGATGAAATTCCACCAGTTATTTCTATCAATGGTGATAATCCAGTAACTATTGAATTAGGTTCTACCTATACAGATGCTGGTGCTGTAGCTGATGGTGGGGAAACGGTATCCTTAGAGTCAAATATTGATTCAGCAAAAGTAGGATCATATACTGTAACTTACTTTGCAACTGATGCTGCTGGTAATACCGGAACTGCGACTAGAGTAGTTAATGTCGTAGATACTACAGCTCCAACTGTTACTGTTATAGGTGATAACCCAGCCACATCTGAGCTTGGCTCAACCTATACTGATGCAGGTGCAACTGCTTCTGATTTATCAGGTGAAGTTAGCGTTACAACTAGTGGATCGGTTGATATAAACACCATTGGTAGTTACACCTTGACCTATTCAGCAACAGATGCCTCTGGTAATACTGGCACTGCAACTAGGGTCGTGATAGTTCAAGATAAAACTGGACCCCAAATTACTATTTTAGGAGACAATCCTGAAACTGTTGAACTTGTTTATTATGATCCACCTAATTCTGTGTATAAAGACACAGCTGGAGCAATCTCTGATGGTGGAGAGGAAATCATCACTGATGACTCATTTGTTGATAATACAGTAATTGGAACATACTTTGTTTTCTACTCAGCTACTGATTCATCAGGAAATAAATCAACCGTAGCAAGAACAGTTTATGTTGTTGATACCACAGCTCCTAGAGTTCGTTTGTTATCAAATGGATTGGCTTCAGAAGAAGTTACCATTGAGCTTGGAAGTACATTTGTGGATAGCGGGGCGTACGGATATGATGCATCAAAATGTACAGGTCAATTAAGTGAGTGTGTTATTGAAGTCACCACCTCTGGAACTGTTGATACTTCAACTGTTGGAACTTATACTTTAACTTATTCAGCAACTGATGCTTCCGGCAATACTGGGACTGCAACCAAAACTGTAAATGTAGTTGATACAACTGCTCCAGTCTTTACATCATCAGCAACCTTTAGCGCTGCAGAAAATCAAACAGCTATTGGAACAGTTTCAGCAACAGATCTATCTGGAAATATTCTGTTTTCTATCGCAAGTGATGAAATTGAGATAACAACAGATGGAGTTTTAAGTTTTGTTTTAGAGCCTGACTATGAAACTAAGTCTTCATACTCAGCAACAGTAACTGTCACAGATGGCGCTAACTCAGCTACTCAAGACATAACAGTAACGATTACTAATGTTAATGATACCGCTCCTGCATTTACTTCAGATGCCACTTTCACTGCCGCTGAAAACCAAACAGCCATAGGCACCGTAACTGCAACTGATGCAGATGGAGATGGAATAATCTTTTCAATAACAGGAACTGAAATAGCCATTGATTCGTCATCAGGCAAAATGAGCTTTATCTCAACCCCTGATTACGAAACTAAATCTACATACACAGCCACGATAGCAGCTAGCGATGGAGTATATTCAACTACGCAAGATATAACTGTAAATATATCTAATGTTAATGATATAGCACCAGTATTCACTTCTGACTCAATCTTTACTGTTGAGGAAAATCAAACAACAATAGGAACAGTTACAGCAACTGATGCAGAGGGAGATGACATCACATTTTCAATATCTGAATCTGAATTAACTATAACTTCATCTGGCGTACTAACTTTTGCTTCAGCGCCTGACTATGAAACTAAATCAACATACACAGCCATTGTTTCAGCTAGTGATGGTGCAAATACAACCAATCAAAACATAACAGTTAACATTACGAATTTAAATGAAAGCCCAGTGCTTTCGTCTAATGCAATCTCTTTAAATGAAGGCATAACAGAGATAGCAAGCAATGTCTTAAATGTATCAGATCCAGAGTCAGATGAATTCTCAGTATCAATTAAACCAAATTACTCTTTTATTGTTGGTGGTTCTGCAAACGGATCTACAAATCCTGGTTATGCAAACGATTATGATGACATTACTAACTATAAAACTTTTGGAAGCTCTGATGGATCAACATTTATAGTTACTTCTGACACTACACTTTCTGGCAATTATAAAATTACTAGCAATATTCAATTAGCTGATGGGGTTACTTTAACCCTATCCTTTGGTATTTTTTGGGGCGATGAAGATGGATTGGGTTCAAATTGGCGTGATTACACAAGAATTGAGGTACTTAATGGAAGCCTAGTTACAACTTGGGCTAAGATGAGAAACCTTAATATTGGTTATTTTAATCTAACAAAACAGGGCTCCATTCAGCTTTCAAGATCCTCATGCATAAACTGTTTGATGGGTGTACAAGATGGAAATACTAATGCTGGATCTTTGTTGATTAATAGAAGCTATCTAGAAAATGTATCTAATGGTTCCTGGATGTCTTTTAACTATCCTCCTGCAACTTTTAATATTCAGAACTCCATTCTCTATAATTCTGGACAAATTTCGGTATCTGCAAGTTCATCAAGATCTAATCCTTTAATAATTCATGATAATATTTTTGCCCATGCAGATGACTCAACGCTAGATTTTCCAGGTGGACTGAATAAATATCCTGGAAAAGACAACGACGATAGAGCTTATATAAACTACTTTGCATCAAACAATATAAGGCTTTCATCCCAAAATAACAGATATCTAAATTCTGAGATCCCAGTTTTCTATGGCAATGATGATATCTACAGTGAAAATGACTATTTTGGTTCTTCAGGCTTATTAGAAAATAGGCATTATAATTCTTCTGATAATGTAACTTATCAAGACATAAATATAACAAATCCAGTCGCAGCTCATACAGCTGAAACCCAAATTAAATTGCAACCAAGACTCAAATATATCAATGATCAATTTGTGCTTGATTTTTCTCCTGACTATGAAGCAAGACAAACAAGCCTTAGTTACATAATAGATATCACAGACAATGATGGTGTTGTAACAAGTAATGAATTAACAATATCTATTTTAAATACTAATGAGGCACCTTTAATAACTACAAACTCATCTTTCAATGTTCAAGAAAATACATTATCCATTAGTGATCTAAATGCTATTGATCCTGAAGGGGATGATATTACTTTTTCAGTTTCTGGATCTGAGCTAGAAATATCTGCTGAGGGGGTTCTAACTTTCATTGAAGCACCTGACTATGAATCTAAAACAACATACTCTGCAACTGTTTCAGCAAGCGATGGAGTCAATTCTACAAATCAAGACATAACAATTAATATCATAGACGTAGATGAGGTTGAGGCAAATGATCCTGAGCTCTCAAATATAACTTTCTCAACTAATAATGTTGATGTTACAGATGAAAGTAAAGATGTAACCGTTACTTTGAATGCCAAGGATGTATCTGGAATAAGCTTAGCTACTTCTGGTGATCCTAGTCCCCGTTTTGTTTTAGGAACTACCCGATATAGTGGCACTTGGTCATTAATATCGGGAAATATATATGATGGAACATATCAAACAACTATAACAATTCCAAACACTGCAGTTCCTTCTTCATATTTGTTTTATACAGGCAGGTTTAATGATAAATGGGGCAATACAGCAGACGTTAATGTAAGCGACGCGTTGGAAGTTGTTAATGGTAATACAGAAGCTGAAGATCCTGAGCTCTCAAATATAACTTTCTCAACTAATAATGTTGATGTTACAGATGAAAGTAAAGATGTAACCGTTACTTTGAATGCCAAGGATGTATCTGGAATAAGCTTAGCTACTTCTGGTGATCCTAGTCCCCGTTTTGTTTTATGAACTACCCGATATAGTGGCACTTGGTGATTAATATCGGGAAATATATATGATGGAACATATCAAACAACTATAACAATTCCAAACACTGCAGTTCCTTCTTCATATTTGTTTTATACAGGCAGGTTTAATGATAAATGGGGCAATACAGCAGACGTTAATGTAAGCGACGCGCTTGTTGTTTATGCAAATATTAATAGCCCAAGCTTTACTTCAGAAGCTACCTTTAGTGCAGCAGAAAACCAAACTGCAATTGGGACTGTAACTGCCACTGACTCTGATGGCGATACTATTACTTATTCAATTTCTGGATCTGAAATAACGATTAACCCCTCATCAGGAGTCATTGCTTTTGCCTCAG
Organism: Gammaproteobacteria bacterium; assembly: GCA_038141865.1. Classification (GTDB taxonomy): domain Bacteria; phylum Pseudomonadota; class Gammaproteobacteria; order Magnimaribacterales; family D2472; genus CAJQGY01. The sequence continues at coordinate 4,800 of JAYQIX010000002.1, read as the reverse complement.
CACCTGACTATGAAACTAAGTCTACTTATACAGCAACAGTAACTGCTAGTGACGGCACTAACTCAGCAACCCAAGATATAACGGTTAATGTAACCAACGTCAATGATATAGCTCCTGAATTTACTTCAAATGCAACTTTTAGTGCTGGTGAAAACCAAACAAGTATTGGAACAGTAACAGCAACTGATGCTGATGGAGATGGAATTGTTTATTCAATTTCAGGTTCTGATATAACTATCAATAGTTCAACCGGATTTAATACTTTTACCACAGCACCTGAATATGAAACTAAGACTACATACACAGCAGAAGTAACTGCTAGTGAAGCAGCCAATTCAGCCACCCAAGATATTACTGTTAATGTAACTAATGTGAACGACATAGCACCTGTTTTCACTTCCGCAAACAACTTTAGTGTAGTTGAAGGTCAAACAGCTATTGGAACTGTAACCGCGACTGATGCCGAAGGCGATGATGTTACTTTCACTGTTTCTGGAACTGAATTAACAATTACTTCTGGAGGAGTCCTTACCTTTGTATCGGCACCAGATTATGAGACTAAGTCTAGTTATACTGCTACCGTAACAGCTAGTGATGGAGTTAATACTTCAAATCAAAATATTACAATAGATGTAACATTTAATTATGAGTATCCAGATCACTGGGATCAGCACCAAGCAAACCTCAATAAAATCAAGGATGTGTATACCAATCCTATTGGTTTCAATTTAGATAAAGTCTGGTTTACAACATTTAACATAAATAAAGATAAGTTTTCCACAACACGATTTGATTACTTCCTTGAAGATCCATATTTCCAAGGAAATGTTGGAGTAAATACTTGGTTTACTGAAGGAGATGCAACATATTACTTTAATTGTAATTGGGTGCCACAAGTTCCAAGCGAGGGCGCTACCAAGATATTTAAATATGTTAATGGTGAATTTAATAAATTAATCTATCAAAAAAATGAAGGATGTAATCATCCATTTTCTATTAAAAATAAAGATGGCTCCTTTCAACATATTTTCTTAGGTCTTGATGAGGGAAAACTTGGTACAGGCAGTCAGGCATTAGGCGACACCTATACTTTCAATACGCAGAGCGGCGAATTTACCAATCTAAATTTCAGTATAGGTTCTCATGGCCAGCATGTTTTTGATTATCAACAAGATGGTGACGAAGACATAATTTCTAATGATTTTGGAAAAATTGTTGCATCTGGAAATCCTTTCATTTTAAGAAATGATGGAGAAAATAATTTTTCTGTGGTGATGGTCCCACAACCAGACTTTATTGAAACTGGAAGATTAAGATATTCAACTATGTCTGCTGCAGCTTTTTATGAATCAGGCTATCTAAAGGTTGTCTATACAGATTTTGATGTCAGTAAAGAATTAGATAATAGATGGGGTATTGAGGCAGAAAAGAACGTTATTGTAACCTATGAACCCAATAACTTGACTGTTGTTGATGTCACTCAATTACCAGACCCATACTCTGAAGAGAATTTTGTAAATCTTGAATACTATAATCAAAGCTGGATAGGCTCAAATGGTCTATCCCATGATGTTAGATCTACGCCTATAGATATTGATTACGATGGTGATATAGATATTGTTATTGGAAGCCAAGTTTATGGTGAAAATATTTCATTACCGCAAATCTTGATTAATAATAATGGTGTCTTTGAGGATCAAACTGAATCCAGGCTATTTAACTGGGTGTTCGCTACAGGCTCTATTCATCGTTGGGATTTTGCAGATGTCAATGGTGATGGCTATCTAGACATCATTACTAAAGATGGCTGCAATAATTTACTAGAATCATCAGACGGAGAATTAATTGCTATTAGGCCTAATGGGTGTGAGTTAAAGGTAGCAGTTAATGATGGAACAGGACATTTTATTTCAATCATTGAGCCTACACATATACTTCAGATATTTGAAGGTAATGAATTTAAAACAGGTCGTATTTTACCTATCTTTGGCATGGATCAGAACAGAAATTTAAGCTGGGTATATGCAGATGGTATGGAGTGTAACGGTTGTTACAATGAAGGGAACCACGAAATATTTACTGTTAAACTTGATGGCATTCTGAGTACTGGTCCAAATGGTATGGATCCTGCTATTCGTGGTGAACCAGGCTTCAATGAGTTCTACTATCTACTGCATCATGCTGATGCTAGAGATGCAGTTTCATCGGGTCAATATGATAATGGACTTGAGCATTATATAGCTGTTGGAAAAGATCTTGGATATTCCCCAAATGCCAAGAGTTCAACAAATGTAACTGTTGATTCTTATTCTATTAATCCGGTTCATACAGTTAAATCTAAATATGTCAATCTAGTGCCTTCTATCACTTCGTCAGCTACTTTTAGCGCAGCAGAGAACCAAACAGCTATTGGAACAGTTACTGTTACTGATGCAGAAGGTGACGATGTTACTTTTACTGTTTCAGGCACTGAATTAGCAATCACATCAGCTGGAGTTCTTACCTTTGCATCAGCTCCGGACTATGAAACTAAGACCTCTTATACCGCAACTGTAACTGCTAGTGATGGAACTAACTCCACGACTCAAAGCATTACTGTTAATGTAACTGATGTGAATGAAGCTCCAAATTCTTAACAATCATCCTAATGTTTTAAGTATTGAGTTCAATACATTAGACCCACTGGTTAAAAATAATTAATCAAACTCAAAGCCTGGTGTATCTCTCTTAAAACCAGCTATTTGATCTAACATATCCATAGCACTTCTAAAGGCTTCATTATCATCCTCATCGGTCTCAACTACTTCAGGTAAGTTTTTATAACAAGCAATAATAGTTTGAGTGAGATTATGTAGATCTCTTGGCTTAAGAATTTGATTATCTAAACAATTAATTGCCTTATCTAATATCAATGAAAGACCTTGAGTAGCCTTGTTATGAATCATCTCAATATCATTAACTATGTCATGCTTTCTGGCTTTTTTTATCTCTTCACTTAATTCAGTCCTATAAGCTACACGTTGATCTTTCCATTGTTCTTTAGAAGAGTGCCTATAAACAGTAGACGCTGCTAACTCATAATCTTTGATAAGATTATCTAATGATCTAAAGCTTCTTCTGCCATCTTTATGAATACTTCCATATATGTATTCATACTTAAGATTATCTAGGTTAGAACTATTCTTCAAAGACATAATCTAATTGCTTTAAGTAGGGGATAAGCTGGTTCCAGTTTTGAACCAATAGCTCCACCATCTTATAATTTTGTAAGCTTTGAAAGACCTAGTTTCTTTTCTAGATAATCCACAATGAGTGAAGCAATATTAATATTATTTGTATTTTCAATACCTTGAAGTCCAGGTGAGCTATTTACCTCTAATACCTTAGGGCCTTCTGCAGATCGGAGTATATCTACTCCAGCAATATCTAGACCCATAGCCTTAGCAGCTTGTTTAGCGATCTTTCTTTCTTGTTGAGTAATTTTAACTTTAGTAGCTTTTCCTCCAGCATGAAGATTAGAGCGAAAATCATCATCTAAAGCAGATCTCATCATACTTGCTACAACTTTGCCACCAATTACAAATAGTCTAAGATCAGACCCATTAGCATCTTTAATGAATTCTTGAATAATGAAAGGAGCATTAAGTTTTTGAAAAGCGCTTATGACACTTGATGCTGCTTTTTTTGTTTCTGCTAATACAACACCTTTTCCTTGAGAACTCTCTAAAAGCTTAACAACTAATGGTGCACCAGTTGTAAGATCAATTATATTTTCAGTATCACGAGGTGAATTAGCAAATGCTGTATCAGGCATAGGAATTCTATTAATAGCTAGTGCTTGGTGAGCAGCTAGTTTATCCCTTGAAGTTCCGATTGATGTAGAAGAATTCAAACAATAAGTACCCATTGCTTCAAATTGTCTAACAACTGCCATTCCGTATTTTGTAATAGAAGGTCCAATTCTAGGGATTATCACATCATAGTGCGGTAGAACTTTACCATCATAATGAATCTCTGGATTTTCAGATTCTATATTTAAATAACATCTTTTTGTATTTAAAATTTCACAATAATGACCATTATTCTCTGCGGCCTCAATTATTTTTTTGTTTGAGTAATTATTTGGTTCAAGGCTTAGTATCCCAATCCTAAGAGATCTTCTATATTCATTTTTTTTTGCTTTTTTATAAAGATCATAATTAAGAGCATTCTGTAAAAAACTTTTATCAGCTGAAATTTGAAAACCTTCTAAAGCGCTTCTGCCAATAATCATCTTATATTTCATATTCTCTCTATTGGTTAACGTGATAGGAATTTTTTTTCTCACATTGCCTATTGTTATTTCAGTTTCTATAACATACCTCATTTCTGAAATTCCATTTGATGATGTTACGTTTCTTTGTTCTAGAATCTTTGAAGAGCAAAATACAGAAAATCTTTCATCAGTATCAATAGGATTAATACCAAATCTAACCATTTCATTATTTTTACCAAATGTCTGGATATTGAATGCATGAAGGGCTGAAGTTTCAGCACCTGTATCTGTTTTAGCAAGGAGCGCAGGGAGATTTAGTTCAGGTAAACTAACCCATTCTTCCCATCCCACATAATTGTTATTTTTCATGAGCAATTTATATAGTTATTTTTTAAATTTACAAGATAAAAATGAAAAATATATTTATCTTCAAAGCTAATTGTATTTACGTTTGCCTATGCAATAATCATATTTGATGAAACCCTTTAATTTTAAAAATTTTATTTAACTATTTTTTTAATACCTTTTGTGCTTGGTGATTATAA
>JAYQIX010000001.1:0-233782 GCA_038141865.1 Gammaproteobacteria bacterium | reverse complement strand
GACTTCTATTACGAAATGCAGGAATCAGGTGTTGTTAATATTGACAAACCTGAAGACTCAAAAGTTGCCATGGTTTATGGTCAGATGAATGAGCCGCCAGGCAACAGATTAAGAGTTGCTTTAACAGGTTTAACAATGGCTGAAAAGTTTAGAGATGACGGAAAAGACGTGCTTTTGTTTATCGATAACATCTATCGTTATACACTTGCTGGGGTTGAGGTTTCTGCTCTACTTGGAAGAATGCCATCTGCGGTGGGCTATCAGCCAACACTTGCAGAAGAAATGGGTGCTCTACAGGAAAGGATTACGTCAACAAATACTGGATCCATTACTTCTATCCAAGCAGTATATGTTCCAGCTGATGACTTAACAGACCCATCACCTGCAACAACATTTGCTCACTTAGATGCAACAGTTGTGCTATCAAGACAAATTTCTGAGTTGGGCATATATCCAGCTGTAGACCCACTTGATTCAACTAGCAGACAGTTAGATCCGTTTGTGGTTGGTGATGAGCATTATGCAGTAGCTCAAGGAGTTCAAAAAATTCTTCAGAGATATAACGAGCTTAAAGATATTATCGCAATTCTTGGTATGGACGAGTTATCTGAAGAAGATAAAGGGCTCGTGGCTAGAGCAAGGAAAGCGCAAAGATTCTTATCTCAACCTTTCTTTGTTGCAGAGATTTTCACTGGAACACCAGGAAAATATGTTTCACTCGATGATACTATCAAGGCATTTAAGGGAATATTAGCTGGTGACTATGACGACCTTCCAGAACAAGCTTTCTACATGGTGGGAACTATTGAGGAAGCAGTAGAAAAAGCTAAAACCTTATAAATATGAGCACCATCAAGATCAACATAGTTTCTTCAAGTGAAGAAATTTATTCCGGAGAAGGAACTATGGTTTATGCCACTGGCTCACTTGGTGAGATCGGTATAGCCCCTGGTCATACACCCCTTTTAACAGGTTTGGCCGCCGGGCCGGTAAGGGTTGTTAATGGTGAAAAAGAAGAAGCATTTTTTTGCTCAGGAGGCTTCTTAGAAGTCCAACCAGACCTGGTAACTGTTTTATCTGATACAGCTGAGCGAGCTGAAAATTTAGATGAAGCAGAGGCAATTAAAGCCAAAGAAGCTGCTGAGAAAGATCTAGCAAACCAAGATGCTTCATTAGATTATGCTAAAGCGTCTGCGCAGCTAGCCGAGGCAGTAGCAAGACTCAAAACAATTCAAAAACTTCGCAAAAAGCAGTAATATAAGCATTAATTTTAAACATTAAATTAATGTGAATATACATACTATTATTCTTGCTGCCGGCGAAGGCACAAGGATGAATTCTAATCGTGCCAAGTCTCTGCAAACAGTAGGCGGCACCTCTATGCTAGAAAAAATCTGCAGAACAGCAGGAAAAATTAGCAGAGACATAACACTAATTGTTGGTTTTGATAAAGAATCAATTATTAACGAAGCTATTACCTTTACTGATCTAAATATCACAACAAGCCTTCAACCCAAACCAATAGGCACCGGCGACGCTGTAAAATGTGGGTTGGACAAAGTTAGTTCAGGCTCAAAAGTTTTGGTCCTGTATGGCGACGTTCCATTAATCAAAAAAGCCACCCTCGACAATCTCATTGCAGAATCAAGCGAGGGCGCATCAATTTTGACTACCACCTTAGAAGATCCTTTTGGCTATGGCAGGGTTAAAAAAACAGCGAGCGGCTTTGCAACCGCGATAATAGAAGAGAAAGATGCGGACAGCGATGAAAAGAAGATTAAAGAAGTATTTACTGGTATCTTATGCGTAGACAAAGAGCTACTAGAAACAAGCCTTCAAGAAGTTACAAATAACAATGCTGCTAATGAATTTTACTTAACCGACATAGTTTCTATAATGAGTTCTAAGGGAGTAAATATTAATACATGTACTTCTTCAAACGAGGAAGTACAAGGCGCCAATAATAAAAAGGAACTAGAAAAGCTTGAGAGCATATACAGATCAATGAAAACAGAGGATTTATTTGACCAAGGCATAACTATTGTAGATGCCAAAAGGCTCGATGTTAGGGGTGAGGTTAAAGCGGGCAAAGACTGCCTAATAGACGTAAATGTAATCTTAGAGGGAGATATTACGCTTGGAAGTAATGTATCCATTGGCCCAAATACAATCTTGAAAGATGTAGAAATTGGCGATGGCACCAAAATAGAAGCTTTCTCCCACATAGTAAATGCAAGAATTGGCGATAACTGCTCAATAGGGCCATATGCAAGACTAAGAGAGGGCAGCAAAATAGAAGACTCTGGAAAAGTAGGTAATTTTGTAGAGACAAAAAACACTACACTTGGTAGCGGCTCAAAAGCCAATCACTTTACCTATTTAGGCGATACAACAGTTGGCACTAAAACAAACATTGGAGCAGGCACAATAACTTGCAATTATGACGGCAAAGATAAACATAAGACTATTGTTGGTGACAACAGCTTCATAGGCAGCAATTCTTCTTTAGTGGCGCCTGTGAAAATAGGAAATAACACCACCATTGCAGCTGGGTCAACAATAACAAAAGATGTTCCAAGCAATGCGCTTGGTGTTGGCAGGGCAAAACAATCAAATAAAGACAATTGGTCTAAGAAAAAAGGATAAAAAATGTGCGGTATTATTGCAGCTGCGTCTAATAGACATGTAGGAAAGTTACTAGTCCAAGGGCTTCATAAGATGGAGTATCGCGGATACGACTCTGCAGGAATTGCCTTGCATCAAGGAGAAAAAATAGCTCACCTCAGAGCATTGGGCAAGGTAAAACTTCTTGAAGATAAAATGATTAAAGAGAAACCTAGAAGCAAACTAGGCATAGCACATACTCGTTGGGCAACACATGGTGAGCCCTCTGAAATAAATGCGCACCCACACAAATCAAAAGACAGCGTCTTTATTGTTCACAATGGAATTATTGAAAACTATATTGAGCTTAAAGAAGAATTAATTACAAGAGGATACACTTTTTCATCACAAACAGACTCTGAGTTAATAGCTCATCTTCTCGATCTACATCTTAAAGATGGCAATTCAATGATAGACGCTATGTATTTAGTGAAAGCAAAACTAGAGGGCGCCTACGCCATTGCCGCAATTGATATTAACAATGATCAGAACTTGGTAGTAGCTAGAAACAAGTCCCCGCTTTTACTTGGGCTTGGTAGCGACGAAATGCTCGCAGCCTCTGATCCTCTTGCTATCGCAGAGTTAACAAATGATTTTATTTTTCTTGAAGATGGAGATGTTGCTGAAATTTCAGCAAACGAATACCAGGTTTATGATGCTAATAAAAATAAAATTGAGAGAGAGATTACACATATTGATATAACCAACCAAGCAATGTCTAAAGGTAATTATAGACATTACATGGAAAAAGAAATTTATGAGCAGCCAGAGGCAATCATGAATACTATTAATGGAAGAGTTGGCGGTGATGATGTGCTTGATAATGTTTTTGGTCTAGGCTCAACTGAGCTTTTCTCAAAAGTCAAAAGAATCCAAATAGTTGCATGTGGAACTAGTTTACATGCTGGAAGGGTGGCCGCAAACTGGCTTTCGGCTATAGCGGATCTTCCTTGTCAGGTAGATTATGCAAGCGAATATCGGTATAGAAACCCCCATGTTGATAATGACTCATTATTAATAACTATTTCTCAGTCCGGCGAGACAGCTGATACATTAGCCGCATTGCGATACGCAAAGGAGAAAAATTATTTAGGCTCAGTTGGCATATGCAATGTTCCTACAAGTTCTCTTGCTAGAGAGTCAGACTATGTAATGTTCACCAATGCCGGTCCTGAAATAGGTGTTGCCTCAACCAAAGCCTTTACAACCCAATTAGCGGCATTAATGCTATTAACACTGTCTTTAGCAAAAAGCAGAAACCTTAATCCAAAACTAAGAGGTCGAGTTGTTAATGCTTTAAGGTCTTTACCAGAAGTTATAAATGAAACACTTGCACTAAAAGATCAAATTCTTGAAATAGCTCCAAGTATAGCTAATAAAGACAATGCTCTATTTTTAGGCAGAGGCATTTTTTATCCTATTGCCAAAGAGGGCGCATTAAAGCTTAAAGAAATTTCCTATATTCATGCTGAAGCTTATCCAGCAGGCGAGTTAAAACATGGGCCGCTTGCGCTTATAGATGATCAGATTCCAGTGATAGCAACTGCTCCAGAGAGTGAAATAGCAGAAAAGCTTGTTTCCAATCTTGAAGAAGTAAAGGCTAGGGGTGGTGTGCTTTATGTATTTGCGGATTCTTCAGTAACGATGGATGTTAAAAATGGTGCTCTGATTAAGATGCCTAAATGTGATTTCTTATTAACACCTATTATTTACACAATACCATTACAGATATTGTCATATTGCAATGCCAAGTCTGTCTTGGTTTTGGAAGTTTATGATTTATGAAGGGGTTTTCTAAGTTTTGGTTTTGAAACTACTTTAGATAGTTTTTAATAAGAATTTGCATGTTAAGAAACATTCTGCAATCAAAATATAAAAATGGTCCAAATCAAACTTCAAAAACCATTTCTAAAAATTTCACCTATTTTTATGAAAATCTTATTAAAAATTTGATAAAAAAGATTACCTTATAAAAAATTTTCAATTTCTGAAACAATTTTAGATTTTTCCATAACCATTTGATCAATGATAAATCGAGTCTCAATGTCAACAAAAAATTAATATTTGGACATTTTAAAATATTTATTTAGAATAAATTTTTATGAAAAAGAATGAATCTGTTTAACAATGTTGATTTTTTATTTAGCAATTTCCATTTTTATAAGTTTTAATTCTTGCTAAATAAATTATGATAGCTAGAAACATCTTTACAATGAAATGGTGAAACAAAAATGTTTAAATCTTTTGATGAAGTCAAAAGAAATTTCAATTAAAAGAATTTTTATGAAATTGACAGATGAATTAATGACTAATGTTTAAAAGGAACCACAATTTAATATCAACCCTTTTTCAAACTTCCGCCAAAATTATTATAAAAAATTGAAGTAAACTTTATATTAAATAAAAAGATGTTCAAATGAATTTGGAAAATGAAATTTGGATAATCTTCAGGAAACAACTTGGGTCTTTTATCAAGAGAAATAAAATATCAATATTTTGAAAACGGTAATTTGTATTTTGTTGAAAATTATAAAAATGGTCTTTTATACGGACTTTTCAAATACCATGACAAAAAATATTTTTATTGAAGAAACTTTTTTAAAAGGAAGGCGCGATGGTTATTCTAGGTTTTATTTCACATCAGGAAACTTACAATCAGAATCTCAATACAAAAATATTTAGAGAAACGGTTATATGAAAAGTTTCTCAAACATCTGGAGAACTTGTTAAAGAAAATTGAACTATTTAGATGGTAAAGAGATCAAGAGTGATTAATGCAATCATGCAATAAACCCTAACATTTTCAAACTCCGCAGAAATAGTGGAGAATAAAAAGACGTCTTAAATTTAGTCCGTTACTGTTGAATGGATATTGAGGGGATTAGAATTAACTAAAAATTTCTTCAGCAAACAAAAACCATTTTTTTGTGTTAAAGTCATAAATATGACAATTAATAGACACTCTAAGAAGTTGTGGCAGGATTTAATAAAATTGGTTCTTAATGCAATTCTTTCTTTTCTTGGCGTGATACTTCATGGTTTTATTGGCGGTAAAATGTATGGAACAAATATAAATAAAAGCGACTTAGAACCTTTGAAAAACTTAATGTTTTTCCAATTTCAATTTTTCTATTTTAACTTCTTGGTTTAATTTCCTGAATTTGCTGATCTTATCCAATAATTTATATTTTATTTTGCTTTATTTTTGTATTTGAAATAAATGGAATTTTTAAATAAGATGACAATTCTATTTTCTTTGGATCAATAAATTGTTAGCATGAATTTGGAATATAATGGAAAAAATTCTTTGTTCAAAAACAAAAAACTCTTTCAAACATCGCAGAAATAAATTAAAAGTTGAGGTTCACTTATTCGCTTACTGTGGAATAATCTTGAGTGCAGAATTAAATGAATAAAAAAAATAATAATTTCACAATCAATTATGTGGGCAGCAGCAATTCTTGTGGTTTCAATTGTTGACGAAAAAGAGTTTGCTGTATTGATGCTTGTAATATTGGCAACAACTTCTTTTTGATCACCCTTAGGAAGGGAAATGAATAAAAAAGAAATTGAGTTTTATTTGAAGTTCCACAAAGGTTTCAAAAATAGACATACACTTAATTCTGCACCCAAATCTAATTTGTTACGGTCGAGCAGATTTAAATGGTGCTTTAAATAGGAAAAATTATGGAAATAAACATATGGGGAATGGTGGGGTTTGTGTTTGGACTAATTGCACTTTTGCGAATTTCAAAATTAATAAGCAAACTAAAAGAAAAAGGAATCCTAGAGGACAATTACAAGGAAGATTAATTCACTATTCAAATCTACTTCGTGACGGTGGAGTGGTTTCGTTTGCAGAATTAATTATTTGGCAATCTAAATAAATCCTCTACCTTACATCCAAGAGTTTTAGAAATTTTTAAAGCAAGAACAGTAGAAGGGACATATATTCCGTTCTCAATTGCATTAATGCTTTTTCTAGAAACATCAGCACCCTCAGATAATTCCTGTTGAGTTAACCCTGCATTCTTACGAAGTTTCTCAAGATTATTTAGAAGTTTTTTATGATCTTTGCCCAAAATTATTTCTTTTCGAAGTCTTCAACTGCATTTGTTAATTCTTCACTAGTGTTTGGGTAAAGATAACCAGTAATTATTTGTCCTAAACCAATAGCAGCAACTAATGCTCCAACACCTTTGAGCACTGAACCTAGAAAAAATACACCAAACAGAAAAAGACCCACACCAGTAAATAATGTAACAACCCCAGTTCTTCTATAATCAATTGGTTCTTTTTTTCTTTCATCAAGCATGCCTATTAAGTCTTCGACTTTTGAAGGATGATCAATGTTTTTCGATATCTCCAATATTGTTTTATTCTTATCCTTGCTTTCAAAATATAACAAAACAAAGACAGATACAGGTACTATTATTCCTGTCATTATCCCTAATGCCGGTATTAATATTTCAAGACCCATTTTCTTCTCCTCACTAAATGTAACGCAAACTTATCATTAATTATATGAGAAGTAAAGGTTACAATTAAAACCATTGTATAATTTTTTATATGGACAAAAAATATATAAATTTTTACAAGAAATTTATTCTGCAAACGAAAACACTCAATGACTGTTGAATAAATCAAAATGGAAATAAACTGGATAGTAGTTGGTTGGATTATAGACATGATTCTTAATGGTTTTGTGTGGCTTATCATCGCAGCATTTTCTCTGATATTAATTGATATGACTGATACATGGACAAGAAGTGTTATTAAATGGATGGATAAAGTTGATAAATGGACAAGAAAATTTATAGACATCTTGTTTGAGTGGATTCAAAAAAAGAATCTGAAAATAATCTCTGGTATTATATTGCTAATTATTTTTGGTATTTTTGCTCAACTAGGAATAATACCCAAGCTGATAACTTAATAAAAAGGGACATTTAAAAATAGTGATTTGCATCAAAACAGAAATCCCAAAAGAGATCTGCGAAATAGATGATGAGCAAAAAGCAATCTATCATTCGCATGACACTGTTTGCATATGGGTTTTCAAATCCAGAGAAGATAGAAATAATTTTATGAATGATACAGTTGGTATGAAGAAAGATGAGAGAGAGAAACATTATTCAGATTGTTATGGGTAAATATAATTTGGTTATGGATACTCTGTTACTGTAGAGTAGATAAAGATGTCTATTAATAATACGAAAAATAAAGCAAAGAATTCTAATGGTGGAAACTGGATTGGTGTCGGCACAGCAATAGGCGCAGCAGTTTTCGCAGCAACCAATGAACCAGTATGGATAGCGGTAGGTGTTGCAATCGGAGCAGCGCTGGGTTCGCGAAAACCGAAAAATAAAAATGAAAAAGAAGCATCTTGATTTCTTGATTAAATTTTATAAACCAAAAAGCAGACACCCTTATATACCCCGTTACTGTTGAATAATCAAACCCGCTCAGGACCCTCAAACTTTTTAATATTGTCCAGAACATTTTTCCAACCACCATCAAGCAAAGGATTTAAAACTTTTTCAATTCCTGTTTGTATTCTCCATTCTAGATATTTGTCGTAGTGTGACACTGATTGCCATTTTTCTATTGCTATATATGAGTTAGTTTTTTTCTCATAGAATACTTCTAATGATAAGCAACCATCAAAACCCCTAGTTTCGTTTAGAGTGTCTTCTAAAAGTTTTTTAACCAAACTTTCTTTGCCGAGAATAACTTTAAAGGTAACAATTATTGTTGCTGAGGACATGATAATATTATCTCATAACAATTTAGGTTGGGCTAAGAACACTCTGCTGCTGTTGAATAAGGCAAGATTTCTGGTTGGTTAATAAATTGATAAAATTTTTAGAAAATAAATAGGAGAAACTTAATGAATGAGAAATATATTCAAGCAGCAATATTGGGTTCTTTAATTGGTGGAGCAATAGTTTTAGATGTCTTCATAAAACCAGACGACAAACAAACCAACAAAAAACATATGATAATAAAATCAAATGCCATTAATACAGAATTTAAATCAATAGATGATATTAAAGAGTTAGATGTTTTAAAGGATGTAGATGTTCTAGAAGAGTTAAATCTTGAGGATCTTGAGGATATGGATGTTCAAATAAAAATTATAAAAAAAGAAATCAAAAACAATGAAAAGGGGTCGGGTTAATAACACTGTGCTTCGGTTGAATAGATTTGAAATCACTCTCATAAACTACCGACACGGATGAATACTATTGAAATCAGATTAGCGAAAAAAGAAGATGCACAATTTATTGCTCTACTTGGGAGAATAACATTTACGGAAACATTCGGACATTTTTTTAGAGACCAAAAAGACTTGATCGATTACTGCAACTTGACATTTTCAGTTCAAAAAATTGAAGGCGGAATTAAGAAACCAAATAATATTTTCTGGATAGCTTTTGTAAACCGATTACCGGCAGGATATGCAAAACTTAAACTATATTCCAACTCAGAATTTATTGAATCAAAGGAAGTTTGCCAACTTCAGAAAATCTACGTTTTGAAAGACTTTCTGTCAATGAAAATTGGATTTGGATTACAAGATCTTCTATTAAAAAAAGCCAAGGAATTAAATTTTAATAAAGTCTGGCTTTCTGTGCTTAACAGCAACGAGAGAGCAATAAATTTTTACAAAAAAAATGGGTTTGAAAAAATCGGCAATCACGATTTTCAAATTGGAAAAGAAAATTTCGAATTTATTGCAATGAAAAAAATTTTAAGTAGGTCAAATTAAATTGTTTCTTTGTTATGTGAAAGTTTATGAATAAACTAACCAATCTTAATTTCTTTTTAATCTGGGTTTTTGGTTTTTTTGTTCTCCTGTCATTTGATTTATTTGTAGAAGGCTTTGTATTTGAGAGGTTAGAGTGGAATGGTACAAATAAGAATGACTGGTTCTTTGTTCTTTGGTGGGGCTTGGTTGTTGTTTGGTTTTTAAATGGTTCGATTTCTTTGTATCAAAGACTAAAAAAACAATGAATATTAAATTATAAAAATGCCAGAGATCACGTTAATATTTTCTACAATACTTTCATCATTTATGATAATTCTATCCTTTAGAGTTCTTGACCTCAGAGGAAGTCCCGTCACAAAATTTCTACACAAACCCAATAGGATTGTTGATGACGAAACTCTTCAAAGATCCATCAGAGGACATGGAAATCTAGTTGAATATGCTCCACTATTTATAATTTTAATGCTAATTCTAGAATTATCAGGAGCACCCCAAACCCAACTTTATTTTTCAGGAATAGTATTCACGCTCGGGAGATTTATGCACGGAATAGTTTTTTCTTTTTTAAAACCAAATATGTTTTTAAGAATTGGCGGCATGGCGTTAACTTTTGTTGGTTTTTTGGGTCTCATTAGTGCCTCGATAATGCTGCTTTTATAATCATGAAAGGGAAATTTATGAAATCTATATTAATGCACACAGGAAGGATAATGCTTGCTCTCTATTTTCTTGCACCTGGCATTGGAAAATTTACTGCATGGGATGCAAATGTTGCTTTAATGGAAGCTCATAATATGGTCATGATTCCATTTTTGCTTGCAGTTGCTGCTGTCGCTCAAGTTGCAGGAAGTATTAGCATGCTTTTAAACAAATATGTTGCAGCCTGTGCCTTGGGTTTTGCAGTTATGACAATATTAATTAATATCAATCTTCATGATTTTTGGAATGTTTATGAAGGCATAGATGTTAAGCATGAGTACCAAAACTTTTTCAAGAATTTAGGCATATTTGCCGGATTATTGCTTTTGGCTGCAATGAACTTGGATCAGGCAGAAAAGTAGCTCTTAAGTGAGAAACCTCCAATCTAATATAGGATGCGAAAAATTAAAGCTACTTAGCCAATAACGCTACCCCTTCTTTTGCCCATTGGTTTTTTCATGCCTTTACGGTAATTGCGCATCATTTTTTTTAAGTCCTTATTCTTTATTGCCCAATCAATTTGCTCTTGGGTTGGCAGAGGTTTAGAAGAAAGAGCAGAAATTCTTTCTTTAATCATACGCTTTTGTTTTGGATTCAACCCATCAGAGTCCAACCTTTTGGTCATCATGGCAATTCTATGAGAGCGGAGCTCTTTTACATCTTCAACAGTTTTAATTTTTTTCTTTTTGTGATTCATCTCAGCAGACACATCTGCAACAAATATAGCCGCACACAAAATGGTAAATAGTTTCATTTTCATAAAGCCTCCTTATGGTTTATATTTATTTAGATTGTCAAAACAACTAAAAGTTCAATTAAACCCAAAACTGTTGCAAGGCATGAAAGATAGAATAGATAGCGTTAGCTATCTTTCTAAAAAAGAACTCCAGGTTTTATTGGGGATCCATATTGCTTTCAAATCTCGCTCAATATTTTTTTGAGACAAGCCCAAAACATCTCTTCTGTACTTAAAAACAAAAGCAGAAACCCGCATATTGGCAGCGCAATGAACCCAAACCTTCTTGTGTTTATTCTTTTCTATGGCACAAACAAATTTATTAAAGTCTTCTTCAAGTGGGTTATTAAAATCAACAGGAATATGGACAAAAGAAATGTTGTTAGACTTTAATATGCTTTCTTCATTAATTATTTTTCCTTCTATTGCAGTGTTAGGAGCCAAGTTAATAACTACCTCATATCCATAATTTGCCATTGAGGCAAGTTGTTTATTATTAGGCTGGCCAGAAGTTTCAAATAGGCCGGGAACCTTATAATAGTTGAAGGTTTTTCTTAGGTTGCCTGATTGCAGAAAAGCAGGAGAGATTAATTTCAGTTGATTAAATAGAAAGCCTAAAATTGTTTTTAATAATTTCATTCGCTATTTGTAATCCAAGAAATCATTTTTAGTTATTATTTTTGCATTGGACTATTTTCTATAAGTCCAATCAATGGCAGCACCAAGGGCTGTACCAACACCCATCCAAACAGGATCGTTTGTTAAAGCAAATATCGCTGCACCAATACCAACACCAGCACCTAACCACCTTCCAGAGCCATTGTTACCATTTATCATTAAACCAATGTATAAGATATCTTTGGGGAAGTCTAAAAATTTCTTCAACAGAGCATCCAAGAGTTGCAAGGGTTACATTTGATACCTATCAAGAAGAGGTCGATCATATGAAGACCTGGTATGAGACTAGGATGGATTGGCTAGAATCAGCTCTTGATGATTTATAATAAATTTAAACATAACAATTTGAGGTTATATACATGGTTACATTTATTTCACTAACGTTACTTTTATATCTTATTCAATTAATTTTGCCGAATGCATTAAAGACTGGAACAGGTTATGCAAAAAGGGCAGCAAAAGCGCTTAAAAATTTAAGCGAGTCTTTGCCTGTTTTTCTAGCCCTAGCAATTCTATCGATTGTTTTAAGTATTGATGAAAATACAATGCTTGCCCTTTACTGGTTAATAGCTAGATTAGTATTTGCAGTTATATATGTCTTAGGGCTTGGTCTTGATAATAAGTCTGAAGAGTCACAGGGGCCTGACAAACAACCGATCAGATCTTTTGTATGGGCTGGATCAATAGTTATATTGATTGCAATGACCTTAAACTTATCTTAAAAAAACTATCTTTATATTATGATAAAAACTTTAGATCATTTAATAATCGCTGTAGAGGATTTAGATAAAGCCGAAACTGATTATGCAAAAGTTTTTGGAGTTGATCCCGTTTGGAAGGGAGAGCATAAAGAACTTGGAACCACCAACTCTTTATTTAATTTCAACAATACTTATTTTGAACTGCTTTCAGCAAGTGGAGATGGGCTTGGGGCAATGCTTGTTAACCATGCATTAGAAGAAACCGGAGAAGGATTAATTGGGATGGTGCTTGGTACAGACGATATAGACAAAACCGCAAATGAACTTAAGCATAAATCTTTTTTAATTAACGATCCTTCAGAAGGCATTGGCACAAACTTTAATAGTGATGAAGTTAGAAAATGGAAAAATCTTTTTTTGCCACCTGAACTAACAAGAGGTGTTTTTTCTTTCATCATAGAGCATACCTATGGATCATTACCCAAATCAGATCTTTCCAGCTCCTCAGTAATCTCAAAACTAGATCATTTGGTTATCAACACAAATGATGCAGATGGGTTTATAAAAATTTACAGAGATGTTTTTAATATTAGACTTGCACTTGATAAATATATAGACCACTGGGACAAAAGAATGCTTTTCTTTAGACTAAATAAAACGACTATTGAGGTTGTTGAATCAAAAGACGAAAAAGAGCCAAATGATTCATTGTGGGGTCTTGCCTGGGAGGTTAAAAATATAGAAGAAACATACAAAAGACTTTCTTCTGAGGGCATTGAAGTAACTCCAGTAAAAAATGGAGTAAAGGAAAACACTAAGGTTGCTACAGTTAAATCACATTGCCATGGAGTGCCAACACTACTTATTGAGCATTTGAACTAATTATCTAACTTTGTATATTTTGCTCAGACTTCTCTTATAATAAATTTAATGAAAAAAGTTGCAGTCATAGGAGCGGGGCCATCTGGAATCACCGCCATTAAAAATTTTGCAGAGGCTGGATTCTCAGTTACAGCCTTTGAAAGATGCAGTGGAGTGGGAGGAAACTGGAGGTTCAATGATCCTTCTGGGCACTCAAGCGTATTTGAAACAACTCACATTATTAGTTCAAAATACACATCTTTTTATGAAGATTATCCGCTTCCAGAATCAGCATCTGATTATCCATCACACACAGAACTTCTTAATTATTTTAATAGCTATGCAGATCATTTTGATATTAAGAAATTAATTAAATTTGGGACAGAAGTAAGGCATTGCAGTCAAAAACAAGATGGCTCTTGGCGAATAATTTGGAAAAATCTAAATAATGATGAAATGCATGAGGACAATTATGATGGGCTGGTTGTTTGCAATGGCCATCATCATGAACCGAGATATCCTGAATACCCAGGTAATTTCTCAGGTGAGTATATTCATTCACACGATTTTAAATCTGCAAAACCATTTACTGGTAAAAAAGTTCTTGTTATTGGAGGAGGCAATTCAGCATGTGATGTTGCTGTTGAGACTGCCAGGGTATCGAAGGAAACTCATATCAGCTGGAGAAGGGGCTATTACCTGATACCAAAATTTATGTATGGATTGCCCGTCGATATGTACGCCCTTAAAAATAGATGGATGCCATCATTTATTAGAGAACCATTTACCAAACTTATGCTACAGATTTTTCAGGGTAAAAATAAAGATATAGGTCTTCAAGAGCCGTCACAAAATTTATTTGGAACTCACCCAACCGTAAACTCAGAGCTTTATTATGCTGTAAGGCACGGAAAGGTATCACCTCATAAAGACATAGAGAGATTCGATGGTAATACAGTTCACTTTATTGATGGAACAAAAGACGACTTCGATGTTGTCATAGCGTGCACCGGCTTTAAAATTAAACATAAGTTTTTTGATAAAGAATTTTTATCATTTGAAGAGGGCAAGGTTCCCTTATTGCATAAAATGATTCCTGCAAATATAAAAAATCTTTATTTCATTGGCCTATTTCAGCCATTGGGCTGTATTTGGCCTGGAGCTGAGCTTCAATCTAAGCTAGCCGCAAAACACCTTAAAGGGTCTTGGAAGCCAAAAAAACCACTAGATATTCTGATAAAAAAAGAATTGGATAACCCAGATGTGAATCAAATAGATACACCAAGGCATACAATTACTGTTGATGACTTTTCTTTTCGTCAAAGGTTAAAAAAGGAATTAGCAAGGGCAAATTAAATGAAAAAATCAATACTAGCTTTTTTAGCAATAGTTTCTTTTAGTGCAAATACCTCAGTCATCGAGCAAGACGGATGCTCAACAAAACTAAAACAAGTCATGAGACCAGAGTATCCGGCTGTAAAAATTAGTGGTTACGCCATAGTAAATTTTGACATTAAAGCTGACGGTAGGGTTGAAAACATTAAGTCCCATAAATCAATGTGTCTTAGGCATAACAGAAAAGCTGACACATATAGCTTTGAAAGCTGCGGAGCCTTTATTTCAAAAGCAATTGCTGCAACGCCTTACATGGAATTTAAGCCGCCTATAGATATCAATGGAAATGCATGCTCCATTAAAAACAAAAAACATCTTTATAGATTCATGGCAAACAAGAATGAAAAAGCTATAGCTGCTTTTGCAGAAGAGCTAGATAAAATTGAAGAAAGCTAAAAAGAGTTTTTGTGAAAATCAATTATTGCTGAATCAACAAGCGCATCGGTCTTTTTAAGTTCCTGATACAAATTAACCGAGCCAAGAGTTTTGCATCTACTCAACGCCACATAAGTTTGGCCAGTTGCAAAAGCCCCTTGGCCTAAGTCGATTGAGCAACTTTCTAAGGTAAGCCCTTGGGCCTTATGAATAGTTACAGCCCAACCTAGTTTTATTGGAAATTGACGATATGAAGAAACTATTTCTTCTTCCATTTCATCATCATAATCATCATAAATATATCTGATCTTATTCCATTCTTCTCTCTTAACATTTAATGTTTTTCCATCAACTTCAACCTTAATGGTTTTTCTTTTTTTATCTTTGCAATCAATAACCTTACCAACCGTTCCGTTTACCCATCTACCCTCGCTATCATTTTTAATAAACATTACTTTTGCACCTTCTTTAATCCTTAAGTTTCTTGGTGCAGGAAGTTCACTTTCTTTTAGCTCTCCAAGCTCCTCCGCTTTTGCTGAGGTTGCAGGCCCATCAATTGTGTTGAGCATTTCTTCATTTATTTGATCTGCTCTATAGCGCCTTGATGTTACTATCAAAGCAGATTCTTCATAATTAGAGGGGTTAAAGCAGGCCCCATTAATTTTATTAATTGTTTTTTCTAAATCATTTCCAAGACGAATATTGTTGAGCAGCTCATAAAAGTTACTGTCATCACTTTGTCTAAATGAATAAGTAAGCTCATAAAAAGATGGACTCTTAATCTCTTTAAAGCTCTTTGCACTAAAAAAGTATATTGATTCATACTTTTCGTATATTGCTTGTTCTTCATCTTCTTTTACTACAGGCGGTAGTTGAAACAAGTCCCCACATGCAAGAATATGGATTCCACCAAATGGTTCATCAGAATTTCTATGCAATTTTAGAGTTTCAGATATTGCATCAAGCATGGGCGCTCTTACCATTGATATTTCGTCAATGATCAATAGCTCAAGATTTCTTAACAGTTTTTTAAAGCGCGGATCATTGGATTCTGTAATCACAGGAAAAGTATCAAAGCCAATTCTAAACGCTGAATTAATAGTAGCCCCTCCAATGTTTAAAGCTGCTATACCGGTAGGAGCAACAACAATCTTTTTAAGATCATTCTCTTCTATTATTTTTTTAACTAAGGTAGTTTTTCCAGTGCCAGCAGCTCCAGTAAGATAAACAAATTTTTGTGCAGCATCAGGCTGAAACATTTGATTTATTTCCTCAAAATAGTCATCAAAATTTGTTTTATCTGAGTTATGAATTTTTCCCATGGCTTGATGCAATGTATTTGAGCTTTATTCTATCTGCATTAAAAAGATATATAAATGTCTTTTAGATTTTGGTAACTAACACCTCTCCAGAATTTAAAAGCTCATCAATTCTTGCATCAGCCCAACCACGCTCTAGAAGGATTTCTTTGCTAAGTTCTCCAAGCAAAGGGCTTGGCTCTGCTTGCGAGGACAACTTTCCTTCAAAGAGAATCGGAGGAGTCGGGACAGTCAGCTCGCCCATTGCAGCTGTAACATACGTTTCAAGTGCTCCTATGGCTTTTATTTGTTCAACTGTCTCTAAGTCATCTCTTTTTATGCATGGCGAACATGGAACATCTGCAGCCATTAAAATCTCTAAAGCTTTATTAACCCCAATATCCTTTTTAGGAGACTTTAAAACTTTTAATACCTCTTTCATATTAGACATTCTTGCAGCAACCGATGCATATATTGGGGTGCCGATCAACTCAGGATAGCCTAGCATTGGTAACAAAGCCTCCCAATGAGTATCAGTCAGTGGAGCAACTGCGATACCGCCATCGCTATAATTAATGGTTTGAAAGTAATCTGAGCCAGGGGACATCTCAAACCTATCATCATCTTTAAGCGTTCGATGCATCATTCCGTCAGGCCACATAAATGATAAACATGCGTGAAGCATAGAGATATCAATATGCTGCCCACAATTTGTATTGGTTCTTGCTAAAAGCGCAGCTGTGGCAGCTTGGCAGGCTGTATAGGCTGTCACCTTGTCACAAATAAAGGTTTTAATATGATCAAATGAATCTGCCTCAGAGGACTGCAAATCAGTAAACCCAACTATACCTTGTATAACATGATCAAATGCTGGAAGATCTGCCATTGGCCCACTTGTTCCAAAACCACTTATAGCTATATAAATTAATTTAGAATTTTCATTTCTCAAATCATCAGAACCAAGCCCAAGCCTATCCATAACTCCTGGTCTATAGTTATGAATTAAAATATCTGCCTTTGAAGCAAGCTCCTTGACAGCATCAACACCAGCCTGAGACTTCAAGTCAATTGCAAGAGATCTCTTCCCACGATTACAGTTATGAAAAAATCCAGATACTCCATTTTTTTGAGTTCCAAGTGGTCGCATTTTATCGCCCATGCCTGGCGGCTCTACCTTAATTACATCTGCCCCTTCAGCAGACATAGTAATTGCTGCTAATGAGCATGTAATCATGTTTGATAATTCAATTATTTTAATGCCAGCCAATGGTTGCAGTGATGTTGCTTTATTCATATTTCCCCCAATTTATTAATACTATCACAGCTGCTTAAATCGTAAAAAATGATAAGATGAAATCATGAAAACTCTTAAAGAAGAAAACATTTTTAACTGCTCAGCAGAAGCGCTTTGGAATATTTTGTCTGATGTGTCTAGATCGGATTGGGTTCCTTCTGTTGACTCTATATCACTTAAAGGCAATATAAGATCCTTTAGTATGGATGGCATAGGAGAGGTCACAGAAGAGATTCTATTAAAAGATGATGAGAATATGACATTAAAATACTCAGCAGTAAAATCACCAGCTAAAATCAATCATCATTTAGCGACCATGCAAATCAATCACATTGAAAAAGATAAATCCCAACTGACCTGGACTACTGAAATTGATCCTCCCGAGTTTTCAGCAGGCATCCATCACGGGATGCTAATATCAATTGAAGGCATTAAAAAAGTTATAGAAAATTAAGTTTTTAAAAATGGATTGCAAGGTTTGTCGCAGTGAAGACACTAATTATTTTGTAACCAAAAAAGACCCAAAGAGATATTGGAGATGTAACAATTGCTGCGCGGTATTTACTGACCCCAGCCAATACATTGATTCAAAGAAGGAGAAAGAAAGGTATCTCGAGCACAATAATTCAATAGATGATCCTGACTATAGATCCTTTTTCTCAAGAGTTACCAACCCACTTAAAAAAAATATAGATAAAGCCAGTAAAGGTCTTGATTTTGGATGTGGGCATGGCCCAGCCCTTGCAGATATTTTAAACAAAGATGGTTACTTGGTTGATCTTTATGACCCTTTCTTTTATCCAAACAAATCTATCTTTAACAATAAATATAATTTCATAACTTGCACTGAAGCAGCTGAACATTTTTTCAATCCACACAAAGAATTTGAATCAATGGATTCTATGCTTGAAGAAAATGGAATACTGGTAATCATGACTTCATTTCTTTCAAATATGGAAGATTTTGAAAATTGGTACTACAGAAGAGATCCAACACATGTTGTATTCTATTCTCAAGAAACATTTAAAGTTATAGCAAAGCAAAAAAACTGGAAATATTGGATAGAGGATAAGAATATTGTTTTTTTTAAAAAGGTTCCGCAATAATTTTAATTAGAATATAGTAGATAGACAAAAGTAAAAAAATTACATAATTTATAAAATATAGGGGGGAGATGATGTTTAATCACATAATGTTGGGAGCGACCAACATAGAAGAGTCTAGAAAATTTTATGATGCTACTCTTGGGGTGTTGGGGGTTAAACCTGGTCTAAAGCATATTGGACATGGCGGAGTGGTTAGATACATGTACTTCCTTGGAGGGGTTACTTTTTTAATATCTGAACCTTTAGATGGTAATCCAGCCTCACATGGAAATGGAGCAACGATTGGGTTTAAAGCAGAAGATGGCGATACCATTAACGAATGGCATAAAGTTGGCCAAGAAAATGGAGGCACGCCTTGTGAAGATCCTCCTGGAGTAAGAGAGGGCGGAGGGATTAAAGCATATTTAGGATATTTGCGTGATCCATCAAATAACAAAATCTGTGCCATGTGCAATCTTCCAAAATCTTAATGAAACGTTATTTCTTAGTCTTAGGGTTAATAGTTCTTTGTCTTGGAATTTTTTATGGACCAAATATAATCCGATTAAATAATGTAATGAATCTATATAATGAAGATAGGATTGCTCATAACTTTATAAATATGAAAGATCTATTTCATCATACAGATAACATTAAGGCTTCTGATAGTCCGTATATATTTCAAAAAGGTATGTATGAGCTTCCTGAGACCTATGACAATAATGGACAAGAATACAATTTAGTAGATGCATTAGCCCATTACAAGACGGATGGGCTAATTGTTCTAAAAGATGGCGTTATGCTTTATGAGAATTATTGGAACGGTAATGATGTTTCTAGTCAGCACATTTCATGGTCAGTTGCAAAATCATTTTTATCTGCGCTTGTTGGTATCGCTATAGAGGATGGTCTTATAGAAAGTATAAATGATCCAATAACAAAGTACTTAGATAGACTTTAAAGGCACCGGCTATGATGGAGTATCGATTAAAAATCTTTTACAAATGTCTTCTGGCATAAAGTTTGATGAAGACTATGGGGACCCTGAATCAGACATCAATAAGTTTGGAGAAGCCGTAGCCCTTGGAAAGCCCTTTAGAGACTTTTGCTAAAACTCTGGAGAATGAAAGGAAGCCAGGAACATATAATCAGTATGTAAGCATAGACTCACAAATGCTAGGGATGCTCTTAATGGAAGTAACAAATAAACCCCTTGAAGAATATTTGTATGAAGAAATTTGGAGCCAGATAGGCATGGAGAGTGAGGCATATTATCTTACAGATTCTGTTGGTGATGCTATGGCTCTGGGAGGCTTAAATGCCACACTAAGAGACTACGCAAAGTTTGGACAACTATATCTAAATAAAGGGTTATGGGAAGGAAAGCAGATAGTTCCAAGCAAGTGGGTCAAAGCATCACATAGCCCGGACGCTCCTCATCTCCAACCGATGGCTGGTGAACTATCATCTGATACTTGGGGGTATGGATATCAATGGTGGGTGCCTGGTTTTCCAAGCACAGACTATACCGCTGCCGGAGTTTATAACCAATATATTTATATTGATCCAGTTACCAATGTTGTAATAGCTAAAACATCATCTAATCATAGATTTACATCCGAAAGACCGGAGTCAAAAGACGCTCACATTGCTATGTTTAGAGCAATTGCACAATCAACAGTTAATTAATTTAGGGAGACTAAAATGGAAAAAAGATACACAAATTTCAAAGATTTTTATCCATACTACTTATCTGAGCATAGCCACAAAACAACAAAACTTCTTCACTTTCATTGGCACTTCAATATCGTTATATTTCTTATTTAATTTTTTTAGAACATTTGATTTTGTATATATTATTTTAAGTCTCTTGAGTGGCTATGGATTTGCATGGTTAAGTCACTTTTTTATTGAAAAAAACAAACCTGCAACCTTTAAATACCCCTTTTACAGCTTTATTGGTGACCATTTGATGTTTATAGAAATTATTATGGGAAAACATAAGATTCTTTAGGTATGGAAACTTACCAAATAATCGTTCTGATAATATTTTTTTCTATTGTTTGTTTAGAAATAGTTTTTACTAATTTTTTTAATAAAGAAAATCAGAGAACAAAAGATGGTGTTGTTGAGTTTTTTAGCTTTTTCCAAGTTTTATTTTTTGCTCAACCCTTGCTTTTTTGTTGGCCTATGGTCTAGCTGACACTCTAGCTCCAGAGACCAAAGGGATAATTGCTGACTGGAGTGTATTTGCAATCTTTGGTCTATTGCTAATATTTGACGATCTAACTCAATATGCCTGGCACAGGCTCTGTCACTCTGTTCCAATTCTCTATAACCTTCACAGGCCGCACCATGATCCAGAATATTTATCTATAAGAGTAGTTTATAGAAATGGATTGTTCTACTACCTCTTAATGCCAGGCCTATGGTTTGCAGGTATTTTATTTTATATGGGATCAGGCTGGGTATATGCTTTTTACATTGTGCTTAAGCAAGTTGTTATCTTTGGGGCACATACTGATCTTAGGTGGGATAAAAAGCTTTATGAGATTAGATGGATGCATCCAATAATGTGGGTGCTTGAGAGAACAATTTCAACCCCATCAACACATTGGGCTCATCATGGAAAGCATGCCTCAGATGAAAATACCCATTACAAAGGCAACTATGGAAATTTATTATTTATTTGGGATATGATTTTTGGTACCGCAAAGATAACTAGAAAATATCCTAAACAAATCGGAGTAGAAAATCTTTTTGATGCGCCTATAACCTATCAATTATTGTGGCCTATATTTAAGGCACCTGGTTCAAACAAGCAACACAAGTAAAGTGACAGAAATAATTGACCCTTTCTTTTGGCAGGACCCACCGTGGTCTGAGGGGAAGCCAAAATACAGATTGGGACTTCAACCGATTCCGAATTCAGAATGGCTAAATAATAAAATTAATCCAGGCCTCCACGGGCACAAGAAAAATTTATTAGAGGCGTCATATAATAAAGTTGTTGCAACTATAGATGGCTCTGAAGAAGCTCAAAAAATTCTCAATAACTTTATAAAAGCAAACACTAATAACTATCCTGATCTAATAGCTGATATGAGTCTTATGATTCAAGATGATTTATGCATAGTAAGATCTGATGGCGATCAAGAGCTTATTGCTGCATGTGTTTGTTCTCCTAGTTATTGGGATGTTCGGTCTAAGATTGGCAAATCTCTTCATAGCATTCATGACCCAGTTTCAACACTAAATGAAAAAATTGGAGAGAGAATATCTAAATTCATTAGGCAATCCCCGGTTATGAAGCCATTTAAAAGACAAAATTGGCTTGTTCACGGAGATACAGATCGGCTTCATTTAAAAGAAGAACGAGACCTTAACTCCAATCCTGAAACTTGGTTTATTAGGTCAGAAAAAGAAACCTTGTGCAGATTTCATGAGAAATACTCTTTATTTACTATCAATCTACTGTTTCAGCCCTTACAAGCCATTTTTAAATTTCCTAAAGCTAGAAATGACTTGATAGAAAGCTTAAAAACCTTTGATGATGATGAAATAGAATACTTTGGTGGCAAGAAAAAGATAAGAATTTTACAAAATTACCTATCAGGTAAATTATAGTAAGATATAAAAACAAACTTAATGGGGTGGTAAGTATGTTTGGTGGAATATCCTTAATTGGTTGGTTTCATACTATTCTTGGAACGGCAGCAATAGCTGCAGGTCTTTATCTTCTTATAAGAGATAAGTTTATTTATATAGACAATAAACTTACATACTTTTATTTAATTGGCACTTTACTAACATGTGCCTCTTCATTTCTTTTATACGGGGCCACAGGTTCCTTTAATACCGCACATTGGCTTTCTGTAATTACAATTCTTGCAGTACTCTTTGCGTGGGTATTAGAGAGATTCAATGTTTTTGGTTTTTTAAACATCTACTTTAAGCAACTAGCCTTAACTGGAACAGTATTTTTTAGCATGCTGCCTACAACAGCAGAGATATTGCAAAGGCTGCCGCCAAGTGACCCCTTTGTTGATTCGATTGAAGACCCCTTAGTCATCAATTTCTATATGGCATACGTTGTAATTTTTAGTCTATTTGGTCTTTATCAAATATTTAGAATATCTAAAGGTAGAATTAATGGATCTTGATGCCTATAAGAAAATAGTTCAGAAATCTAAGGATGTTTCATTTGAGTGGAGAAAAGTTCCAGCACCTCAAAGAGGCGAAATAATTAGACAGTTTGGTGATGAGCTTAGAGTTAGGAAAAAAGCTCTTGCTGAAATCATCACAATTGAAGCAAGAAAAATAGTTTCGGAAGCTGAGGGCGAAGTACAAGAGGCCATAGATATGTGCGATTTTGCAACCGGCCTTAGTAGACAGCTTTATGGTTTGACCATGCCAAGCGAAAGATCCTGAGCATAGACTTCAAGAGATTTGGCAGCCCATTGGAGTGGTCGGATGTATAACTGCTTTTAATTTTCCAATGGCTGTATTTGCGTGGAATTTTTGTTTAGCTGCAGTATGCGGAAATAGCATCATATGGAAACCAAGCCCTCACTCAAACCAATGTGCTTTTGCCATAAAAGAGGTTTGGGATAAAGTCGCAGGAGAATATAAAGACTTAGTTCAAATATTAACTGGAGGCAATGAAGAGGCAGTTTCTTTATGTAAAGATATCAACCTTCCGTTAATCTCTGCAACAGGAAGCACCCAAATGGGCAAGGAGCTTGCACCTTTAGTCGCAGCAAGACTTGGAAGAACTTTACTTGAGCTGGGTGGAAATAATGCAGCTATAGTTTGCCCGACTGCTGATCTTGATTTGACTGTAAAAGGAGTAACTTTTTCAGCATGTGGCACCACTGGTCAAAGGTGTACCAGCTTAAGACGATTGTTTGTTCACGAAGATATATATGAAAGATTTATGGAAAAATTATTTTCTTATTATAAATCTTTAACAATTGGCAATCCTTCTAATCCTTCTTCTCAGCTTGGACCATTGATTTCAGAGGAGAGTTTTAGATCAATGCAAGCAATAATTGATTCACTACAAGGAAGGGGCATAAAAGTTTTTGGTGGAGCTAGACTTGATATTGAAGACCCTAAAGACTTTTACGTTGAACCAGCAATTGTTGAGGTGGATAGTATTGTTGAGGAAATGATGAATGAAACGTTTGCTCCAATTTTGTACGTTAAAAAATTTAAAAAATTAACAGATGCAATCAATATGCAAAATAATGTTGCGCAGGGGTTGAGCAGCTCTATATTTACAAATGATCTAAGAGAGTCAGAGTTATTTTTAAGTTCTGAAGGAAGTGATTGTGGAATCGCGAACGTAAATATAGGTACAAGTGGAGCTGAAATAGGCGGAGCCTTTGGCGGTGAAAAAGATACGGGCGGCGGAAGAGAGTCTGGATCAGATGCTTGGAAAACTTATATGAGGAGAGTGACAGCTACAGTTAATCATGGTTCTGATCTACCACTTGCTCAAGGAGTAGAATTTGATGAAGCATAAGGTTGCAATAATTGGTAAAGGTAATATTGGATGGGCTATCAAAGAACTCCTAAAAGATACCTATGAAATAAAACAGGGAGATATAACAGAAGGACTTGACGCAAGAGATATCAATCAAGTTAAAGACTTTTTAAAAGATGTGGATGCTGTAATTTCAGCTGGCCCCTTTGCAATAAACAAAAATATTGGGACTGTTGCAGCAGAACTTAACATTGGATATTTTGATCTAACCGAAGATGTTGAGACAACAGATTTTATTAGAGGCATAAAATCAGAAAATGTGATGATGCCACAATGTGGATTGGCCCCAGGCGCCATAAATATATGTGCTGCATCTCTCATGAAAGATTTTGATCATGTAACAGAAGCTATGATGAGGGTCGGAGCATTGCCAAGGTTCACTACAAATGAAATGAGCTATTACTTGAGCTGGTCTACAAATGGATTAATTAATGAGTATTGTAATGAGGCAGATGCTATATATGAAGGTAAGTGCATTAAAGTGATGCCATTAGAGGGTGCTGAAAAAATGATCATAGAAGGGGAAAGTTACGAAGCCTTCAATACTAGCGGAGGTTGCGCCACAATGTGTGAAACGTATGAAAACAAAGTTGACAATCTGAGCTATAAAACAATCCGATATCCTGGTCACTTAAACCACATGAAATTCTTATTTAATGACCTGCATCTTAAAAAAAATAAAGATGTCCTAGAAAAGCTTTTTGATAAAGAGGTCCCAAGAACAACAAATGATGTAATTATATTTTTTGTTAAAGTTATTGGAAAAATAGATGGAATCCTTCAAGAAAAAACCTACTTAAGAAAAATCTATGGTGATGATAGGTTTAGTGCTATTCAGAGAACTACAGCATCTGGTGTTTGCAGCTGTTTGGAAATGTATTTCAAAGATCAAATACCTAAAAGAGGATTCACAAAGCAAGAATCTATATTATGGGAGGATTTTACTTCAAACCAGTTTGGAAAAGTCTATCTATAGATTAATCTTTTAATATAAATATTTCTTCGAGAGAGACTTTAAAAAACCTAGTCAGCCCAATTGTTAGCGTTAGTGAAGGATCAAACTTTCCATTTTCAATTGAATTAATGGTTTGCCTGCTAACATTTAGTTGGTGTGCTAAGTCGCCTTGACTGATGCCTCTAGCCTTTCTGAGCTTCTTAAGATTATTATCCATTCTAGGAAAGATATGTTTTATGAAAACGATATCCACCTATTATAGCTCCAACTACAAAAGCTAGAAAAAACTCATAAAAAGAAGGGTTGAATGAAAAATATGGTGAAAGTAGAGAAATAACAAGACCTAGAGCTATGAAAGATAAAGCACCCCAGCTTAAAGTATACTCTTGATAACGCCTAAATAGCTCATCCTGAGTTTTGTAAAATTTTATGTAATATATAACAGCTATCATCCAAAGAACAACAATAGAAATTCTAATGATGGTAAAGAGGGTTGATGTGTCATTTGCATTGTCGCCAGCCAATAACCCAATATCAGTTCCGCTCAGATGGATGCCCCAACATACCGAGCCTAAAAGAAAAAATAACATAGATAGCTTATAATTTTTTTTGTCTTCCTTGTTAAGGGATTTTAAGTCTACCCAGCCACCGTAAAATGAAATTTTAGCCATAATTGATTCCTCAAGAGGATTATATGACTATAAAAAATAAAATGTCAAATAAACTTTACATATTATTATCTATATCTTTAAAAAAAAGTGAATTTTTTGAAAAAAAATGCAATACTTTTAACATGAAAAATAAACTACACATTCTTCCACTTGTTTTTGTTCTTTTTGCCTCAAGCTGCGCATTAGTCACTGACGAGTATCAAACCAACCAAAGAAAAGTAATAGCATATTTGTTAGAGGATTTGCCTCTTCCCCGAAGATGCTGAAATTATCAAAGCTCCTACTGTGCTTCTTGGGAACTGGAGAGGCTATTTCTGGAAGAATTATTTTGACATCAAATTATAGCCCAGCTGAAAATTTAATTTTTTATGGTACGGAAACTCTATCAACAGGATGGATGCTTGTTTCATCAAAAGTTGGGGAAGAAGTAACGCTTGTTTATGCAAAAAATGGAAGGTTTGCGACAATATATCTAAGCCCAAAAGAAACTGTTCAAGGTTTTGTTACAGGAGATTACGGAAGTGACATAGATATTTCAGTTGTTCATCCTGATGCAATTGGTGTTCAGAATCCATATGACCAGCTGCAGTACGAGGAACTTCCAGATACCCCATAGCCTATTAGGTAGAAATCTTATCTATGCAACCCCTTGCTTTGTTAAGCCCATCTCATATAGCAATTGTTTTTCTATGCTTTCTTGGAATTATATATATTCCAAAGCTCTTTATTAATTCTAGCGAAAAGGCAAAACAAAACCTTGCGTATGGGATTATATTTTTTATTCTAGTTAATCAAGGTATGGATCTTTATAGAGAAGGTTATCTCTCTGGAAATTGGAAACTGGATTACCACTGCATTTGTGCGATTTTTCATCTTTTTCAATTTTGATTTATTTGCTAACAAAGAAAAGAGAGTTCTTTTTATTTGCTTTTTTCTTTGGAATAGCCGGAGGAGGTATGTCTATACTTACTCCAGATGTTGAATATGGATTTCCATATATTCCATATATACAAAACCAGATTGGCCACATGATGATTATTCTTGGGGTGACCTATGCGATGATTTTAGACAGCCAAAGACCTCATCTAAAGGACGTACATAGAGTATTATTTATTGGAACACTTTTATTGGTCGTCATGTATGTCATAAACTATTTATTAGGGGAGCCAGCTAATTACTGGTTTCTAATGGAAAAGCCCATTGGAGATAATGTCACAGCGTTTATGCGACCAGCGCCATTTCATATGATAGACATATACCTTTTGGCAGTAATTGTATGCTATCTGATATATTTGCCATATTATCTAAAAGATCGAAAACTTAAATAATGAAAAAATTGAAAACAACTGTTTCCTCTAGTCAAATACCTATGGCTTACAGAGCTCACAGGCCGAAAATTGTTCAATTTCTAGGAAAGTTATTATTAAAATTGTTTGGATGGAGAGTTGAAGGCATGGTTCCTGAAATGAAACAAAATGAGAATCTAGTTATTATTGCAGCCCCTCATACCTCAAACTGGGATGGTATTTTTGGCTTTGCTGCAATAATTGGGCTCGATGCAAAAATTTCTTACTTTGGCAAACACACTCTTTTTAAGCAAATATTTTTAGGCCGCTTTTTAAAATACATGGGCGGAATTCCAGTTGATAAAAATAATCCTGGGTCTGGACTGGTAAAAGAGGCTGTAAAAAATATGGAAAAATTAAAAGGCTCTCTTATAGCAATGGCACCTGAGGGAACAAGGGCAAAAACAGAGAAGTGGAGAACAGGTTTTTTAAGAATAGCTGAGGCGGTTGATGCAAGGATATTTGTGGCCGCATTTGATTTTAAAACCAAAAGAATAGTTTTGGATAAGTTTTTTCAACCAAGCGATGATATGCAGAGAGATCTAGAAAATTTAAAAATTTATTACAAGCAATTTACCGCAAAAATACCTGAAAACTTTTAGGGGCTTAAGGCCCTCTCAATCATCTCATCAACCTTTTGCTCTACAATAAATAGAGGCGGTATTCCATGATCTAAAACAGCTGAATGGAAATCTCTGATATCAAATTTATCACCAAGGGCGTCCATAGCTTTTTTTCGAAGTTCTAAAATTTTTATCATTCCCACTTTATAGCTAAGAGCTTGACCGGGCCAGACTATATATCTTTCTATCTCAACCCTGCACTCAGTATCAGACATTCCTGTCTTTGTTTTCATATAATCAATTGCTTGTTCCCTTGTCCATTTTTTATAGTGGATTCCGGTATCAACTACCAACCTAACCGCCCTAAAAATCTCACTTTGTAAAATACCTAGTTCATCATACGGATCAGGAGCCAGCCCTGCTTCGAGCGCCAACTGTTCCGAGTAAAGGGCCCAGCCCTCAGAAAAGGCTGAGGTTCTATAGCCAAAGTTTCTATACAAAGTAAGTTTCTCGTTTTCCATAGAATGAGCAATTTGATGATGATGACCAGGAGTAGCCTCGTGATATGCGAGGGTTTTCATGCTGTATTTAGGGGTCTGTTTAATATCGTAAAGATTTACATAGAATGCGCCCGGCCTACTTCCATCTAGTGCAGGAGCCTGATAATAACCTCCCGGAGCTGTCTTTTCTGAATATTCAGGAACAGCCTTAACAACCACAGATGCCTTTGGCATAGTATGAAAATAATCTTTTATTCCCTCAGTGGCTTCATTAACCATCTCCATGTAGTCATTAACAACAATGTCTTTTCTATCAGGAGTATCAGCATATAAAAAAGAAGGATCTTGATTTAGTTCATTCATTAGCTCACCAGCTGATTTTTTCGGATCATAACCAAGAGAGTTCAATATTTCCTTCATTCTAGAAGAAATCCTAGCAACCTCGCTTAAGCCAATGTTATGAATTTTTTCAGGACTATAGTCTGTAGTTGTATATGACCTAATCATGAGTTTGTAGTAATCATCACCATTAGGTTGCGACCAAATACCGTGATCAGGGTTTGCCATATTTTTTGTTGAAACCATAAAATCTCTTAATAATATAAATCCAGGAGTGACACTGTTTTCTATAGAATTTTTAACAGCTGTATCTAAGTTCAGCATAATCATTATCTGATATTTCTAGCAAATCAATTTTTTTAATAAAATTCGTATACAAGGGATGTTCTTCAAATGTGAATGAAATAAATTCATTCAATTGTTCTATCAAATGAGCATAAACAAAATCAGGCGCATAAATTCCTTGAGCTGCCTGCCTTTCAAGCCAGCCAAGCTTGACCTTTGAAAACCTCATTTACTAGATCTGTTCTCTTCACAAAATCCCTAGCTTCACTAAGATTTCTTACAGGATGCTGATCATTCATAAAGCTTATGATGCTTTGATGTGCGCCACGAACCTGATTTAAAGGATAATTATGATAGGGAAATTCCTCTAACTCTTTCAAATTATTTTCAGCATCAAAAATAGCAATTTTTTTAGTAATTTTTTGCTCATCTGAAAGTGAAGCAGTTTTATAGCTTCTTAAGGTGTTTAGCCTATCTTTTGTTTGCGAGATATCATTTTCAAGATCTTTGGAGTTAGGGATGGTTAGCTTTGAGTTATGATTTGTTATGTGACTAAATCTATCAAAAACACCCAAATAAGTTAGCAATTCAGGTGAGTCAACCATGCTTAAAACTATTTCTTTGCCCAAGTAGTGATCTATTGATACAGGCTTCATAAAAAATAAATTTCCAAGATAAAGACCTGTTAATCCTGTAAAAAATGCAAGAAATACCGCACAAATTTTTAATAATCTTTTAATCATATAAATTCTCCAATAAGCAGATTATATTATATAGATGAGCATATATATATATGTATCGACATAATCTGATATTAGAAGATAAAGTTTAAATATTAATTTTTTATAGGTATTTTTTATGGATGGTCCAAAGGCGACACTCACAAAAGAAGGCGAGGTTTCAATAATTACCCTTAATGATGGTAAGGCAAATGTCTTTTCTCCAGCTATGATTAAAGATGTTAATAGCTGTTTAGATAATGTTCCTACCGATTCTGGCTGTCTAATTATTAGAGGATCAAAAGGGATGTTTTCAGCAGGCTTTGATCTAAAAGTTATTGGCTCTGGAGATCTTGATGCAATCAAGAGCATGTCCAAAAGTGGCTTTGAAATGCTGTCGCGAATCCTTGATTTTCCAAGACCAGTTATAGGGGCTTGCACGGGTCATGGCATTGCGCTTGGCACTTTTTTATTATGTTGTTGTGATTATAGGATTGGTCTCAAAGGAGATTTTATGATCGGCGCTAATGAAATGAGAACAAACATGGTCATACCAATACCAATACTTGAATTGATAAAATTTAGAGTCTCACAAGCCCATAAATACAGAGCAATACTTGGAGGCACAATATATCCAATAGGTGATGCAGTTGAAGCAGGCTTAATAGATGAGGTGGTTGATGAAAAGATCTTTGAGGAAAAGCTAAGTGAAAAGGCAAAAGATTTAGCAACTATGGGCCACCCAAGCTACTCATTAACAAAAGAACTTTTTATTGGCGAAGTTTCAGAAAAAATTAAAAATGCATTAGAAGAAGCAACTATAGAAACTAACTAGCTACCCCAATCTTCATGCCAGATTCTATTAAAATAGATGAGCTAAGCTTTCCATTCAAAAACAAGGATATTCTCTCAATATATTCTATTAATCAAGCCAATACACCTGAAGTTGGCAGCCTTGAATCTACTGAAAAGCTAAGAGAGCTCCTGAGGATGTCTTCTTTAGTCTTAGTGGCTAAGATAAATAATCAAATTATTGGCTTTGTCGTATGCTTAGAAGCTGGAGCAGACTATGCATCTTTAAACTATAAATACATAAGCAAGAAAGCAAAGAAATTTGTTTATATTGATAGGGTTGCAATAAAAAATGAGCACAGAAGATCAGGAGTAGGTAAAAGTCTGTATGAGATAATTTTTAATTATTCTGAAAAATATGAATTGCCAGTTTACTGCGAAGTTAATACAAAACCAAAAAACCAACCCTCACTAGACTTCCATAGAAAGATTGGATTCTTCAAAATAGGAAGTAATAATTTTAAAGATCACTCTGTTGCCTATTTTTTAAAAACATACAGTCACTAAAATATATATAGTATTTACATACTATAAATCCTAGAAATTATCTGATTCGTTCAAATGATTGGCTCACCTCTTTTGACAAAGAGGTTAATTTATATTTAGATATCATTAAACTTCTATTGAAAATTTTAGAACCAATGGGATGATTTTAAAGGAGAAAAGATAATGGCAACATATGAATGTAATCAATGTGGAATGTCTGTAAATGCAACATGTGGAAAGTGCGATACTCCACTTCAAAATGGAATGTTAGACTTGGATGATGGAACTCAGGTGCAGGTATCAGAATGCCCAAATGGCCATGGAAAAATTAAATCACCTCTTTGTTGTGGAAGTGATATGACTTGCACTATTTAAAAATTTAACTGATAACCAATCTTAAAAATATTATTCGTTACTTTACTGGTGCTTGTTTCTATAAGTAATGCACTTCTTTTGCTTACATTATAAGTAGCAACAAAGCCAAATTTTTGATCAGTTTCATCGTCTAAAAGATAGGACACTTGCGAAGTCTCAAAAGCAGTACAAACTAGATTTGGAGGACATTCTTGCTGAACAATCTCGGTTTCTTTAGAGAAATCTACATATACTTTTCCTTCCCAGCCATTACTATCTCCAAATCTCAAACCAGCAATTACATTTGCTTGAGTATCACTTTCAGAAAAACTTGTTTGGTTCTCAATATCTGTAGCTTTTATTCCAAGCTCTAAAAAAACATCCATAAAATTTTCAATTTTTAGAGATACGTTTCCAACTGAAACTGAGTTAAGCACATCGCCTATGCCAACATGAGCTCCGATTCTAAGCGCTTTAGTAAATTTGTCGTATTCCTCAGTATCAACGTCTACGCCGTCAGCCTTTGCTTCAGCAACTAGATATAAAGGGCCAGGCAGTGCAAGTGAAATTCTTCCCTCTAAACCAGAATCCTCTCCATTGAATGCATGAAGTCCAATTGAAGTATATCTATAATCATTTGGATCTCTATCAAGCCTGCCATCCTCAGAGAAAAGATTTAGCGCAAATATACCTAAGAAAAAGATTTTATAAATTTTCATAAAATTATATTATCAGACGAAGAGACGCATGAACATGCATTATTTTTAATAGTTATCGCTAGGATCGAACTCTTCCTTTTTTTCTAAGTCTAATTGACTCAGGAGTAACCTCCACGAGCTCATCATCTTCAATAAATTCTAATGCTTGTTCAAGAGTATGATTAATATGTGGAACTAAAATTAAGTTCTCATCAGTTCCAGCTGCTCGGATGTTAGTAAGTTGTTTAGCTTTTGTTGGATTGACTGGAAGATCATTATCTCTTGAATGCAAACCAACAATTTGCCCAACATATACTTCTTTACCATGACCTAAAAACAACTTGCCTCTATTCTGTAAATTAAATAATGCGTAAGCTAAAGTTTTACCAGCCATCATTGAATACATGACACCATTTATTCTTTTTGCAATTTCTCCAATTTTAACAGGCCCATAATGATCAAAAACGCTTGTCATGATGCCTGTTCCACTTGTAATAGTTAAGAAATGTGACCTAAAACCGATTATTCCTCTTGAGGGGGCAATAAATTCTAATTTTACTCTTCCCTTGCCATCAGATTCCATGCTCTGTAGCTCAGCCTTTCTGGGCCCAAGTTCTTCCATAATTGCGCCTTGATGAATTTCTTCCACATCAATTACTATCTGCTCATACGGCTCATGAATCTCTCCATTAACCTCTTTTTGAACAACTTGAGGCTTAGATATAGCAAGCTCAAATCCTTCTCTTCGCATAGTTTCAATAAGCACAGAAAGATGGAGCTCGCCTCTACCTGAAACTATAAATTTATCAGGACTATCGCCGGCGACAACCTTTAGAGCAACATTAGATATAAGCTCTTTATCAAGCCTTTCTTTAATATTTCTAGATGTTACATATTTGCCCTCTCTTCCAGCAAAAGGAGAGTCATTAACTTGAAAAGTCATACTAACAGTAGGCTCATCCACAGATAAAGCAGGTAATGCTTCAATGGAAGATGGATCGCATATGGTATCTGAAATATTTAACTTATCTATACCAGTAATACATACAATTGAACCAGCATCTGCTTTAGAAACTTCAATTCTATCTAGACCTTCATACCCCATAACCTGAAGCACTTTGCCCTTTCTCGATTTTCCATCTCTATTAACAATAACAACTTGATCATTTGGTTTTACTGAGCCTTGTTTAATTCTGCCAATCCCAATAACTCCAACATAGCTGTTGCTATCTAACGCACTAATTTGCAGTTGAAGAGGTCCATCTACATTAACCTCTGGAGCAGGAACTTTCTCAAGTATCATTTGCATTAAGGGCTCCATATTTTCAGTCATTTCTTCTGATTCTAAACCAGCAATGCCCTCTATTGCAGAAGCGTAAACTACAGGAAAATCTAATTGCTCATCAGTTCCTCCAAGCCTATCAAATAAATCAAAAACTTGATCCAATACCCAATGCGGCCTAGCATCTGGCCTATCAATCTTGTTAATTACAACTATTGGTTTTAAGCCTTTCTCAAAAGCTTTTTGAGTTACAAATCTTGTTTGTGGCATTGGTCCATCAACGGCATCAACAAGAAGGAGCACTGAGTCTACCATTGATAGCGCTCTTTCAACCTCACCACCAAAATCCGCATGCCCTGGAGTGTCAACAATATTGATTAAATGATCATCCCACTTAATAGATGTATTTTTTGCGGTTATCGTTATGCCTCTTTCTTTTTCTTGGTCATTTGAATCCATTATTCTTTCTGAATCCATATTTTTTCTATCAAGCGTGCCTGATTGTTGTAGAAGCTTATCAACAAGCGTTGTTTTGCCATGATCAACATGAGCAATAATTGCAATATTTCTTATTTTATTAATGTCCATGTGATTTGTATGTTGAAAAGGGGATGATTATAATCTTAAAATGAAAAAATTATCTGTTTTCTTGCTCCTTCTTTCATCTTTTAGCGTTGCTGATTTAAAAGTAGAGCTAGATAGCGAACTTGATCCGTTAATGAAGAAAGTCATTGCATGGAGACATAACCTGCATCAATATCCAGAATTAAGTAATAGAGAATATAAAACATCAAAGAAAGTTGCGACGCACCTTCAATCACTGGGCATAGAAGTAGAGACAGGTATTGCTTATACAGGCGTTGTGGGTTTAATTAAGGGCGGTTTGCCGGGACCAACAATTGCGCTTAGGGCTGATATGGATGCTTTGCCTGTTGAAGAAAAAACAGGATTGCCTTTTGCCTCAAAAGAAAGAGCAAAATATTTAGGCCAGAACGTTGGTGTGATGCATGCATGCGGTCATGATGCTCATGTAGCAATACTAATGGGAGTAGCAGAGTTTTTATCTAAAAATCAAGAAAGTCTTGAAGGCAATATCATGCTTATATTTCAGCCTGCTGAAGAAGGCCCCCCTGAAGGAGAAAATGGCGGTGCAAAAATGATGTTAGAGGAGGGGATATTTGATAGATACAATCCTGAAGTTATTTTTGGGTTGCATGTTGGTAATGGACCTCACGGCTATGTTGGATTAACTCCTGGTCCTGCAATGGCAGCTGCATCAGCTTATAGGATTACTATAAAAGGCGTTCAAGCTCATGGATCAAGGCCATGGGATTCTATAGATCCTATCATGGCAACATCACAATTAATTGAAGGACTTAATACTATTGTGAGCAGAAGAATAAACATAATTAATAACCCAGCAGTTGTTTCTGTTGGAACAGTTAAAGCAGGAACAAGAAATAATATTATTCCTGAAGAATCAGAGATAATGGGTACAATTAGAACTTTTGATCCCAAACTAAGAGCTGAAATATACGATGAAATAAGACAAATAGCAGCGGGCGTTGCTTTGGGGACTAGTGCAGAAATAGATGTTGAATTTGATGTTGGAGGGTTTTATCCGGTTACATTTAATAACCTCGATCTTGTTGAGAAATTATCACCCTCATTAAAAGAAGCAACTAATAATAAGTTTGCTATTAACAACTCTCCATCTACTGGCGCAGAAGATTTTTCTTACTTTTCGCAGGAAATACCTGGATTATATTTTTGGCTAGGAGTAAATGCTCCTGGTGTTATGGAGGCGCCTGGCAATCACTCACCATATTTTGTGGTTGATGACGGCGCTTTAGATGAAGGTTTGAAATCTTTGGTATATCTAGTCTTAGATTACCCAAAACTTTAATTAAACAATATACAATAAGTTTTTTATTTTTAAAGGAGTAATATTTTGCCAATTCCAAGCCATATTAAAGACAATCTTTCCATTCCAGTTATTGGATCACCACTATTTATAATATCAGGACCTGAATTAGTTATAGCGCAGTGCAAGGCAGGAATCATTGGCTCATTTCCAGCCCTAAATGCTAGACCACAACATGTCCTGGAGGAATGGATAGTAAGAATTAAAACAGAATTAGCTGAATATAAGGCTGAAAACCCTGATGCTAAGGTTGCTCCTTTTGCCGTTAATCAAATATGTCATGGATCAAATGACAGACTTGCAGAAGACATGGCAATATGCGTAAAACATGAAGTTCCAATAATCATTACATCTTTAAGACCCCCGGCTGAGCTTGTGGAGGCTGCTCATAGTTATGGAGGTCTTGTTTATCATGATGTAATTAATGTTCGCCATGCAAAAAAAGCAGTGGAGCAAGGTGTTGATGGTTTAATTTTGGTTTGCGCTGGGGCAGGAGGACATGCGGGAGCTTTGTCGCCTTTTGCACTTTTAAGGGAAGTTAAAGAATGGTTTGATGGAACTGTAATATTATCAGGAGCAATTGGAGATGGGCATGCTGTTGCAGCCTCTTTGGCATTAGGAGCTGACTTTGCATATATGGGAACAAGATTTATTGCAACTCAAGAAGCAAATGCAGATCCTGAATACAAAAAAATGCTTGAAGAAAGCGCCGCAGATGATATTGTCTATTCATCTTTATTTACCGGTGTCCACGGTAATTATTTAAAACCCTCAATATCAAATGCCGGCATGGATCCAGACAACCTCCCATCTGCTGACAAATCATCTATGAACTTTGGCTCCGGTGGAAATACCAAATCTAAGGCATGGAAAGATATTTGGGGCTCAGGTCAAGGTATTGGTAGAATATATGATTCTCCTCCTGTTTCAGAATTAGTTGATAGAATTAAGACAGAATATGAGCAAGCAAAAGAGGAGCTTAACAGTAAATAAAAACTTTTTACAAAGATAATGATAGATACATTTATTTTAGTAGCTTTAATAATTTCATCAGCGATAGCCATAGTTGTCTTACTAAATATATCTAAGAAAGGAAAAGCGGGCTCTAAAGGCATTACTGGTGAATATACATCAGAGGCTGGGATCAAAAGAACTGCAAAAAGAGACAGATCTGATCATATTGTTTAGATTTAATGGATAGGGTTGGTTTTATTGGCCTTGGAGTAATGGGGTACCCCATGAGCTCTTATATTTCTAAATCAGGTTTTCAAACATATATATTTAATAGAACATCCAATATTTCAAATAAATGGAAGGATTCTTTTCATGGATCAATCTGCACATCTCCAAAGGAATTAGCCAAACATGTAGATTTTCTTTGCCTTTGTGTAAGTAAAGATGAAGATGTTAAAGAAGTACTTTGTGGTAAAGACGGAGCAATAGAAGGCATAAAGCCTGGAACAATTATTATTGATCACACTACCACCTCAGCATCTCTAGCTAGAGAAATGCATAAGATTTTTGATGAGATAAATTGCCATTATCTTGATGCTCCTGTTTCAGGAGGACAAGCTGGAGCAGAAAACGGGTCGCTGACCATAATGGT
The DNA here is from genome assembly GCA_038141865.1 of Gammaproteobacteria bacterium. Classification (GTDB taxonomy): domain Bacteria; phylum Pseudomonadota; class Gammaproteobacteria; order Magnimaribacterales; family D2472; genus CAJQGY01. The sequence goes on along the minus strand of JAYQIX010000001.1, from coordinate 197,096 downwards.
TGGCGGGAAGGAAGAGGCATACAAAAGAAGTAAAAAAGTCTTAAGCACTTATTCTAAATATTCAAAATACATGGGAGAGACTGGTAATGGCCAATTAACCAAAATGGTTAATCAAATAGCTATTGCAAGTTTAATTCAAGGTTTAGCAGAATCTTTAAATTTCTCTAAGGAATCAGGCCTTGAGTCTAAAGATGTCTTGCAAGTTATCTCAAAGGGAGCTGCACAAAGCTGGCAAATGGATAACAGATGGGAAACCATGGCTAGAGATGAGTTTAATTTTGGTTTTGCAGTCGATTTGATGCGTAAAGATTTAGATATTGTGGAAAATGAAGCAAAAAAACTCAATGTAAATATCGAGACAACAAAACTAATTAACAATTTTTATAAGGAACTCCAAGAAATGGGAGGGGGGGCTGGGATACCTCAAGCCTTATTAAAAGAATCAGAAAAAAAACCTAGAAAACAAAACAAGTATTGCTGATATAAGCAACATAGCAACAACCGAAATTTCTGAGATGTTTTCATCCATGGCAAAGGACTCTTCTAATATTTCATAAAAACCTGCAGGATTAGATATCAACCAGATAATTCCTGATGCATGAAGAAGCATCAAGATTGCAATTATCCAATTTAGTGGCTGATTAGAAAATACGATATAAGAAGTGAGAATTAAAAAGATGATTTCAACAGACAAATAAATATTAATGTTTTTTCTTTTGAACATGTATCGCAATAAACTATATCCAGCTTTGTAGGAATAAAAATAAGCAAAAGCCATTAGTGTATAAGCTAAAGATAAAACTAAAATCATTTAATGATGAGGCGGAACCTCGTACTCAACTGGAGGAAATTTTGGTTTATTAGCACCTTCCTTAAACCTTTTATATTTTGACTTCACATCAGCACAATCTTCAACAGCTGATGGAGGATTTTTCTTTTCTTTACTATTTTCTTTACTCATAAATAAAACTACAATTAGCAAAAAATTAATTTCTACAAATCTCCATCTTTTCTAATTTCACTTCTTTCAACCTCAAACTTTTCACCATATCTAGCCTCAAGCTTTTTTTGATTTTCAATAATAACCTCAAAAGGATCTAAACCTAATGAAGCGCAGGCTGTTGTCCAGTACCACATGATATCTCCAAGCTCTCTTTTCATATGAAAAATATTATCTTCTGAAGGAGGTTTCCCTTGAAGAAACATCTTTTTTACAATTTCTACAAATTCACCCGTTTCACTCCCAAGTCCAAGCGCAGCAGTCAATAATCTTGCTGATTTAATTTCAGAACTATTTTCTACATCATCAAAACTTTGTTTAAGCGCATCTAGATCAATACTTGGTTCACTTGTAACTTTTTCAACAAAGTCACCATATGTTGAAAAAAAATCTTTTACTTCTTGGCTCACTAGGATCTCCTTTAATGGTTTATCATTACTATAATATAAAGGGGGATATAAAAAAATGATTTCGAAAAATCAGCAAAAACTTAACTCTGGGTTTCATGCAAAATCAGAACCAAAAGAGATTCTAGAGGGCATTGATCTATCAGGAAAAACAGCAATAGTTACAGGCGGATACTCTGGTATAGGCTTAGAAACCACAAGAGCACTTGCAGAGGCTGGAGCTAATGTTTTTGTCCCTGCCAGAAGAGTTGATGATGCAAAAAAAGCACTTGATGGAATTATAGATGAAGCAAATATTTCTAAAATGGATCTTGCAGACATTAGCTCTATAAAAGACTACACCCAAGAATTTATCAATGAGATTAAGTCTTTGAGCATCTTAATTAATAATGCTGGAATTATGGCATGCCCAGAATCAAAAACCTCAAACGGCTGGGATCTCCAGTTTGCAGTTAATCATATAGGACATTTTGTTTTCACAAACGAGCTTATCAGGGTCATGGATAAGCTCAATGGAACAAGAGTAATCAATCTTTCCTCAACAGCACATAAGTTTTCTGGTATTTGCTGGGATGATATCCACTTTAATCATGATTACGATAAATGGGTTTCTTATGGTCAATCTAAAACAGCCGCAAGTCTTTTTTCTGTTGAATTAGATAAAAGGTATAAAGATAAAAATATTCGTTCTTTCGCAGTTCATCCTGGAGGAATATTTACACCTCTGCAAAGACATCTTCAGCAAGAAGAGATGGTTGCAATGGGGTGGATGAACGAAGATGGCTCTCTTTCAGATTTAGCAAAAGCTGGATTTAAATCTCCTACTCAAGGAGCGGGAACTTCTTTATGGGCAGCTACCAGTTCTAGCCTCGATGGCATTGGAGGAGTGTATTGTGAAAACTGTGATGTCGCTAATATTTCTGATGGCAGTCCAGAGGAGCGATATTTTGGCGTTAGAGAATGGGCGGTTGATTCGTCTGAGGCTGAAAAGTTATGGAGTGCAACCGAGGAGATGTTAAGTAAAATCTAGCTACTTTACTCTCAACGATCTTTGGCTATCAACTATGTTATATAAATGTTCTTGCGCCTCAGGTTTTAGCTGGGCAACTCCCATAGTCATAACGTCTATAACAGCAGTATAAGCAATCCTAGATGTGTTTGGTTTTGAGAGGCGATTATTATCTCCAACATCAATGGTTAAAGGGTAATCACAAATATCTGCCAAAGGAGTTCTTCCTGGCATTATTCCAATTACTTTAACGCCGGATTTTCTAACAATTCTTACACTATCAAGAAGGGCGGAAGTAGTTCCAGATTGTGAGATTGCAACCACAACATCTTTTTTGCCAAGTGAATTAGCAGACATAAACTGAATATGAGGGTCTGATATATATGAAGAAGGGATTTTTAACCTGAAAAACTTGTGTTGAGCATCCATCGCTACTGGAGCCGAACCCCCAAATGCATAAAACTCAACCCGCCTTGCATTAGCCAAAGCCTCAATTGCCTCCTCTAAAATATTTTGATCAATTTGCGATCTTACATTCAGTATTTCACTTATTGTTGTATCAAATACTTTCTCACAAAGCTCATGTATTGAATCATCTTCATCAATTTCATACATTACAAAATAATCATCTGCTGCTAACTGCTGAGATAAATTAATTTTAAAATCTTGATACCCAGAGAAGCCTAGAGCCTTACAAAACCTTATTAATGTTGGCTCACTTATTCCGATTTTTTCTGATGCCTCGGCTGTTTTCATATTAATAACTGATTTTGGGTCTTCTAGCACAAACTCACCCACAGCTCTTTCTGATTTTCTTAATTCAGGCAGACTATTTTTAATTTGTCTCAATAATTTTGTTGGCATAAAGGTTAGAATATCTCTCTTGAGCAAAAAAATGAACCCCAAATGGATGTATCTCATATATTAGACAATCTTAATGATCAGCAAAGAAATGCTGTAACATCTGAAAAAAAGCATCTAATGGTTCTTGCTGGTGCGGGTTCGGGTAAAACTAGAGTTCTTGTGCATAAGATTGCTTGGGAGGTAGAGGCTCTTAATAAAAACCCAGCTTCAATAATGGCAGTAACTTTTACAAATAAGGCTGCTGCAGAGATGAGATCAAGAATCGAAGAGTTACTTCAAGCTCCAATGTTTGATACATGGGTTGGAACATTCCATGGTTTAGCGCACAAATTACTCAAAAGATTTTATAAAGAGGCTAATTTATCAAGTGGCTTCACAATCTTAGATGCTGACGATCAGCTAAGAATTATAAAAAGAATATCAAAGGAAGCAGGTCTCGATGAGGCGACTTGGCCTTCTAGACAGAGCCAGTGGCAGATAAACTCATGGAAAGACGATGGGCTTAGGCATGATGATGTGGATGATAAAGGTGATTATTTTAAAGAGACAATAAAAAAAATATACAAAGAGTATCAAGAGCTATGTTCAAGAGATAATTTAGTCGACTTTGGAGAGCTTCTTTTAAAGGCATATGAGGTTGTAAAAACCAACCAAGTAGTCAGAGATTTCTTTCATAATAGATTTCAATCTATATTGGTAGACGAGTTTCAAGACACAAACACCATTCAATATAAATGGTTGTTAGAGATAACTTCTGATAACGCTTCCATAACTGCAGTTGGTGACGACGATCAATCAATATATGGGTGGCGGGGCGCAAAGGTTGAAAATGTAGATGCATTCACAAAAACATTTTCAGACACTGAAATAATAAGACTAGAGCAGAACTACAGGTCTACAAATATTATTCTAGGCGCAGCAAATGCACTTATTGAAAATAATACCGAGCGATTAGGAAAGAATCTTTGGACTGACCAGCTTGAGGGAGAGCCTATAATCTTATATCAGGCATACAACGAACAAGATGAAGCGCGCTTTGTAGCAGATATTCTTAAAGATTGGATGTCTAAAGGAGAGCTTTATTCAGATGCAGCTGTTCTATACAGATCAAATGCCCAATCAAGAGCTATTGAAGAAGCCCTATTGCGAGTAAGTATTCCCTATAGAATATATGGCGGGCTGAGATTCTACGAAAGAATGGAGATTAAAAATGCAATTTCTTATCTTAAAATTATTTTTAACAATTCAGATAATCCCGCATTTGAACGATCAATTTCAAATCCTACCAGAGGCGTTGGGGAAAAAACGCTAGCTAAAATTAGGGCTACAGCTCTTAAGTTTAATATTTCATATATCAAAGCATCGGCAAGGCTTATTGATGAGGGAGCCATATCAGGTAGAGGAGGCGCCGGCTTAAGGTCCTATCTAGAGTTTATTGCGCGCTGTAAAGAATTTATCGAAGAAAATACATTATCTGATTTAATGGAAGAGATTATCAAAACTTCAGGACTCTATGCCTATCATGCTAAAGAGCCAGGTGAAAAGGGTAAAACCAGAATAGAAAATTTAGAAGAGTTAGTAACAGCAACAAAAAACTTTGAGCAAAGTATCACTGAAAATAAAACCAATAAAGAAATTGCTGAAGAATATCTAGATGTTATATCTCTTGACTCTGGTGACAGGCAAGCATCTGAAAGCGATGATGCTGCACAACTGATGACTTTGCATTCAGCAAAAGGTCTAGAGTTCAAATTAGTTCTAATGACAGGTCTTGAGGAAAGTTTATTTCCACATGGGCGTTCCATGGAGAGCAATTCACAGTTAGAAGAAGAAAGAAGGCTGTGCTATGTCGGGATTACTCGAGCTATGCAAAAATTATATATATCTTATGCAGAGTCTAGAAGATTGCATGGTTCAGATACATTTAACCCTCCTTCTAGGTTTATAAGAGAGATTCCAAAAGAATTGATAAATGAGATTAGGCCTCGAGCTCAAACAACAATCCCTTATAATAAAAAAAGTTTTAAAGAAACAAAGTTAGAATTTGAAGAAGAGATCGGAATAGCACTAGGCCAGAAAGTTCTCCACAAAACATTCGGAGAGGGAATTGTTTTAAATTATGAGGGCTCTGGGGATTCTGCTAGAGTTCAAATTAACTTTGATAGGGCTGGAACCAAATGGCTGGTTATGGCTTATGCAAAATTAGAAAAAATATGAAAATGAATAAATATATTAGTTTGGCGGTTTTGTTATTATTTGCTGGATGCGGTCAAAGCGGCATTGAAGGGGGCGCAAATACTTCGCTTGAGCAAAAGCAATACAACTGGAGACTTGTTACCGCATGGCCCAAGAATTATCCGGGACTGGGAATGGCTCCAGAAAGGATAGCTGATCTTGTTGAAGAAATGAGCAATGGCCAAATGAAAATTACAGTTTATGGAGCTGGAGAGCAAGTTCCTGCATTTGGAGTATTTGATGCAGTTTCAAGTGGATCGCATCAAATGGGCCATAGCGGTGGATATTTTTGGAAGGGCAAAGTCCCCGCAGCGCAATTTTTTACTGGAGTTCCATTTGGTCTTACTGCTGACGAAATAAATGCTTGGACCAATAGAGGCGGTGGATTAGAGCTGTGGAGAGAAATTTATGAGCCATTTAATATCTATCCAATACCTGCAGGAAATACAGGTACGCAAATGTTTGGTTGGTTTAATAAAGAAATTAATTCTTTAGAAGATATAAAAGGTTTAAAAATGAGGATACCAGGTATTGGTGGAGAGGTTCTCAAAAGAGCTGGAGGTATTCCAGTCACACTTCCAGGAGGAGAGCTTTTTACAGCGCTTCAAACAGGAGTTATTGATGCTACTGAGTGGGTTGGTCCTTACAATGATTTAACCTTTGGTTTTCAACAAACTGCAAAATATTATTACTATCCAGGCTGGCATGAACCAGGCTCTATGTTAGAACTTTTAATTAACAAAGATGCCTGGGATTCTCTTCCAAAGCATTTGCAAGTAATTATTGAGACAGCTTCTAAAGCAGTAAATCAAGATATTCTTGATGAATATACAGCAAGAAATAACAAAGCTTTAAGAGAGCTAGTTGATGTGCATGGTGTTGAGCTAAGAAGACTGCCAGATGATGTAATTGCAGAGTTTAAAATAATAGCCAATGAGATATTGGAAGAAAATGCCTCCGAGGATGAGACAGTTAATAAAGTTTATCAATCATATTTAAAGTTTAAAAACGAGGTATCCGAATATCATAAAGTTTCTGAAGACGCCTTTGTTGAGGCCCGAAACAATTAGTGTCCAAAGTAGTCTTTAAATCTCTTGGCATCACAAAATATTCAGATGCTTTAGCAAAAATGAAGGACAAGCTTACTGAAAAAAACTTTAAAAATGAAATTTGGTTTCTTGAGCACTTTAAAGTTTTTACACTTGGAACTGCTGCAAATAAGGCGCATGTCTTAGATCCAAAAGATATACCGGTTTATCAGTCCGATAGAGGAGGCGAGGTTACTTATCATGGCCCAGGCCAGTTGGTTATTTACTTTCTGCTAGATTTTAAAAAACTTAACATGGGACCAAAGACTCTAGTAGAAAGCTTACAAAGGTTTGTACAATCTATACTTAATGAGTTTGAGATAGAGTCCAGCTTGATTAAAGGAGCTCCTGGAGTTTATGTTGATGATAAAAAAATTGCATCAATTGGTCTTAGAATATCCAATGGAAAAACTTATCATGGAATAAGCATAAACATAGATATGGATTTAGAGCCGTTCTCATATATCAATCCATGCGGTTATGAGGGACTTAAAGTAGTTCAACTCAAAGATTATGTAAGTAATATTTCAATAAAAGATGTTGAAAAACTTGCAATTAAAAAATTAGAGAATATATTCTAGCCATGGAAATCATTCCAACACAAAAGATTGTAAATAGAGATGGTATAAAGGCTGTTAAAAATGGCCAAAAAAGAAACGAATTCTCTCACATACCAAACCTAAAAAAGCCCTCATGGCTTAGGGTAAAAGCAGGGTTTAATCCTAATTTCTACAAGGTTAAGAACCAGGTTAATACCAAAAGACTTAATACAGTTTGCGAAGAGGCTCATTGCCCAAATATTAGTGAATGTTGGTCTGCTGGAACTGCAACGTTCATGTTAATGGGATCTGTATGTACTCGAGCATGCAAATTTTGCTCTGTAGATACTGGAAACCCCAAGGGATGGCTAGATACTGAAGAGCCACTAAATACTGCAAAAGCAGTCAAAACCATGGGTTTAAAGTATGTTGTTCTAACTTCAGTGAACAGAGATGATCTTGATGATGGTGGGGCAAAACATTTTGCTGATACGGTTAAGCTAATAAAGAAACTCAATCCAAAAACTGCAGTTGAGGCCTTAACACCTGACTTTAAAGGTCTTAAGTCTTCAATTGATACTTTAGTTAATTGCGGCTTAGAAGTATTTGCTCAAAATATTGAGACCGTTGAAAGATTAACTCATCAAGTGAGAGATATTAGAGCAGGTTATCAACAAACATTAGATGTTTTAGCAGAATCAAAAAAGATAAATCCAGAAGTTCTTACAAAAACTAGCATCATTGTTGGGCTTGGTGAGACAGATGATGAAATAGAGCAAACTATGGATGATCTCATTAAGCATAAGGTAGATATCTTAACTATTGGTCAGTATCTAAGGCCTACGCTAAATCATCATCCAATAGAGAGATGGGTAACACCAGAAGAGTTTGAGAACTATAGACAGATTGGTCTTAAAAAAGGTTTTCTAGAAGTTGTTTCTGGTCCCATGGTTAGGTCAAGCTATAGAGCAGAAAGAGCGCTAGAAAAAACAACGCTGGCTTATAAAAAAATATCTAAATTAAATATACTTTACATAATCATATCATTTATTTTCTGTTAACTTTAAGTGCATAGATCCAATTGAGGTAATTATTATGAACATGAAGGAAGCAGTAATTTCAGTATTATCAAACTGGAATAATTTTAGTGGCAGAGCCTGTAGAAGTGAGTTTTGGTATTTTGTTTTGGCCTCAACTTTGCTTGGATTTGTTGTTGGAATAATTGAGTTTCAACCATTGATTTTGAAGATTTGTAAGCTAACCGGCCATTTTCAATAATATTAAATGTTTTGTTATTAATTCCTAGTCTTGCCGTTACTTCAAGACGCTTACAAGATTATGGATTTTCTGGATGGTGGCAACTTTCCTATATTACAGTGATTGGTTTTTTTGTTGTTTTTGTCTGGTGCATGCTTCCAGCAAAAGAAGATGAGAATCAGTGGGGAAAAAACCCATTACTTGAGTCTTAAATAATAAACCAAGGAAAAATAAGCACCAAGCTCAATACTAGCAACTGAATAAATATAAAGGGTATAACCCCCTTATATATTTCGGATGTTTTGATGCTCTCATCTGCAACGCCTCTTAAATAAAAAAGCGAAAATCCAAACGGCGGAGTCAAAAAAGAGGTTTGAAGATTTATAGCTAAGAGTATCGCCAACCAAACTGGATCAAATCCCATCATGAGTAATGGCGGCGCTACAAGAGGAACAATCACGTAGCATATTTCTATAAAGTCTAAAATAAAGCCAAGTAAAAAAACCAAGAACAGAACAAACAATAATGCTACATATGGCCCGCCTGGCAGAGATCCAAATATCAGATCTATTAGTTCATCACCTCCAACCCCTCTAAAAATTAGTGAGAATATCGATGCACCAATCAGTATTGCAAATATCATGGTCGATACAATTGCAGTTCTTTGGCTAGTCTCTTTAATAAAATTTATATCAATTTTTTTATTTAGCGCAGCAATCAAAAGCGCACCAATTGCTCCAAGCGCAGAAGCTTCAGTCGGTGTAGCCACACCGGCAATAATTGAGCCGAGAACTAAAAAAATTAAAGATAGCGGAAGCCCAAGCGTTTTGAAAATTTCTAATCTAGAAAGAGATTCTTTTGCAGGATTAAAAACTATGTTTGGATTTTTGAAGTTTTTATAGAATGTATATAAAAGGTATCCAAAGCAAATCATAATGCCGGGAATTATTGCCCCAACAAATAGATCCCCAACCGTAACAGTTTTTTGAGAAAAGATTCCCATATTATTTTGAGCTCTTTGATAAGCATTGGACATCACATCGCCGAGCAGAACTAATGCAATTGATGGAGGGATTATTTGACCCAAGGTTCCAGTAGATGCAACCAGACCAGATGAAAAATCTTTTTGATAGCCTTGCTGCAATAATACTGGCAACGACATCAAGCCCATGGTTACAACAGTTGCACCAACGATTCCAGTGCTAGCAGCAAGCAAAGCCCCAACTAAAATAATTGATATGCTTAATCCACCTCTTATGTTTTGAAAAGCAAGCGCCATATTTTGAAGCATCTTTGCAGCCACTCCAGATCTTTCAAGAATGGTTCCCATATAAATAAATAATGGCACTGCTAAAAGAGTAACATTATTCATTATTCCAAAAATCCTAATCGGGATGCTTTTAAAAATAGATGCATCAAATACACCAAAAGGAATACAAACCAAAGCAAAAATAAGAGAAACTCCACCAAGCGTAAAGGCGACTGGATAACCCAATAAAAGAGACCCACAAATAATAATTATTAGTGCTAGTGGTACTATTTCCATAAAGATTTATAAAGAAAGCCTATAAAGGCAAACAACAAGGTCAAAGGAAATAAAACTATTAAAGTTTTTTGTATATAAACATATGGCAGTCCTCCTGCCTCAGTAGATATCTCTTTAATCTTCCAAGACATACCAATTAAATCAGCTGAATAAAACAAAATAAACAAAACTATTGGAAGTAAAAAAATAAATCCTAGAACTAGATTAATTGAATTCTTATATTTGTTTGATGAGTTTCTATAAAAAATATCAACCCGTACATGCTCATCTTTATTGAAAACATAGCCGGCGCACCCAAGAAAAACTATTGCATGAAAATACATAATAAGCTCTTGAAGGTAGGTCATGCCAACCCCAAAAAAATATCTGCTTACAACGACTACGACCATTAGCAGTGCCATCACAGGTATAAGGTAGGAAAACTTCTGACCTATAAAATTTATATACTTTTCTATGGCTTTCATTAGATGTCTTTTATTTATTTAGTTAAAATAATTGAATATGATTATTTTACTTTCGCCCGCTAAAACACTTGATTATTCAGTTGATTCAAAACCTAATCATACTGCACCTCAGTTTTTAAACCAATCTGCAAAGTTAATAAAAGTTTTAAAAGATAAAGAACCTAAAGACATAGCTAGCTTAATGGGCTTAAGTGACAAGCTAGCAACTCTTAATTTTGATCGGTATCAGTCATGGAAAGCGTCAAAAACTCAATCTGATGACTCAAAACCATCGCTTATGGTTTTCAAGGGGGACGTATATCAAGGACTTGAAGCAGAGACTCTCAATGCTCAAGATATGAAATTTGCTCAAAAACACTTAAGAATTCTATCTGGCCTTTACGGCATTTTAAAACCCCTAGATGTCATAAGACCTTATAGACTAGAAATGGGCACCAGGCTTGAGACATCCAATGGTAAAAACCTTTATGAGTTTTGGGGAGACAAAGTAAAAAATAGCGTTTTAGAAGATCTGACTTCACAAAATTCAGACCTGATAATTAACTTAGCATCCAAAGAGTACTTTAATGTCATGGGCAAACTTCCCGCGCATGCAAATGTTATCGCTCCTGCCTTTAAAGACTTTAAGAATGGTAAATATAAAATAATAAGCTTCTATGCAAAAAAGGCTAGAGGTCTTATGGCAAGGTGGATAATTCAAAATAAAGTAAAGGACTTTGAGAAACTTTCGGAGTTTAATCTCGACGGATATTATTATTCTGAAGAAGACTCATCAGCAACCGAACCAGTCTTTCTTCGAGATTAAACTAACTTTTCGTCTTTTTCCCAAAAAGATTTTTTAGGTTCTAGATCATCATAGCTGCCCTGAGTTTTGCTCATATAGGCTTTCATAGCTTCTTCCATATCCTGACCACTTATTAAACTAGAGTTCCAAACCGCATGATAATCTAGAGCATCTTTTACGCTATGATCACGCGAGTAATTTATTTGTTTTTTTATGACTCTTGTAACTAACGGAGACTTGCTTGCAATCTCTTTTGCAACTTTAAGCACCCCATCCCTAAGATCATCTCTAGATTCAAAAACTTTGTTAACCAATCCAAGCTCTTTTGCTTCATCAGCTTCAAATCTTCTTCCAGTGTAAGCAAGTTCTCTAACGACCGCCAATGGAATTAGAGATGGAAGTCTTTGCAAAGTTCCCACATCTGCAGCTATACCTATATCTACTTCAGCTATTTTAAAGAATGCATCTTCAGAACAGTACCTCATATCACATGCAGCCACCATATCTATGGCTCCTCCAACACAAGCTCCCTGTATTGCTGCAATTGTAGGCATTCTGCAATCTTCTAAAGCAGAAAAGGTATCTTGTAATTCTAGAACCTCGTGATAAAAAGTTTCTCTCATTCTAGCAGGATCTTTTTTTGTCCCGCTTCCTTCACCAGACATGAAGTTTGCTAAGTCCATCCCAGCGCTAAAATGCTTGCCTTGACCAGATAAAACAATTACTCGAGCTTTTGAATTTTTATCGATATCTCTGATGATTTCTGGCAACTCTTTCCAAAATATTCTATTCATTGCATTTAATGCATCAGGTCTAGACATTTCAAGATGAGCTATATGATCTTTTATTTCAAGACTAAAACATTCATAACTACTCATTTTCAATTAACTCAATAGAATTTTTGACAATCTCTCTCATTTTTTCTACGTGCTCAAAAGTTTTATGATGAGATAAAACAACTTTCCTTTCTTCGCTTAACAAAACAAGATCTTTTTTTAATTGCTTAAGATTATTTAATAATTCGGTGTTCATATTTTTACTAAAAATTAATTATTAGCATTATAATGCTAGTACCTAATGAAATCATTAAAGACCCATAAAATATTTACCATTTGGCTTGCAGCTTTCTCTGTTTCATCAGTTGTAGCTGAAGAAGTAGATAGATCATTTCAAGAGCAATCTATGCTTGGAGTCTTATTTGTTCAAACTTCTCCAGAGTTTGCAGCAAACAATATACAAACATATAAAATCGCAACTTCAAAAATAGACATTGCTCTAAAAGATAAGAGCTGGACAGCTGCGCTTGAGCAAGGAACTAATTTTTCAGATAAACCCCCAGCAATTATTGTTGATGTTGATGAAACGGTTTTAGACAATTCAGCTCACCAAGCAAGAGCAATATTAGGCGGTTTTTCCTATCCTAATGGGTGGCTAGAATGGGGAAACGAAGCCTCTGCTCCAGCAGTTGCAGGTGTGAAAGATTTTTTGAACTATGCTGACTCAAAAGGGGTCACAATATTCTATGTAACAAATAGAGTTTCAGAGCTACGAAAATCAACCATAGAAAATATTATTAAACTAGGTCTTCCATTTGATGAAAGCGCTAATCCTTTAATGATGAAAGGAGAAAATGGATGGGGTTCTGAGAAAACATCAAGAAGATCACTTATAGCAGAAGAGTACAGGATCATTTTGATGGCAGGAGATCAGATAACAGATTTTATTTCTTTAGAAGAATCCTCGGTTTCAATGGATGCAAGACTACAACTATCATCAAAGTATGAAGAAATGTGGGGAGAAAAATGGTTCATGATCACAAATCCTATGTATGGAAAGTGGGAAGGTGCAATATATAACAATATCTTTCCTAGTACCAAGGAAAGAGAAAAGTTAAGACTTAAGGCGCTCAATCCTAATCAATAATATTCATGAAAAACAACCTTGCTATCGTATTCATTTTCTCTTTAATGGCATGCAGTTCCGCAGTTGAGCAGATACCATATGGAAATGAGGTTCTATCTAAATTAGAAATAAAGGAATTTGAGGGTAGGCCAAAAAATATAATTCTGCTGATAGGGGATGGAACTGGACTAAATCAAATTACTCTTTCAAGGATGGCTATATCGGGAGTTAATTCAAGATTGTATATAGATCAATTACCATATTCTGGAATTTCACTTACTCACTCAGCAGACAATATTATTACCGATTCGGCTGCTGCTGCGACCGCCTGGGCAACAGGCACTAAAACTAAAAATAAGTTTATTTCTGTTACCCCAAATGAAAAAGCATTAACCTCTTTGACTGAAGCTCTCTTCGAGAAGGGCTTTCTCTCAGGAGTTGTTGCAACATCATCTATTACCCATGCCACACCAGCTGCATTTTATGCACATGTAAACAATAGATATAAAGAAAAAAAGATTGCATCCCAGCTTCAGAATTCAAATATTAATATTGCTTTTGGTGGAGGGCTAAACTTTTTTGATATAAGCGAAACCAATGATCAAATAAAATATATATATGATCTGGATGAGCTCAAAAATATAAATACTTCTAAAAGAATAATAGGCTTATTTGATAATGATGGAATTAGAAGATCACCTGACAGGCCATCTCAACAACTCATGACAACAAAAGCACTAGATATTCTTTCTAAAAGAACTGCTGAATGCTCAGGTTTTTTCTTGATGACTGAAGGAAGCCAAATAGACTGGGCCAGTCATGACAATGACGCAAGCAAGATGATTAATGAATTTAGAGATTTTGATTTATCTATTAAGTCCGCAGTTGAATTTATTAACACAAGAGATGACACGTTATTAATAGTAACCGCAGATCATGAGACCGGAGGACTGCAAATTTTAAAGGAAGATAATGACTTAGTTCATATTCAATGGGGTACCGGTAGCCATACTGGAATACCAGTTGGGGTCTTTTCATATGGCCCCGGAGCTGAGTTATTTACAGGCACAATGGATAACACAGAAATACATACTAAAATTCTTGAAATCATCGACTTTGATTCCATCCCAGATTCTAGTTGTGAATATTAAATAAGCTTAGTTATATTTTTCAGGCACGAAAGGCCATTGCTTTCATATATTACAGACTTATCAGAGGTAGGCTCAAGTACATGATATGCTGATTCTATGCCACATTTTTTTGCCATCCTAACAATGCTCTTATTATCATCTAGAAATATTGACGCAGAGGGATCGATCTTAAATTTTTTAAAAACTAGATCCCAATAGTCCTTTTCTTCTTTTATAAAACCAAGATCAGTGCTTGACTGACAAGCGTCAACGTATTGTAAAAAAGGAACAGAATCTGATTTAACATTTAGCAGCCTAGAATCACAATTGGTTAGAAGGATTACATTAATATCTTTTTTGCTCAATATTTCTAATGTTTTTTCAGCACCAGGCAGAAAGTTTATTAGAGACGTATGTTCTAATGCTGGTTTAATTAAATCAATATTAAAAAATTTTTCCCAATGACTTAACTCATACCATGTCAAGGTGCCTTCTAAGGTCTTACCCATTGAAACTACCTCTGCTTTTGCATCATCAAATGAAACATTCTTAGCTTTTGCTACTTCAATGGGCACAAGATTTGACCAAAAGTGATTATCAAAGCACTGATCTAGGATTACTCCATCAATATCAAGTAAAATAAATTTATAGTTTTCTAGATTAATAATATGCAGGCCTCCAAAAAATTTATTGATAGTATTTTATCCCCTTTAGAGGAAACTGTAAGAAAGTCATCATCAGCAATTATGGAAGTCTATGCAAGCAATGAATTAAATAAACAAGATAAAAAAGATGGTTCTCCAGTCACCAAAGCAGATCTTGCAGCAAACAATATAATTTTAAGTGATTTAAAAAAATTGACCCCTGAAATACCAATCATTTCAGAAGAAACCTTTTCTAATAAAAATATTGATCATGGTTATTCTTTATTTTGGATAGTAGATCCTCTCGATGGAACCAGAGAATTCATCAATAAGTCTGATGAATTTACTGTAAATATTGCTCTTATTGAAAAAAAAATACCAATCTTTGGAATTGTTGGCGCACCAGCACTGAGCAAGCTTTGGCATGGCTCTATATTTGAAACCCAATCAATTAATAGCTTTGATGAAGATGCTCCTATTAGGGTGGTTATGAGTAAAAGTCATAAAACAGAAACTGATGAATTATTTCTTGATCATTTAAGGGATAAAAACTTCAATTTCGAACTTGTTGAGCGGGGCAGCTCTCTAAAAATATGCTCTCTTGCCGATGACCAGGCTGATTTTTATCCAAGGTTTGGCCCCACTTCTGAATGGGATATAGCCGCTGCCGATGCTTTTTTAAGAAGTAGGGGCGGAGAAATATTAAAAGCAAGTAACTTTACCCCTTTAGAATATGGAAAGTCTGATTCAATCTTAAATCCATACTTTTTCTGTTTTAGAAATGAACTTGTTAAACAAAAAATTATGCCAATATTAGGTGAATTTAATAAAAAATTGCTATAATATTCAGTTCGATATAAATTATCGTTATAATATAATATAAGTTTTAAATATATGGGAACTAGTTTACAGACAATTAATTTAACAACTCCGGGTAAGGACATTGAATCCTATCTTGCGTCTGTGCATTCAATTCCTATTTTGACCAAAGAACAAGAACAAGATCTTGCATATAAACTCTATAATGAAGATGATCTTGATGCTGCAAGGCAGCTGGTGCTTCATCACCTAAGATTTGTTGTTCATATTGCTAGATCATATCAAGGTTATGGCCTGCCTTTGGCGGATATTATCCAAGAAGGTAACGTTGGCCTTATGAAGGCTGTTGATAAGTTTGATCCAAACAAAGGCGTTAAAGTAGTATCTTTTGCAGTGCATTGGATAAAAGCTGAAATCCATGAGTACATATTAAGAAATTGGAGACTGGTCAAGATTGCAACAACTAAGGCGCAAAGGAAGTTATTCTTTAATCTAAGAAGCAAGAAAAAGTCACTAGAGTGGCTGACTAAAGATGAGGCAGAAAAAATTGCAAACGACTTAAATGTTGAAGTAAAAGACGTGCTTCACATGGAAAATAGGCTTTCTTCAACAGATGCTGCTTTTGATAGCCCATCCTCAACTAACGATGATGAGGAAATGATGTCTCCTGCTCAGTACCTTGAAGATAAAAGATATGATCCAGAGCTATTAGTTTCAAATGCTGAAGTAGAGAAAGTCAACAATACTAATCTTATGGAGGCGCTTAAGCTTCTCGATGATAGAAGCAAAGACATACTTCTTAGAAGATATCTCGCAGATGAAAAAGCAACATTGCATGATCTAGCAGATGAATATGGAGTTTCAGCTGAAAGAATAAGGCAGATCGAAACAGGCGCACTCAAAAAACTTAAAGCTTCTATGGTAAGCGCTGCCTAACCAGCTAAATTCACCTACAAATACTATAAAATATTACATTTTATGAAATCAAAGTATTTACCTTCTTTTGTAAAGAGAAGAGGCCGAATTACAAAAAAGCAAGAATTTAATATATCTCATTTAGAGTCTTATGAGGTTTTAGATACTAATGATATCCATCATGCAGCCAAGGGCTTTAATTCAATTTATATTGAAATTGGATTTGGTGACGGTGAAAATATAATCTCAATAGCTAGAGAAAATCCAGATAAACTTTTTATTGGTTCAGAGGTTTATTTGTCTGGGATAGGGTCTTTAATAGGAAAAATAATAAAATTTAATATAAAAAATATTCGCATTCATAATGGAGACATCAGAAATCTTTTGGATGATATACAAGCTCCGATCCTTGATGGGGTGCTGATTATCTGTCCAGACCCTTGGCCTAAAGCAAGGCACCATAAAAGGAGACTAATCAATAAAGAGTTCTTAAATCTAATTGGTAAAAGGATAAAGCCAGAAGGGGGCTTATATATTTCTACGGACTGGGAAGATTATGCTGAAAATATCTCAGAGGCAATTGAAGATTCTAAGGCATTTCATCATACAGAAGAACAACTTTTTACAGAGTTACCTATAACAAGATTCCAGTCGAGAGCAATAAAAGAGGGCAGAAAAATATTTCGATTTAACCTTCTAAAAAATTAGTTAAATATATTTACAGTATCGTTAAGAAATTTATATCCTTTTTCTGTTGCCATAAATCTAGATCCATCAATTAGACCTTTTTCAATTCCTTTTTGAAGATTATAAAAAAAGTTCTCTGATAGTAAGCGATCATATTTTTTGACCTCATCCATGCTGACGCCTTTTTTAATTCTTAGGAAGTTCATAGCAATATCAACACCAATCTCTTCTATAGGTATGCGACGAAAAGTACCTTTTGAAGGATCATCAATATAAGAGTTTAGTTTTTTTAGTTTAATGCCACGGTAAACTCCATCCTCTTTTGTAATTTTGGAATGAGCGCCTGGCCCAACTCCATAATAATCTCCATACTTCCAGTAGTTCATGTTGTGCAACCCTTCGCAGCCATCTTTGCACCAAGAAGAAATTTCATATTGATTAAATCCATTCAAGTTTAAATTTTTTTCTGCAATGAATTCCATTTCTTCAATAACATTTTCATCTGGGATTTTTAGTTCTTTTTTATAAAAAATTGTATTTGGTTCTATTGTGAGCTGATACAAAGAAAGATGATCTAAATCATGGCTAATAAATATATCTAAATCTTTTTGAAGCGAACCAACATCCTGATTCATCACGCCATAGATAAGATCTATACTGGACGTTACTTCCTTAAATTCAGAAATAACTTCTAGAGCCTTTAAAGACTCATATTCCCTATGGTTTCTTTCAAGAGATGCCAAGGTCTCATTATTAAAGCTTTGAATGCCTATCGAGAGTCTATTAATACCTACCTCTGAAATCGATTTTATATAGTCTCGCTTAACCTCATTTGGATTTAGCTCGAAACTTATCTCTGCATTAGCCTCAACGAGATCATTTTCTTTAAGGTATTTTATTATTTTATCTATTTGATCGCATCTAACTAGAGAAGGGGTGCCGCCGCCAAAATAAATCGATAGAAACTTTCTCTCATTTATTATTTCATTTGATTTATCAATATCTTGAATAATTGCTTGTATTAATCTGTCTTCATCTTCATCTATTTTGTTTGTTGTGACATTAAAGTCGCAATAAGGACATTTCTTTTCACACCATGGAAGATGAATGTAAAGACTTAAAGGTATTTGTTTAAGATCCAATTTTTTTGAATTTCTCTATAAAATTTTTAGATGCTTTGCCTCTGTGGCTGATTTTATTTTTAGTTTCTGCATCAATGGAAGCCATAGACAAATCAAAACCATCAGGATAAAAAAGCTTGTCATATCCAAAACCACCTTCACCACTTTCATGTATTGATACTTTCCCATGAACTGTTCCAGATGAGATTATTGGCAATGGATCGCTTTCATCTTGAATTCCTACTATTACACAAACGAAGTAGGCTTCTAGACTTTCTTTGCCTAAATCTTTTATACAAGAGCGTAACTTATCTCTGTTAAGGGCATCGGTAGAATTTTCACCAGCATATCTTGCTGAGTATATTCCTGGCTCAAAACCAAGCTCTGGAACGACAAGGCCTGAATCATCGGCTATGGAATAAAGTCCAGAATGCTTTGCACCATGTCTCGCTTTTATAATTGCATTTTCAACAAAACTAAGGCCATCTTCAATGGCATCAACTATATTTAAGTCAGCAAGTGAAACTAAATCCAACTCAGAAAAAATTTTCTGGAATTCTTTAATTTTTCCTGTATTTGAAGTCGCTATTAAAGCTTTATCAATCTTTTGCAATTAAATAAACCCCCTCAGATGCAAATAAGTTTGGCTTCAAGGAGGAGAGCCATGATTCTTTATAATTTTTATTAAGATATTTCTTCTTCTTCAAAACAAAACCCCTATCCGAGCAAAGAGTTTCAAAATCTTTTATCGTACATAGATGGGAGTTATCTGTTTCATACCAAGACATAGGCAAGCTTTGAGTTACTGGCATTCTTCCAAAGAAAACATCTAACCTGCATTTCCAATGGCCAAAATTTGGCAGTGTTACTATGCATTGATCAGAAATATTTAACATCCTGCTTAATGCTTTATCAGGCTTTTTTAAGCATTGAATAGAACTTGCCATTATGGCTACGTCAAAATTAAATGATTTAAAATCATTTATTCCTTGATCAATGTCTTGTTCAATTACCGATACTCCGTTTTCAATACAAAGTTCAATTTGGTCAGGGTCTATTTCAACACCATAACCAATAATATTTTTTGTATTTTTGAGATCACAAAGCAAGGCGCCATCTCCACAGCCCAAATCAATAACTCTAGATTTATTTGGCACCCAGTTTTTAATTATTTCAGTTATAGGCATCTCAAGACTCCAAAAAAGAACGTATCAAATTAAAATACCTATCAGTAAAAAATAAAAAACTGTCATGCCCATTTTCTCCATCGAGAACAACAAAAGATGATTCAATGCCGCATCTCATAGCTGCAAGCTGGATATCTTTGCCTTTCTTTGGTGGGAAAAGCCAGTCTGTATTAAAGCCAACAATGAGTAATTTAGATTTAACCCTTTTTAATGCGTTCTCTAACTTACCCTCTGCTATATGAGCAGGATCATAGTTGTCCATTGCCTTTGTCATTAAAATATATGTATTAGCATCAAAGGCATCAGAAAATTTTTCTCCTTTGTACTGAAGATAATTTTCAATTTGAAAATCAACATCATTAGCAACTCTAGTATCTATATCTTGAAATTTTCTCCCAAATCTAAGATCCATATGCTCTTCAGATAAATAAGTTATATGCCCCAACATTCTTGCAGTTTTCAGACCCTTTTTGGGCTTCGTTCCATTTTTAAATAGAATCCATCATGGAAATTTTCATCCTTCCTTATAGACTCCCTTGCTACCTCATTCATTGCAATATTTTGTGTACTTGCTTGAGCCGCTGCGGCAAAAATACCTGCTTTTCTAACATTATCAGGATATGAAATAGCCCATTGCAAAGCCTGCATCCCCCCCAAACTTCCTCCAACAACCAACTCCCAACAATCTATCTCAAAGTAGTCCATCAACATTTTCTGTGAGTTTACCCAATCAGTTACCGAAACAACTGGAAAGTCTGCACCATAAATTTCACCACTTGATGGATTAACTGACGCTTGGTCCTGATGACCCACTGCAACCACCAATATTATTTGAACTCACAACGAAATATTTATTCGTATCAATAGCCTTGTCTGGTCCTATTAATTGGTCCCACCAACCCGCTGCTTTATCTTCAGTTGCTTCACCGGCAGCATGGTGATTGCCAGAGAATGCATGACATACCAAAATAGCATTTGTCTTTGCCTCATTAAGCTCTCCATAAGTTTCAACCATAAGCTCAAAACCAGGAAGAGATTGTCCGCATTCTAGATCTAGTCTATTTTTAAATTCTATTTTTTGCGTTGCTATCTTCATGCTAAAGATTGTATTAATCCCCCAATAAAAGCTTGTAAATATTGAATTAGTATTAAGCCAAACAAAGGAGATATGTCCAAGCCACCCATTGCAGGTATAACATTCTTAATTGGATATAGTGTTTTATGAGATATTTCTTCTATTAATTTAAGCATTGGATGCTCATTGCCTTGAGCAACCCAGCTTATAATTACTGCTCCTATAATTGAATAGAGAATTATCTGAAGAGTTATATTGACAGTTGCTAAAAAAGCAATTGAAATCAAATTACCAAATGCATAGTCATTTCCATAAGCGATGTAAAAACCTAAAAATTTAAAAAATACTGCAACTAAAAAGGCAAGAATAACTTGATTAGGAATGAAGAAAAATACTTTTGAGATAGGCGCAAATAATTTTACAAATATTTTTACAACAGGATTGAAGTAATCAACACGCAGCAAATTAAATATAAAATATAAATTTACTACATAGCTCAGCAGGCCGCTTAATATAACTATTATTTGTAAAGCACTAGGATTCATTAGATATTTCTTTCGCTCTATTCATTGCTGCTTTGATAGATTTGTTGAATGATTCAGTCATTTTCTCTGCTTTCATTACTTTCAAGCCAGCCTCTGTTGTTCCTCTTTTTGATGCTACAGATTTTATTAGCTCATCTATTGATTTATCTCCTTTTATTGATTCCCCAATTCCACTCATCAAATTAGCCATAATTATCTTTGTTTTCTTAGAGTCTCCATCAACCATCTTGATTAAGGCCTTTTCATAAGACTTCAGTAGATGATAAAAGTAAGCAGGCCCGCTTCCTATGAGTCCAGTAAAGTCATTGATGGTTTTCTCATTTGATACATCTAAAGTAATCCCTATTTTGTCAAAGAGTTTCTTTGTGTTTTTATATAGTGTCTTTGAGGCATTTACATTTAATAAAGCAGTTATACCCATGCCATGCTGAGAAGAGGTATTTGGCATCCCTCTAATAAGTTTTACATCTTTAGATATTGATAAATATTTCCTTGACCCAATCCCGGCAACAAGGCTAATAACTTTTGGTTTAGAGATATTTTGTGCAATTGCTTTATATGCATCCAAGGCATCTTTTGGCTTTACGCATAAAATAACTAAATCAATTGCATCATCAGATGCGACATATTTTTTTATACCTAACTTCTTGAGCTTTAACTGGTTTGCCTTATTTCTATCTATATAAAAAATGGAGTTTTTATTTAGACCGGAACTCAATAGACCAGATATTATTGCTTGAGCAATATTACCTCCGCCATAAAATAAGATTCTGTTCATGATCTTTTACCAAAAATTAATTCACCTATTCTAATCATCGTTGAACCACAAGCAATAGCTATCTTGTAATCTGAAGTGGTTCCCATTGAAAGCTCTGAAGCTGCTGGATATTTTCTTTGGACGCTATCTTGTATTTTTTTGCACTCACGCATAACTTGATAGGTTTTTCTATCATCATCATAAAGTTTAGGCATCACCATAATCCCTTTAAAAGAAAGATTCTTTTTAGATGAGATGCAAGAAGAGAATTCATAAATATTATCTTTATGAATTCCACTCTTCGAATCTTCTTCTGATATATTCACTTGAAGCAAAACATTCATTTTTTTGCCAATAAATCCGCATTCATCATTTAGTCTTTCAATCTCTTTGAGTCTTGATATTGAATGAACCCATTGAGCATTTTTTGCTATAAGTGCAATTTTATTAGATTGAATTGGCCCAATGAAATGCCAGCGAATATTAATCCCATCTTCATTGGCTCTAGTGGCTTTTTCATTCAACTCTTGAGCATAATTTTCACCAAAATCCTTAATTCCATTCTGATAAGCCTCTTTTATTAGCTCATATTCCTTTTTCTTAGAGACCGCAATCAATGTGCCGTGATCAAAGAGATTTTCTGATCTAATGCCTGAATTTAATTTATTGTTATTTTTCTTTATTTCTTCGAGCATGATTGCCTTACTAGAGGCGAATAACCTCTTTTGATTAACCTTTCTCTAGCATTGTTTACTTCTGATCTATTTCCATATGGTCCCATCAAGACTCTATAAAAGATTTTTCCAGGCCTGGCCACGCTATTTACTTCATCAATCACAGCATCACCATCATCTGAAACATCTTCAAGTGTTTCAGATGCATATTCTTTCTTCCCATACGTTTCAACTTGAAGAAAATAAATACATGCTATCTCATTAATTACTTCGTCAATTTCAATTAATATTTCATTTTCTTTAAATTTTGTAGGGAAGTTAAATTCAATTTCATTGTTTATTTCTCTTGGCTCAAATATTTTTATGTCAGTTTTAAAATAATATAGAGAAGTAAGAGCGCATAGCCCAGCTAAAAATATTAAAAAAAATAATTGGCTATTAGGAATTACTTTTTCTTGAGAATATCGGGCTGTATATGTTGGCCTGCTTTTTGATTTTTTTATCGTTGCCTGAGATCTTCTTTTTGCAAAGTCCTTCATATTAATTTACATTTTTTCAATTGGCTCAATGCCTAAAAGGTTAAGCCCATTTGCAATAACTTGCTTTGCAGCATTCAAACAAAAAAGAATAGAATCCATATTTTCTGAAGACTCAGAAAG
Organism: Gammaproteobacteria bacterium; assembly: GCA_038141865.1. Classification (GTDB taxonomy): domain Bacteria; phylum Pseudomonadota; class Gammaproteobacteria; order Magnimaribacterales; family D2472; genus CAJQGY01. The sequence goes on along the minus strand of JAYQIX010000001.1, from coordinate 173,788 downwards.
CACGTGGTTGTCATTATAAAAACTGTGGAAACATTGAGAAAAATCTTTTAGATAATATACAACTAAATGAGGGTGAAGGTTCGCCCCAGACCTTTTTACAATATCTGGAAATTTACTAATTTCATGAATTAACTCGTCACAATTTTTATAATTATTATTTTCAATTTCATTAGCAGACATCGGAAGCTTCTTATTATTTTCTAAAAATTTTTCTTGTAAAGAGCATATGCGAGCATGAGCATATTGAATGTAATAAAAGATATTTTCCTTGTTGTCTGCTTTAGCAAGATTAATATCAAAATCTAGATGTTGATCTGCCTGCTTTGATAAATAGTAAAATCTTGCCGCATCTCTTCCAATTTCATCAACAAGGTCAGAGAGAGTATAGAATTCTCCACTTCGCGTAGACATTTTTACTTTTTTCCCATCCTTAAAGAGGTTTGCAAACTGAACCAGCTGAACATTCAATTTGTTTTTGTCAAAACCAAGGCCCTCTATTGAAGATTCTATTCTTTTAATATATCCATGGTGATCAGCGCCCCAAACATTTATTAAAGTATCGAATCCTCTGTCAATTTTATCTTTGTGGTAAGCAACATCTGATGCAAAATATGTAGGCCTTCCATCTTCTCTTACAAGAACTCTATTTTTATCATCCTTGGCGGAAGATGTATCTAGCCAAAGGGCTCCATTTTCTTTATAAGCTTGGCCGCTATCTTGAAGAAATTTCATAGCATTACTTATTGGAGATGAACTTTCACTGAGACTGCCTAGAGAAGATTCATAATACCAATTATCGTGAATTACACTAAAATTTTTCAAATCTTCTTTTATTGAACAGAGCACCTCATCAAGAGATATCTTTTTTGCATTCTCCCATAACAATTTGTCTTCTTTAATCCTATTTGTAATTTCATCTATTTCTTTTTCAGGGTCTTCTGGAAGGTTGGTTAAAATATTTTCAACTTTTTTAGATGGCTTGCCGTGAGTATCTATAAATTTATCTGCAATATCTAAAATATATTGACCCTTATATGAGCTCTCAGGCATCTTAGAGCTTTCGACGCCCATTAATCTCAAACAAACACTGCTAGTAAGAATATCTATTTGTCTGCCAGCATCATTTACATAGTATTCTTTTTCGACATCATGACCGCAGGCTTCAAGTATTCTTCCAATGGCATCACCATATGCAGCACCTCTACCATGACCTACATGGAGTGGGCCAGTAGGATTTGCAGAAACAAATTCAATTTGTATCTTCTTTTTATTTTTTGATGTGCTTCTTCCATAATGCTTGTCTGTTTCATTTGCATCCTTAATAGATTTGACAAAAGCATTTCTTGTCAATTTTATATTTATAAATCCTGGACCAGCTGTCTCAGCTATTTCAATCTCTTCAAGTTTGCTGAGTTGAGTAGTTAAGTTTTTTGATAATTCCTTTGGATTTACTTTTAATGCCCCAGCAGCAATCATACAAACATTTGATGTGATGTGGCCCTTTTTAAGATTATCTGTTATCGAAGTAGTATATTTACCTTTCACTATTGCATAACCTTCAGTGTCTTTATCAAAAGCCTTAATCAGAAAGCCATCTATTACATCATTAATAATATCAATCATAGAATTAAGCTCTACTTACATAGGATTCTGTTCTTGTATCAACTTTAATTTTTTCTCCCTCATTAACAAATAAGGGCACTTGAACAGATACTCCTGTTTCAAGCTCAGCTGATTTAGTTGCTCCAGATACAGTATCGCCTTTTACACCAGGTTCAGACTTCACTATTGTTAATTCAACAAAAACTGGAGGCTCAACAAGAATAGGGGAATCATCCCAAGTCACGATTTCACATATTTCTTGGCCTATAAGCCATTTTTTAGCATCCTGCATAACTTCAGGACCAACTTCTATTTGCTCATATGTTAGAGAGTCCATGAAATGCCAATTATTCCCATCTGAGTACAAAAACTCCATCTCTTTGTGATTTATATCTGCGGTCTCAACAGATTCTCCAGATTTAAATGTCTTGTCGTTTGTATTGCCTGTTAAAAGATTCTTATATTTGACACGCATAACTGCCTGTCCCTTGCCCGGCTTATGAAATTCATGACTCACTATTGAGCAGGGAGCACCATCAAGCAGGAGCTTAGTACCATTTTTAAATTGGCTTGTAGATATTTTCATAGTTATGTTATTTTAATTGGAGAGGTCATTAAAATGAAAAAGTTAATCATATTTATTTTTACAATTGTAATTGTAACTTCTTGTAGCAATTCTAGCGAACATGAAGTCAAAGATGAAAGCCTTCAAGACTTTATTGAAAGAATCGAAACCGAAGATGAGTTAATTAATCCTATTATTTATTCAGCATCATGGATAAGCTCAAATTTTATAACTCATGATTCACAATTGGTGTTAGCAGATTATTCTAAGCGCAGCACTCTTGTTGATCTTCAAAGATCAAAGGATGCAAGCTCTTATAGCACCTCTTCAGCCTCAGACTCAGAGAAAAGAAAACTAAATATCCTTAAATCTGCATTTGTAATGCCACCTCCATTAGATGATGCTCTTGCCACCGAACTATCAAAAATTGAAACAAAACTTAGCGCAATGTATGGAAGTGGCGTCCATTGTTTCTCAGAAAATGATTGCAATGATCTAGAGGGATTTGAGGCTATTATTGATAATTCTAGAGATCCAAAAGAATTAAAGAAAGCTTGGGAAGGTTGGCATGAAATAGGCAAGCCTATGAAGGGTCCTTATATGAGAATGGTTGAAATTGGCAACCAGGGGGCGCAAGAGCTAGGCTATGACGATCTTTCAGATCTATGGTTCAGTAAATACGACATGCCATCAGAAGAATTTTTACAATCTATTGATGAAGTTTGGAATGAAGTTAAGCCACTTTATGATGCATTACATTGTCATGCAAGAGAAATGCTTAATGAGGAATATGGAGATGAAGTGGTTAGCAAAGATGGTCCATTACCTGTTCATGTCCTTGGAAATATGTGGGGCCAATCATGGTCTAATATCTATGACATTATTTATAAAAACAAAGCTCAAAAAAATAAGTTAGATGTTACCAAGATTATCTTAGATAAAAATTTAAGTGAAATTGAAATGGTTGAGATAGCTGAGGATTTTTTTCTTTCAATTGGTTTTGAGCCCTTGCCTGAAACTTTCTGGGAAAGATCTTTGTTTGTTAAACCCAAAGACCGATCAGTTGTTTGCCATGCTTCAGCTTGGAACTTAGATCCTGCAAACAACGATCTTAGAATAAAAATGTGTATAGAGCGCAATGAGGAAGATTTTTCAACAATTCATCATGAGCTTGGCCATATTTTTTATTATCAAGCTTACAATCATTTGCCCTCTCTTTTTAGAGCTGGGGCTAATGATGGCTTCCATGAAGCATTTGGAGATTTATTAACATTATCCATAACCCCTGATTATCTTCAGCAAATTGGATTCATTGATCAAGATCAAGCTATAGAAGCTAAAGAAGATGAGGTTGGTCTCTTAATGAAACAGGCTCTAGAAGGAGTTGTGGTTGTTCCATGGGCACTTATGCTCGATAAGTGGAGAGCAGGAATCTTTAAAGGCGAAATTTCATATGATGAGCTCAATGACTCTTGGTGGGACTTGAGAAATAAATACCAAGGCATAGCTCCACCTTCAGACAGATCTGATGACAGCTTTGATCCAGGCGCGAAGTACCACATTCCTGCAAATACTCCATATACTAGATATTATTTAGCAAGAATTATGCAGTATCAGTTTCATGAATCTCTTTGCCTAGCAGCAGGATTTGATGGCCCTCTTCTCGAATGCTCAATTTATGGAAACAAAGATGCCGGAAATAAAATAATTTCTACAATGGCTCTTGGTAGAAGTGTTCCATGGCAAGATGCTTTTAAGGAGATTACAGGAACAGAAAAGTTAAGTGGAAAATCTATAATGAATTATTATAAACCTCTTAAAGAGTGGCTGGATATACAAAATGAAAACAGAACATGTGGATGGAGTAAATCATGAAAAAAATTGTAAACCTTTTAATTTCTTTAGTTGTATTTCTAATTGCAATCTCAATTGCGAATGCAACTGGTAATAGCTTGGTGGTTGAGGCAGTGCTAATTGCTTTTATTATTCAATGGGCCGCCTTTATACCCGCATATGCTTTTCAGACAGAAAAATTTTATGACTTAACAGGTACTTTGACCTATTTAACTGTTACATGGTACACGCTGTATATGAGCTCAGAACAATTTACAAATCTTAATGGAGCAAGCATCGCAATAGTCTTATTCATAAGCTTATGGGCAATAAGACTTGGAAGTTTCTTATTCTCAAGAATTCATAAAGATGGTGAAGATAAAAGGTTCAGAACGATTAAGCCTTCTGCAACTCAATTTTTTATGACATGGACTCTGCAGGGCTTATGGGTCTCTTTATGTTCAATGTGTGCTTTAACTGCCATCTCATCTGAGTCTGGAGTAGTTGTTAATGCATTTTATTATTTAGGAGTAGGATTATTTATTTATGGTTTTTATACCGAAGTAAAAGCAGATAACGAAAAATCTAAGTTTAGATCAGTTCCTGAAAATAGAGACAAATTTATTACTACAGGGCTATGGGCAAAATCCAGACATCCAAATTACTTTGGAGAAATTGTCTTATGGGCTGCAATTGCTGTAATTTCATTACCTTCTTTAAGCGGCCTTCAATACATCACACTAATATCTCCAATATTTACTTACGTGCTATTAGTGCATGTTAGCGGCGTTAGAATGCTGGAGGCTAGAGGTCAAAAGAAATGGGGCCATTTAGAAGAATATAAGGCCTATCAAAAATCAACCCCAATGCTATTTCCAAAGCTTTAAATGGTTGGTTAGTAATGACATTGAAAAGATAAAATATTAAAGTTATATATAGATTTTGCATATAATGTTCATGCTGTTATTATAAGCAAACTTTTAGGGAGTCAATTATGAAAAATAAATTGTTAATGACACAATTGTGCATTGCCTTTTCCTTACCTTTTACCGTTCATTCTGCTGAAAATGTAGCAGAGAGCGCCTCAATAAATATGGAGAGTGTTTTAGAGGTTGGAAGAGAAAATCAAAAACTTTCAGCTGCATCTCAAGATAAGATAGATGCAACAGAGAGACAAACTGACAAAATAGTAAATGAGTGGAAGGTTGTTTCAAAGCAGGTTGAAGGATTAAAAGTTTATAACGAGCAAAAAAGAATTCAAATCAAAGCTCAGCTTGAGCTTATGGATAAGCTTGATGAGCAGCTTGTGCAAGTAGTTGTGATGCAAAGGCAGATTCCCCCTTTGGCCCAAAGAATGCTTGAAAGCTTAGAAAGTTTTGTTTCATTAGATACACCATTTAGGCTTGAAGAAAGGCAAAGCAGAATCGACTTAGTGAGATCGTCTCTAGCTAAACCAAAAGTAACTGCTTCAGAACAGGTAAGACAGGTTTTAGAGGCTTATAACATCGAAGCAGAATACGGAAGAAAAGTTGATACATACCCACAAACAATTTCTATTGATGGCAATAACTTAGAGGTTAATGTTCTTGTTATAGGAAGGGTTGGTATGTTTTACCAGACTAAAGATGAGAGATCTAGTGGAAGATGGAACAACGAAATTGGTGAGTGGGAGTCACTTCCAAATAGTTATACTAAGGCTATCAGAGATGGTATAAGAATGGCTAAAAAGCTTACTCCTGTAGACATGCTAATGATGCCAGTAATTAAAGGAGAGGCATAATGAAAACTCTAAGAATATTACCGTTTTTTATATTATTTTCTTTTGTATCAACTTTATTTGCTCAAGAAGATGCTGCAGCTGTTGAAGAGCCAACAACTGTTGAGGCTTTGTTATCTTTAGTTAAAGAGGGTAAAACCAGAGAACAAGCAGAAAACAAAGACAGAGAAAAGAAATTTTTAGCAAATAAAAGTAAACAAGCTTCTATTTTAGCTGCTGAAAAAAGAGAGCTTGCTAGACAAGAAAAAATAGCTGACCAACTTGAAGCTGAATATAAAAAGAACGAAGAGACTTTAAGAGTAAAAGAAGAGGCATATCAAAAAGAGCTTGGTTCTCTTGTTGAGCTGTTTGGTCACTTACAAAGTTCTGCCGGCGAGGCTGCCGTCCAGTTTTCTGGCTCACTCACTTCAGCTCAGTTTGGTACTGACAGAGTTGCATTCTTAAATGATCTAACTAAAAAAATGTCAGAAACAACTGAATTACCAACTATTAGAGAAATAGAAGGGTTGTGGTATGAGCTTCAAAGAGAGATGGTTGCAAGTGGTCAAGTAGTTGGATTTACTGCGAATGTTAATGATGTAGATGGCACATCATCAGAGTGTGATGTCGTAAGAGTTGGATTATTTAATGCGGTTTGTGATGGAAAATATTTAGAATACTCGGCTACCAAAGGTGAATATTCTTTCTTGCCAAGACAACCTGCTGGAAGATATACAAAAACAGCTAAAAATATTGCTGAAGCAGAGGCTGGAGAGCAAGTTAGATTTGGTATTGATCCAACCGGTCCTACTGGCGGAAGCTTATTAGCAAACTTGATTCAAACACCATCATTACTTGAGAGAGCTCAGCAGGGTAGAGAGGTCGGATATGCGATTATTGCTGTAGGTACAATTGGTATTCTTATAGCTATATGGAAGTTAATTGAACTTGCGCAGCTTGGAAAAGCAGTAAGAAACCAAGCTAACTCTAAAGTTGCCGATTCACGCAATCCTCTTGGAAGAGTCCTTAAGGTTGGAAAAGATAACTTTGATAAGGATATAGATACTCTTGAGCTAAAACTTGCTGAGGCGATTATGGCTGAAAGACCTGCAATTGAAAGAGGTATTGGAGCTGTAAGGATTATATCAGTGGTAGCTCCATTAGCTGGTTTATTAGGAACTGTTACAGGAATGATCGTGACTTTCCAAATGATCACATTATACGGAACAGGTGACCCTAAATTAATGGCTGGTGGTATATCACAAGCATTGGTTACTACAGTTTTAGGTTTGCTTGTTGCGATACCTACTACACTTCTTCATTCTTTCACTGCTTCATCCGCTAGAGGGATAATCAGTACATTAGAAGAGCAAAGTACAGGTATTCTGGCAGAGCATTCTGAAGCGAGTTAATATTTAATATGCCATACGCACTTGTAGAAGCATTTACATCCATCAGAGACTTTATGGAAGCTGGTGGAAGTGTGTTATGGCTTATTGCCGTATTAGTCTTTTTTATGTGGGGTATGATTTTTGAGAGAATTTGGTATTTTTCTCATGGTCATAGCGTTTATGTAAAAGACTTAGCTGAAAAATGGAATTCAAGAAAAGACAAAACCTCTTGGCATGCTCTACAAATAAGAGAAAAGCTCATGTCAGAAGCTAGATCTGAAATAAATAAAAATATGTCCATGATACAAACATGTGTAATGCTTGCGCCTTTGTTTGGGTTATTAGGGACTGTTACAGGAATGATCGAAGTCTTCCAAGTAATGGCTTTTAATGGTGGTGGTGATGCTAGAGCTATGGCTGGAGGAGTTTCAAAAGCAACATTACCAACAATGGCAGGAATGGTGGTTGCATTATCAGGGGTTTTTGTAAGTATTTATTTGAATAGTGCTAGCGAGAAGCATGAAACTGATCTTAGAGAATTGATCAAAAGAGAGTTATAGGAGTTTTTTATGAGAAGAAACGCAATTACAACTGCTGTAAAAGAAGAAGAGAGTGAAATAAATCTAACACCAATGCTGGATGTTGTTTTTATTATGCTTATTTTCTTTATCGTTACAGCAAACTTTATTAAAGAGCCTGGCTTAGAAATTAATAGACCAGATTCTGACACAGCTGAAACTCAAGAAAATGCTGCTATTCTTATTGCTGTTGGTCCTACTGGAGAGGTCTGGATGGATGGAAGAAGAATAGATGTAAGGCAAGTTAAAGCCAATGTTGTAAAAATGCTTGCAGATAATCCTCAGGGCTCTGTAGTTATTCAAGCGGATGAAAAAGCAGTTGCTGATACTATAATTAAGGTTATGGATGGTGCAAGAGAGGCAGGAGTCTCAGCAATTTCATTAGCATCAGAACCAAAATAAGATTTAAAGTTAATGGATTCAGTTCTTAAGATACTATCTCTACCTCTTGGAATAATACATGGATTATATGTAAAAGCATTCAATGCTAATAAATGGGTTGCAGGTGTTACTTTTTCTGTTCTGATAACCACAATACTTTTTTCTGTGATGGTTTTGCTTATATCTCTTGGTGATATGGCAATGAAAGAGGATAAATCAGTAAAACTTGCTGATATTGTAATGCCTGAGAGGCAAATAGATACTTTCATGACAGAAGTAGATAAGCCAGAAAAGCCAGAGGAGCAACCAGAAGACATAGCACAACCCGATGTTGATCTTCAGCCGCTTACTGGGCTTGATGTAACCATAAGCAAGCCTAAAGCTCAAAAAATGACAGGAGGAAGTTTTTTTAGAGATGGTGAATATATACCATTATTTAAAGTGACTCCTATATATCCAAGAAGAGCTCAGGAAAGAGGTACTCAAGGTTATGCTTTGGTTAAATTTACTATTACTGAAAGTGGCACTGTAGAGAATGTAGAGCCTGTAGAAGGTTTTTGTGGAGATCCCACAAACCCTGATACAGAGTTCAGACCATGTACAATGTTTAATAGCGCCTCTTCAAGGGCTGCATTAAAATTAAAGTATAAGCCTAAAATAGTTGATGGAAAGGCTGTTGCTGTTGATGATGTGCTTCATAGATTTACATTTATATTGGCGGAGGATGATTAGAATGAAACTAAATAAGAAATTATTCAAAGCAATTTTTATATCCTTTTCACTTTTATTTGTCCCAATTGAAACGAATGCTCAAAGCTCAGCAAAATCTGATCAAAAAATTAAGTATAAAAAAGCAAGAGCACTTCAATCTTCTACAGCAAAGAGAATGGCAAAAGTTTATGAAGCTTTAGAAAGAATTGATGAAGAAACTGGTAAAGAAGATCCTGACTACGAAACTGCCAAAGAATTATTGGGAGATCTCAGAGATGATGCCCAGAACTTAAGAAGCTATGACAGGTCTGTAGTCTGGAACTCATGGGGCTACATGTACATAGTTGATGAAGAGGTAGATCTTGCAATTGATGCATATACAAAATTAATTAACGAGCCTGAGGTAACCCTGGGGTTAAGAAATGCAGGTCTATTAACTTTAGCTCAGCTATACATGGCTAATGAAGAATTCCAGAAATCAGTAGATTTTTTACTAGAGTGGATGACGCAAGTTGAAAAAGTTACAGCTCAATCATGGTCAATATTAGCTACAGCTTATTATCAGCTTGGTGATTTTGATAAGGCTCTTCTTAATATGGAGAAAGCCATAACACTTGCTGAGGAAGAGGGCTATAAACCAAAAGAAAACTGGTACATAGTAATTGTCGCATCTGTAGAAGAACTTAAAAACAAGATTGGGCCTAAAAAAGCCATGTTGAAGCAAGTTGATATCTACGAAATCCTTGTAAATCTATATCCAAAAAAATCATATTTTGTAAGGCTTGGACAGACTTATGGACAGCTTGATAGAGAAAAGGATTTCATGGTGACATTAAATTCAGCATATTTAAAAGACTTGCTTGATAAAGAAACCGAATACGTGACTTTAGCTCAACTGTTACTGCTTAATCAAAATCCATACCAGGCTGCCAAGGTTCTCGAAGCCGGAAGCATAAAGAAAGTAATTCGAGTTGACGATGAAACAAAAGAAGAGAGCTTGGTTAGTGTTGTAAAGGACTCCGAAAAAATCTTAGATTGCTTGCTGATTCCTGGAGAATGTCACAGGAAATTGATAAAGCTATTCCTATTTTAGAAAAAGCAGCAAAGATGTCTAAAGAGGGTAAAAACTATGTGCTTTTAGGCAATTTATATCTTGCAGAAGATAAGTTAGAGCTTGCAATTGATTCAATTAAAAAGGGTCTTAAGAAAGGAAAAATTTCAAAAGTATCTCAAGTTCATCTCACATTAGGACAAGCATATTTTGAGTTGCAGCAGTTTGACGAAGCCAAAAAGCAGTTTGGAATCGCAGCTAGAGATAAAGATAAAAAAGTTATAGCAACTGCAAACAACTGGATAAGATACACTGAGAATGAAGAAGTAAGGGTTAAGAATCTCGCACTGAGAAGAGAATTTATTAAGAATTCTTGATATAAGTCTTTACGCTGAAGTCATATTCATTTTCTTCATCTTTCTTATAGTCAATTGTGCTTTCAAGACTCCAATTAGTTAAATCAATTTCAGGGTAAAAAACATCGCCATCAATCTCGCAATCTACAACTGTTAAAACAAGTTTGTTGAAATAGTCTACGGACTCTCTAAAAAGATACCCGCCACCAATGATTACAACCTCTTCTCCATCTGGCACGTTATCAACAGCATCCTGCATATTTGTATATACCGATGCACCATCTATTGATTTAATAGTATTTGAGATTACAAAATTAGTTCTATTTGGCAAGGGCTTCCCAATGGATTCAAAAGTTTTTCTTCCCATTAAGATTGTTTTGTTTGTTGTGTATTCTTTGAAGTGCAGTAGATCGCGTTTTAGCTTCCAAGGCAGGTCGTTGTCTTTGCCTATTACATTATTTTTTGAAACTGCTACTAGGTGGGATACTATCATTTATATAGCCATTTTTGCTTTAATTGGAGGATGATGCTCATACCCATCTAATCTAAAATCTTCTATTGATAGATCTTTTATTTCATCGATAGAGCTTATATTAGGCATTTTTAATTTAGGCAGAGGAAGAGGCTCTCTTGATAGCTGCTCTTTTACTTGCTCTATAGAATTGCTATAGATATGAGCATCACCAAATGAATGAACAAAATATTTTGGCTTTAGATCAAGAATATTTCCAAGAATAGATAATAATAAGGCATAACTGGCAATATTAAATGGAACACCAAGAAACATGTCAGCGCTTCTCTGATACATATGACAGCTAATAGTACCGTTACTTACATAATATTGAGACATAACATGACAAGGCGGAAGCGCCATCTTATCTAGTTCATTTACATTCCATGCAGATAGAATGTGCCTTATTCCATCTGGATTAACTTTAAGGTCATGTATAAGTTTTTTTATTTGATCAGTACCAGACCAATTTCTCCATTGCACACCATAAACTGGACCAAGGTCTTTAATTGTATCTGTATTTATATAACCAAGTTCTTTTCCTTGATTGTCAGCATTCTCTGTCCATATAGTTGAGAATTTTGAAAGGTCTTTTAATTCACTTCTTGGCTTGTTATATCTTATCTCAGCAAGTCTTCTTTCATCACTAGAGCCTTCTAAAAACCACAAGAGTTCTGAAACCACTCCTTTCCATGCAAGAGACTTTGTAGTTACCGCAGGAAATCCATCTGAAAGATCAAATTTAAGCTGATGGCCGAAAGATGAAATGGTACCAGTCTTGGTTCTATCATTCCTGACCTCACCATTTTCTAAAATATACTCTAAAAGATCTAGATATGCTCTCATTAAGCTTTCCTGGAATAGTTAAATATTATTAAGCCAGCAATAATCATTGGTATACAAAGTATTTGACCCATACTTAAATCAAATACAAGAAACCCAAGATGCGAATCAGGCTGTCTGTAATTTTCAATTATAAATCTAATCAATCCATAAAAGATTAGAAAAGATGAGCAAACTATGCCTTTTTTATTATTATTTGAATATATAAATTTTAAAAGAAAAAATAAAATAAGGCCTTCGCCAAAACTTTCATATAATTGAGAAGGATGTCTTGTAAGGCCCAAGTAATCAGTAGGAAATATAAAACCCCAACTTCCATCTGTTTCTCTACCGTAGAGCTCACCATTTAAGAAGTTTCCAATTCTAACCAGACCGAGTCCAATCGGCATTGAGAGAGTTAATGCATCACATAATTTTAAAAAAGAAATATTATTCTGCTTAGAAAAAATGTAAAAACTCAAAGCAACTCCTAGCAAGCCGCCGTGAAAACTCATCCCTCCTTGCCAAACATAAAAGAGCGAGAGCGGATTTGATAATAGCTGTTCTGTTCCGTAAAAAAGCATGTAGCCAACTCTTCCACCTGCAAATGCCCCAAGGAATAAACCATAGGTAAATACAAGATCACTAACTTTTTCGTTTGAAAAATTAAAACTTTTAATAATCTCGTGATTTCTTAGAAACAAGTAAATAAGCACCGCTGAAAGCAACCAGGTAACTGCATAGTACTGAATTTTTATTGGACCTAGTTCAACTAGGCTTGGGTTATTAAAAAAATCTGATAATTCTATAATCATATTTATGTCTAAAAAAGCATGTAAGCTGAGATTACAACCATCATAATTGAAAATAAAATACTTAACATCTTATCTGATACAGAGTGTGCAATATTTGCACCAATCGAGGCTGTAAAAACACTACTTAATGATATGCCGATTAATGCTGGAAGGTAGACATAACCAAGACTATTCTCAGGTAAATTTGAATTATCCAAACCAAGCATAATAAAAGAAATAGAGCCGAATAAAGCTATAGGAACACCGCATGCAGCAGCAGTCCCAATACATACCTTCATATCTAGGCCAGAATATTTAAAGAAAGGAACTGTAAAGCTACCGCCACCAATACCAAGAATTGTTGAAATTCCACCTATGCCAGAGCCGCTTATAAAGGCAATACTGCTTGAGGCTTTAAAAGTCTTAATTTGATTTTTTGCAATATAAATCTGAATGGCTATCATTAAAGCAAAAATCCCAATTACTTTTCTGAGGACTATTCCATCAAGCAAGTTAGCTACAAATGCTCCAGCAATACAGCCAATTGATATACCTATTGCTACAGGATAAAAGGCTTGAAAATTAATAGCATTTCTATAAAAGTGAGCTCGAGCCGATGATAAACCTGTAAAAATAATTGTAGACAAGGAAGTCCCAACAGCTAAATGCGTAACATATGAATCATTAAAACCTAAAGATAAGAAAATGAAAGTTAATAAAGGAACAATTAAAATTCCTCCACCCACGCCAAACATTCCAGCAAGAATACCTGCCACAGAACCAGCAATCAGATATGAAATCAACTCAACCAACATTCTTAAACTCTTTATTATATTTACTAAGTAATTCTATCAATACGTTTTGGTAAACATCTTTCTTAAAAGATACTATCTTAGATAACGGATGCCAATATGATACCCAGGCATAATCATTAAACTCATCATCAGGATTATTCTCAAAAGATACATTAATAGGATGTTTTAACTTCAACATGAACCACTTTTGTTTTTGGCCAACAATACCCCTTTTTTTAAAATGAGGTTTTATTTTAGTTTTAGGAACTTCATATTTATACCAAGCCTCTGTTTCACCAATAATTATTGTTGATTGAAATTTAATCCCGACCTCTTCAAACATCTCTCGTTTAGCAGCTGAAATAGCTGTTTCATCTTTATTGATACCACCCTGAGGAAATTGCCATTTATGATTATCTTTTCTTTTGCATAGCAAGACCTTCCCACTATCATTTACAATAATTAGTCCTACGTTTAACCTATAAGCATTATCTTTTTTCATTTTTAATACGATATGAAATTAACAATTTTTGATCTTGATAATACCATCCTTAAAGGAGATTCAGACTACTCTTGGATTAATTATTTAATTGATTTGGGTAAGGTTGATAAAAAAATCTATGAAGAAAAAAACCAATACTTTTATGACAAGTACTATGAGGGAGACCTTGATTATGATGAATGGGCAGAGTTTGCTTTGTCTACAATTAAAGGCAAAAGCCCTGATCAGATAGAGGAGTTAATATCAGATTTTATGATTAAGATTATTGAGCCGATGATAAATATTTATGCGCTTAGATTAATTCATGACCACAATCATGAACATGACATTATGTTGCTTGCCTCTGCAACTAATTCTGTAATTGTTGAACCGATAGCCAAAAGACTTGGCTTTCAAAATATTATTTCAAGCGAGGCAGAGATTTGTGATGGTGTTTATACGGGTAAAATTTTAGGCACACCTGCTCTTGGAGAGGGTAAACTTAAAAAAGTTGAAGAGTGGGCGTATAAGAACAATATCTCTATTACTGAAGGCAGCACTTTTTACTCTGATTCAATCAATGATTTTCCATTATTGAACGTAGTTGAAAATCCGGTTGCTGTTAATCCAGATAATCAGTTAAGGGAAATATCTATTAAGAATTCTTGGAAAATTATAGACTTGCCTTAATCTACAGAGCTGATTTTTTCAGCAACAATTTCAGCTGTTGCAGCACTTAAAGTCCACCCCAAATGGCCATGGCCTGTGTGATAGAAAACTCCTGGCATTTTACTTTCATGAGTTAGGGGCATCATATTAGGCGTCATTGGTCTTAGTCCTGCCCATGGGGTGTATGATTCTGTTCTTACCTCAGGAAAAAATTCTTTTACCCATCTTAATAATGGTCTGATTCGATCCTGTCTAATATCAGTATTTATTCCAGCAAGCTCAGCAGTTCCAGCTACTCTAAATTTATCACCAAGCCTGCTAGCAACAATTTTTACTGGCTGGTCTATTAAAGAAACCATTGGAGCACCTTTTTTTGATTGCTCATTTCTAAGATCTATCGTCACGCTATAGCCTTTAACAGGATAGACATTCATAGAATCTCCAAGTTTGTTTGCAAAATCCTGAGTATTAACACCAGCACAAATTACAACATTTGCATACTCTTCACTTTCAAGGTTTTGTCCATCATCATATTCAACAAGTATTTTATGGCCCCTTTGTGATAGGTTGCTAACCGAAGTGTCTGTAAGAACATGAACATCGTATTTTTCAACTAGTACTTTCTCTAGATTAATGCAGAACTTATGTATGTCACCACTGGCATCAGACTTTGTATAGACGCCGCCAACTATCTTATTCTTACTATTAGCTGTAGTTAAAGAGGGTTCTAATGCAACAACCTCATCAGGTGACATTATTTCCCATTCCATGCCAGGTTGTTCTATCCAGCTTTTCTTTTGAGCATCCTCTTTAAACTCTTTTTGTGAATCATAAAACCTTAAGATACCTTTCTTAAGTAGATCAAACTCAATATTTTCTTCATCAGCAATTGTAAAGTAAACATCTCGTGCTCTTTTAGCAAGTTCAATGGTATGAAGAGTATTATCTTTGTGAGTTCCTCTAAGTGTTTCTGCCAAGAAACCAAACATCCATTTATATTTTTGAATATTTGGGGAAGGATTGAAGAGAAGAGGAGCATCAGCTTTGAACATCCACTTAAGGCCACTTGCGATATTTTTAGGTGTATTCCATGTCTCAGCATTACTTGCACTCAATTGACCGCCATTAGCATAGCTTGTAGCCATGGCTGGATATCTTCTTGAATCAATTATTGTTACTTTAAAGCCCCTTTTTGCAAGAGCATATGCAGTAGTTACACCAGCAATACCAGCGCCAATCACAGCAATTTTTTTCATATTTTCATTATCTCATATATCTTTATTTAAGTATTTGTAATCAATTAAATTAACAAGTATTTCTTTGAAAAAAAGAGAAGATTGCTAAGTAAATGAGAATCATTTACTATTGTGACATTATTTTTAAATATTAATCATCATGAGTGAATTTATTATAGTTTTTAGAGAAGTTTTAGAGGCCTCTTTGGTTGTTGGAATAATTTATCTTCTTTTAGAAAAATCTAATCTAAAGGATCATTTCAAAAAACTTTGGCTTGGTGTTGGAGCAGCAATAGCTGCAAGTATTGCAGTTGGATATCTAGTAATACTTGCTAAAAATTCTCTAGGCAATAATTCAACACAGGCTTTGTTTGAAGGCGTTTTTCTATATCTAACAGCATTTTTGATATGGTATGTAATTTTTTGGCTTTCAAAAAATGTATCTGATAAAAAAGAATTAGAGTCAAGCGCCCTAAATGCAATAAAAATTTCCTCATGGGGTGTATTCTTTGTAGTTTTCTTTGCAATACTCAGGGAAGGATTCGAGACAGCTATATTTTTAATATCCAGCCTATCAATTACAGGAACTTTTTCGTATCTAGGATTTTTTCTCGGTGCTATTTTAGCAATTCTAATTGGTTACTTGATTGTCATACAGGGACGAAAAGTCGATATTAGAAATATATTCAAATACTCAACATTGTTATTAGTCTTTTTAGCATCCGGAATGATTGCTTATGGTACGCATGAGGTAGAAGAATATATAGTAAAGTCTGAGATAATCGAAGACTTTAACTCAGATGATATTTATAGGCCTTGGGACATCCTTCAACCAAAAGATTCTTTGTCAGAATCTGATGTAGCTTTTATGTACACATATGATGGATCAAAAGAAAAGTATGTTCACTTATTCCACGATAAGGGAAGTGTAGGAGTTTTTCTTAAAGGTTTTTTTGGATATAACAGCAATCCTAATTTGCCTGAATTAGTGTTATGGCTTCTGTCATTGTTCTTTGGTCTAAGAATGTGGAGAGGATTCTATTATTAATTATCTGAGAGTTTTTTCTTAGTTTTGGCGCCAAGCTGTTCTAATTCCTTTGCTTGACTGAATAAATTACCATTTCCATTTATAAGTTTGTTTTCAGCTCCTTCTAGAGCTGAGAGTGATAGATTCAAATGTCTTTTGAGATCTTTTATATCATTATTTAATCCATTAAATTTATCAATCATTAGACCTGCTCTTTTAGCTATGTCTTGCGCATTTTTATTTTGCGAATCTAATTTCCATAAACTTTCAGCCATCCTCAAAATAGAAATAAGATTTATAGGAGTTACAAATCCCATCTGATTTTGCATCGCAAGTCTTTGAATATCCCAGTCTGCTTTTAGTGCAGATGATAAAGCAGATTCGAGAGGAACAAATATAAGAACATAATCTGGAGCATTAATGCCTTCAAGAGAGTTATAGTCTTTTTCAACAAGGCCTTTCATATGGTTCTTGATAGATTTTATATGCTCTTTTAGGAAAGTCTCACCTTCTTGAGAATCTTTTGTATCAACATATTTTGAGTATGCTGTTAATGAAACTTTTGAATCTATAATAATGTTTCTATTGTCTGGAAGATAGATAACTGCATCAGGAATGTAATTTTTACCACTTTTATCTTTAAAGGATTTTTGCAATTCATAATCTATACCTTGCCTAAGACCAGATTCTTCAAGTGTTCTCTCCAGAACCATTTCCCCCCATGTACCTTGTGCTTTTGAATCAGATTTTAAGGCGTTAGTTAGGTTATCTGCATCTACGCTAATCTTGGTAGTCTGTTCTACAACTTTTTCTACTTGAAGTGAAAAATTTTCTTTTGCTCTTGCTTGTTCTTTTTTAAGATCACTTATCTGAGCATTGAGTTGATTAATTTGTTCCTTGAATGGCTCAAGAGTTTCTCGCAGTCTTTCGAAATTATTTTTATTTAAAGTCTCATTATTTTCTTTAAGAATTTCATTAGCTAAGTTTGAAAAGCTTAATTCAATAAATTTATTCCTTCTTTTGCTTATAAAGTAAACAATTGGAATTATAATTAACAGTAGTACTGTTATTATTAGCAAAAAATATAAACTTTCTTGATTCATAATAATTTTTTAAAACAACTTAATAATCATAATGTCAGATTCTATTCTAAACCATTTTAATAATTTAAAGTCTTTAGGCCTTAATATCGATATAACAAGAGGGAAGCCCGAATCTAAACAATTAGATTTATCTAATAATCTTTTGAAAATGGAGGTTGACCCCTATCTTGGAAAAGTTGATTTAAGAAACTATGGAGAGCCTCTTGGCCTAATTGAAGCAAGGAGCTTGGGCTCTGATCTTTTAGGAGCACCTGTTGAAAATATTATTACAGGGGAGCAATCAAGTTTATTACTTTCCTATCAAGTGATGCTATCTCATTATTTATTTGGTTCAAAAAAAGCATGGAAAAATATTAATTCGCCTAAGTTTATATGTCCTGTACCTGGTTTTGACCGACATTTTAGGATGTTTGAAGATTTGGGTATTGAGATGATAACAATTCCACTTGTGGATGATGGTGTTTGTATTGAAAGCTTAACTGAGGTTCTTCAAAATGAAACAGATGTCGTTGGTATGATATGTGTGCCAAGGCACTCTAATCCATCAGGGGAAGTTTATTCTGATAACAATATTTTAGAAATTTTTGAAGTATCAAAAAACTATTCTGAAGATTTCTTGATTTTATTTGATAATGCTTATTTGGTTCATGACTTTCTCCCAACCAGGAGTCAATCTGATGTATGGAAACTTGCTCAACAGGTAAATGCTGAGAATAATGCAGTAGTAGTGACTTCCTTTTCAAAAGTAACTTTTGGCGGCGGCGGCCTCTCATTCTTAGCTGCATCTGGCAAAAACCTAGAACTAATCAAAAGAATGAGGGCCTCTATGGTAATTTGTCCAGATAAAATAAATCAAAAAAAACATATAGACTTCTTTAAAGATAAAAACTCTATTATTGAGCACATGAAAAATCATGCTGATTTAATAAGGCCAAAATTTGAGCTTTCATATAAAATCCTTGAAAAATTGTCTTCAGACTATGGCACCTTCTCTAAGCCAACCGGTGGTTATTTCATTACATACAAAACAAATAAACCAATAGCAACAAAAGTTGTTGATCTTTGTAAGTCTGCTGGGGTTCTAATAACCCCGGCCGGAGCAACATTCCCATACGGCAAAGATCCTTTAGATAATATTATTAGAATTGCACCTACATTTGTGGACGAAGAAAATTTAGCATTAGCGATGGATGTATTTATAACAGCCGTTCAAGTTGCTCACCACGACCTGCTTTCTTAGTTATTCGTTCTGATGTGAGGGATGTACTTCTCTCCGTTAAAATTTGAAAAAATTTTCTTAATATCAGGGTGAGAACATTGTCTATTTGACTTATCAATTAACAAATTTTGTTCAGATACATAAGCTATATAAAAAATATCTTTGTTCTCAGCAAGAAGGTGATAAAAGGGCTGATTTTTATGGGGTCTAATTTCTTTTGGAATAGCCTGGTACCACTCTTCACTATTATTAAAAATAGGATCAACATCAAATATCACTCCACGAAAATTAAGATATTTATGTTTTACGATTACCCCAATTGAGAACTTTGCTTCTATAAAGTCATGCATTATATTAATAAAGTAAAACATTTTAGGAAAATTGTCATGGATCAAAAAATTTTAGTTGTTTCATCTAATGAAATTTTAGGCTACGAACAAATTGAGTATCTTGGTGTTGTTCAAGGAAGTACTGTTAAATCAAGAAACTTTATCAGTGACCTTATAGCATCTTTGAAAACTATTATTGGAGGAGAGTTGGTTGGATATTCTAAACTCCTTGCATCTGCTAGAAGTCAGGCTTATGATCGCATGATTCAAGATGCAGAAGAGCGAGGTGCAAATGCAATTGTAAGTTTTAGATTTCAGACATCTTCAATTGCGAAAGGGGCATCTGAAATTCTTGCATACGGAACAGCAATAAAAATAAACAGAGAATAAATATGAATAAAACTGAAAAAACAGCTTTTAGAGAAGCAATAATAGTTGTCTTGATGGGGGCAGTAATAAATTTTCCACTGCAAACATTTTTGTTATGGCTAACAATAGATAACTGGCATTGGTCAAATCCTTTATCTATTTCAATATTTACTCAGTCAGTACTAACATTTGTTGCACTAATAAGGGTTTATTCAATAAGAATGAGATTCCAAAGAGGTAAGTTTTAGTCTTTCTTGCTTTCTTTCTTCTTTTTCATCATGCCCATTTTTACCCTCTTGTTTACCATGTCTTTGCACCAAACATCATAAACAGTAGAGTAATTGGCAGATAGTTCAGCCAAATAGCCTGCCTTTGCCCATTCTTCTTTGTTCTCAGGATTATTTTCAATTTCTTTCCATGATGCATCTGCTAGCACAAGAAACTCTCCAACAGCATCTTTGGTTTCTTTGCATTCTTTAAAGTTTAGCAGGTGGTTTGGATGATGCATTCTTGAATCTTTATGCTTTTCACCAGCTTTATGATGATCAGCAATAAGAGAAGATGAGAATGTAATTGCGAATATCGCAAGCAATGTTTTTTTCATAGAAGCCTCCATTATTTTCTATATTTAAAAATAAACTACTTCTTAACGATATCATCATATTCAAGAATTCTCGAACCATCGAAGCTCTTCTCAATTGAGGATATTACAGCTAGCGCCACATCTTTTGCTTGGACATTTCTGAATTTTTTAAAAATACCAATCATTATTGGCTTCATCATCATAAAGATAAATTCATAAATTTTTACTTCCCATGCCACTTTTGAATCTCTTTTACCTAGCAAATGACCAGGCCTGACAAATGTAATTTTTTCGAAGCCAATATTTTTAATTTCTTTTTCTAGAACACCTTTTATTTTTAGGTAATAGTTCGCAGAGTTTTCATCAGCACCTACCGCAGAAATAATTGATATTTCTTTAGCTCCCTTTAGGAAAGCATTTTTTGCAATTTCAACTGGCATGTTTAGATCGATTTTTTTAAATAGCTCTCTATCTTTTTTTCTTATATATATTAATTGAGCCAAGCTCAGCCTAGATCCAGACGCAACACATACATGGTCAGTGCTCGGAATATCCGCTAAATATTTATTATCATTAAAATCTGTCACTATCTCTTCAATCAGATCTGATTTGTTACAAAGACTTGTTCTATTGATTTGGATTTGATGATACTTTTTCTCTTCACAGAATTTAGCTATCAGCCACCAACCAATCCAGAGGCACCAATAATTAGTATCTTCTTGCCTTTTTCTATATCCACTGTTCTATACTTTTAATTATGTAATCTTCAGACTTAGCGCCATCAACAGTAAAGTCTTGATGCTTTTGATACATAGGCATCCTTTCATCAAAAGCATCTTTTACAGAAAATCCATCAGGTACAGAAAATCCCCTGTCGCTTGCATCACCTATTCTTTTCTTGATTAATTCATAGGGAGTATCAATAAAGACAACTGATGAAATTTGTTTTAAATGGGTAATTGCTTGTTCCGAATAAATAACACTTCCGCCTGTTGAAATAATCTGGATGCTTGCATCTATTGCAAGAACTATTTCTTGCTCAATTTCTCTCAGATACATGTAACCTTTCTCATCTTTAATATCCTGCAAAGATTTGTTGAGTTTTTTTTCAATTAAATGATCGGTATCGATAAAACTAACTCTGTGTTTTTTTGCAAATAATCTCCCAATGGTAGTTTTGCCACAACCAGCCATGCCAACAAAGGAAATTGATTTTTTTAAATTCATCATTATGGATTATAGGCTAATTCTATATGTTGAGTTAAAGCATGCATTTTAAAGAGATTTTTTTAGATTTAACTAGTTTATAGTTTTTCATATGCTGGTAAAATCACCTTATGAAATATTTAAATGACTCTAATAGATTTCACTTGGCTATCGCTGTTAAAAGCATAGAAGAGTCTAAAGAGTTCTACTGTGATTTAATGGGATGTGTTGCTGGTGATTATGAAGAGGGTAGATGGCAAGATATAAACTTTTGGGGTAATGAGCTTACCCTTCATCATGGCCCTGATGAAGTTGCAAGCAAAAAAAGACACGATGTTGATATGGGAACTGTTTCAGTACCTCACTTTGGCGCACATCTCAAAGAAGATGAATTTTTTGCTTTGAAAGACAGAATTGAAGCATCAGAAAAATTTAATTATTACGATGAGCCATATAGGCGCTTCATAAACAAAGACAGGGAACAAGAAACTTTCTTTATTCAAGATCCTAGTGGTAATGTTCTTGAGATAAAGACCATGGTCAATCCAGAGACCCTCTGGAGTTAGTCTAGTTATTATTTGGTTTTTCTAACTTAGAGGTAATGTATTTATAAGCCTCATCTACTTCATCAGTATAAAAGAGGTTCTCAAGATCTTCTTTATTAATCACACCGTAGTCCAGCAAAGCCTCCATATTGAGAAATTTATTCCAAAACTCTTTTCCAAACATAACTATGGGAAAAGTTTTTTTTATTTTTTTACACTGTATTAAGGTAAGCATTTCAAAAAGCTCATCCATGGTTCCAAAGCCTCCAGGCATTATCACAAGAGCTTCTGCCCTGTATGCAAACCAGAACTTTCTCATGAAAAAATAATGAAAGTTAAAATCAAGATTTTCACTCAAATATGGGTTTGTCTCTTCTTCAAAAGGAAGCTCAATTGATAAACCTATACTTTTCCCCCCACCATCATAAGCGCCTTTATTAGCCGCTCTCATTATGCCTGGACCTCCACCCGTGCATATTGAATACTTATGATAACCAAATGTTTGCTGATTCCATTCAGACAGCATAAAGGCAAGCATTTCTGCATCTTTACTATATTTACTCAGTTTTAACTTAGGATTATCTGGATTAGATTTTTTTAAGGTTTCTGCTTCACTTGCTGACGGTGCTCTTGCTGAGCCAAAGAATACAATCATATTCTCTACGTTTTCGTCTATATACTTTTGATTAGGAGTCTTGTACTCGTTAATAATTCTTTCAACTCTTTTATCCTTTGAATTTTCTTTAGACATGCAACTATAGAATAACAGAAAGATACATTAATTTTATTTAAAATAGATTAATTGCAGGCAAATTCATTTGTTGCAGAAATAAGCAAATGAATAATTTCTTTCTCAAAAGCAGAGTGACCAGAGCTTTTGGCTATCTCAAGTGTTGCTTCTGGCCATTCTTTGTAAACCTCATATGCTGTTTCCATAGGACATACAACGTCATATCTTCCTTGAATGATTTTTGCAGGGATATGTCTTATTTTTTCTATGCCTTTTATTAATTGATTCTCGCTATTTAAAAATCCTTTATTAATAAAATAATGATTTTCAATCAAAGCAAATGCGAGAGCAAAATAAGGATCAGAAAATTCATCTATTAATGAATTATTTTGGACAAGCTTGCTAGTTGCTGCTTCCCATCTTGACCAGTTGATAGCTGCCTCAAGCTTAAGGCCTTCATCATTACCATTAAATATTTCATTATAAGCAACCATTAGGTTAGTTCTTTTTTTATGAGGAATAATGGCAACAAAACTTTCCCAAGCATCAGGAAATATCTTGCTTGCTCCTTCTTGATAAAACCAGTCAAGTTCTTTTTGACGAAGCATAAAAATTCCTCTTAAGATCATTTCACTAACAGACTCTGGATGGGCTTGAGAATATGCTAAGGCTAATGTTGATCCCCACGAACCTCCAAATACCATCCACTTCTTGATGTTTAATGTAGTCCTTATTTTTTCTATATCCGACACCAGATCCCAAGTTGTATTATTTTCTAAACAGCCATGCGGCTTACTTCTCCCACATCCTCTTTGGTCAAAAACAATAATTCTATATAGCGACGAATCAAAAAATCTTCTCACATCCTCACTTCCACCCCCTCCAGGTCCTCCATGAAGAAAAACTACTGGTTTACCACTAGGATTTCCACATTCTTCATAATAGATCTCATGGCATCCCTCAGTAATAAATCCAGTTGCATAAGGTTCAATATGAGGAAATAAGCTTAAATAGTTTTGCATATAGATAAACTTTGCCATTAATTTAAAAATTTTCAAGAAATAGGGTTTACAAATTATTTTTAATGTAATTTAATAGCCAAGTCGTCATTTGATCCTATTGCCGCGACAATAAATAAAGCGCTAAAACGGAATAATCACCCTAGGATCTTTTTAAACAACACAGATTTGTTTGTGCTGTAAATCGTAATTTGATCCTATTGCCGCGATTTAAAAGAAGGTGCTAAAACGGAACTAATATTCCCAGGATTTATATTTAATAAAAATGGAGATTTTCTTTATGAAATTTTATGTAAATTTAAGATATTTAATAGTACCAATATCATCGCTGGTAACAATCTTAGGCATTCTTTTAGGGGGTATCTATGCTTGGACCGGCGTCTTTTTATTTGGAATTTATACAATAATTGACACGGTGACAAAAGATATCCACCTCAGAGCTGAGAAAGATGAGGCAGGTAATTCTTATGGAATTAAATTATTTCAGTACCTAGTAATGTATGTAATGTTGCCGGTATTTATAGCTATTCAAGTTGCAGTTGCTTGGAGATTATATCAATACACCTCAGGAGTTCAGCTAGAGGCTTTATATTTTAGCGGGATTGCATATCAGAATGGAATTTCCGGACTTAATCTAGTTGGTGCAGTCATATCAGCAGCACTCTGGGCAGGACTTGGAATTATTTATGGTCATGAACTATCGCATAACAAAAAAGAAGGCTTCCTAGTCTCTAGATTTATCATGGCCCTAAGTGGAGCATCCCATTTTACTTATGCCCATGTATACAATCATCATTTAGATCTTGGCCATGAAGATGATCCGGCAACAGCTCCAAGAGGAAGAAATGTTTATCTCCACACATGGCTATCACATGCTGGACAATCAAAATTCTCCTATGACATGGAAAAGAAAAAATTAAAAAATAGAGGAAAAGGCTTTATTAACATAGATAACAGATGGTTGCTAGGTTACCTTTACAGCCTCCCTTCAATTTTCCTATTTGTATGGTCTGGTGGAGTAGTTGGCTTGTTGGCTTTAAGCGTCATTTGGATACTATCTAATTTTCTTTTAGAGGCTCTAAATTTTATGGGTCACTACGGATTAATAAGAAAAGAGGGACCGGTTGAGCATAGGCACTCTTGGGATAATGATTCAGTTTTTACTAGTTGGTTTTTTAT
This sequence comes from Gammaproteobacteria bacterium, assembly GCA_038141865.1. Classification (GTDB taxonomy): domain Bacteria; phylum Pseudomonadota; class Gammaproteobacteria; order Magnimaribacterales; family D2472; genus CAJQGY01. The sequence goes on along the minus strand of JAYQIX010000001.1, from coordinate 148,949 downwards.
TGAGATAGGAAGGCAATGTGATCATCATGTAAGGGGTGAAACATACTTTTGGGAGCTGGATGATGTTGGCGGCCCAAATTATGGAATCGGCTACTTCAGTCTATTTGTATTAACTTTAATACCATCTTTATTTAGAAAATATGTACAGAAGCATCTGGATAATTGGGATAAAAATTATGCAACCGATGAAGAAAGGCTTATAGCAAGTAAATTCAACATTAATAAAACAGGCGAAGCATCTCTAGCCTCTTAATAGAAAATTCAATGTTAAAGATTTTTAAGAAAAACAAAATTCCGAAGAGAGCAGCTCTCCTCCAAAGCAATATTGATTTTGAGGTATTGCCCAGAACAACTCTGCTTTCTTCGGCTCTCTCAGAAGGCATAGATTGGCCTCATAGATGCAAGGTTGGCAGCTGTGGGACATGCAAATGTAGAGTTGTTTCGGGAAAAGTAAAACCAAATATTGATTTTAGCTACACTCTTAATCAAGAAGAGCTAGATAAGGGTTTTATATTAGCCTGCCAGAGTGAACTTATATCTGACATTGAAGTAGAAATAAATTTAAATAAAAACAAGGAAAGAAAATGAAAAACCTAAAAGCATTCACCATCATTGGTTTAATTACAGCATCAGTTGGTGCAGTATTATTTGCACTTGATGCACATCTTAACTATAGAAATATTCTTTGGGCTGTAGCTATTTCAGTAACTTTATTGATAACACATGTGGTTAACATGGCAGTATATTTTAAAGTTGCTGGAGAAGAACCATATAAGTGGTTTAAGTAAATTAGGAATGGTGCCCAGAGGTGGGATCGAACCACCGACACAAGGATTTTCAGTGCATGACTCGAAAATAAAAACCCAATAAGAATGCATGTTTCAGAGTCTAGTGTTCAAAATGGTGTTCAAAAAATATTTGGATTTATTATTTTTTCAATCTTAATTTTGAACAATTTTCTTCATGTGGCATGCTATTCAAATGAGAGTTTTATTTTGTTTATATTTCTGATTAATACACTCAATCTTCAAGGGGCATTGCTTGAAGTTCAAATAAATAATATTTCTGATGACGGCGTTCTTCACTTGGCAGTTTATGATTCTAAGGAAGTTTTTGAATCTGATAGAGGGGACAAACCTGGACCACAAAAAGGAATAGTTGGAGGAATAATAAAATTTATTAAAAAGGGCACCTTTCAAGAAGCAATTGAATTGCCAGATGGAAAATATGCTATTGGTTTATACATTGATTCCAATAAAAATGAAAAACTAGATACTAATTTTTTTGGAGTGCCTAATGAACAATACGGATTTTCAAATAATGCTTTGGGAAGATTTAGACCTCCATCTTTTGAATCTGCATCTTTTCAACTTAATGAATATAAAAAAATCTCTATAGATTTAAAATGAATGAGACTTTAATTCTTTCCTTGCATGCCTTACCCGGACTTATAGCATTAATTTTGGGGAGTGTAGTTTTGCTCTCAAAAAAAGGAACCAAAACACACAAAAGAAGAGGGTATGTTTGGTTAGGGTTAATGGTTTTAATTTCATTAACAGCAGTATTTATTCAAGAAATAAATCCCGGTTCTTATTCTTTAATTCACTTACTTATACCATGGACAATTTTTTCTATTTTTTTTGGCGTATATGCAATTAAGAAATTTAAAGTCACTAAAAATAAAACATGGAAAACTTTCCATAAATGGACAATGATTGGATTGTTTTTTGGAGCATTGGTAATAGCAGGTGCTTTTACTCTTATGCCTGGAAGGATGTTGCACGAAATCTTCTTTAATTAATTTGAACACTAATCTAAGTGTTCAAAAGTGTTCAAAGTATTGAATATATAAAAATGCTGTAAGAATGGTGCCCAGAGGTGGGATCGAACCACCGACACAAGGATTTTCAGTCCTTTGCTCTACCAACTGAGCTATCTGGGCGCACTATTGAAGAGGGATTATAAGAAAGTTTTAAGGCAATGTCACCAAGACATTAGGTTAATGATTTAAATCCTGACGGTTTCTCATAATCCTCATTATTAAAGAATTTATCCATTTGAATTAATAGCCATTCTCTATCTTTTACATCTGACATATCTAAATGTTTTTCATTGATCAATGTGGTCTGATGCGATCTCCATTGATCCCATGCTTTCTCAGAGAAGGACTCCATAAGCTCTATGCCTTTTGGTCCTGGCATTGGTGGTATTTGAAGAGCAGGGAGCTCTTCATTAAGTTTTTTGCAAAGAATTTTTTTTGTCATAACTCTAATAATATTTTTTTTATTGGTTTAGGTATTCCAAAGTTTTCAATATTTTTTTTATTTACCCAACTATACTCCATGTTTGACGCAATATTAAATTCATCATCAAATTCAAGTAACATAAGCTTAATCTCCAACTCTAAATGTGAAAGCTTGTGATCTATTTTTAAGATTTTTGAATTTAACGCTTTTTTCTTATTTATAACTGTTTGCTTTGATCCTTTGAATTCGTATGGAGCCCAAAGGTGCTGCCAGTATCTTTTTTCATCTCTTTTAAACAAAAGAGTTTTTTCATTAGTGTAGGCAAGAATAAAATTAATTTTTTCTTTTCTAGTAGTTTTTTTATTTTTATTTATATCTGACCTCTCAATTTCTGAAAATGCTGATAAGCAGTTTTGGTTCAAAGGGCATATAGAACAGTCTGCAGTTTTTGCTTTACATATGGTTGCTCCAATATCCATTATTCCTTGTGTATATTCAAATATTTTCATCTGCGGTTTTAGTTTTTCAGACTCTGACCACAGCCTTTTAGTAAGCTGTGTTTTATTGGCAGTTTGTAATTTTAGATACCTTTGAATAACTCTTTTTACATTTGCATCTAATATTGGGTAAGGCTGTTGGTAAGCAATTGCCATAATAGCTCCAGCAGTTGATCTACCAATTCCTGGAAGCTTTTCTAGCTCATCAAAAGTTTTTGGAAAAATGCCATGATGTTCACTATTTATAACTTCTTTAGCTTTAAATATATTTTGGGCTCTTCTATAAAAGCCTAGGCCAGACCACAAAGCCAAAATCTCATCCTCAGTCGCATTAGATATACTTTCTATCGTAGGGAAGGCGCTAAGAAAATTCTCAAAATAGGGGATTACAGTTTTTACTTGAGTTTGTTGAAGCATGATTTCAGATATCCAAACCCTGTATGGAGAAATATCTTTTCTCCAGGGCAGCTCTTTTCTGCCATTAACCTCATACCACTCAATAATTTGTTTTGAAAAATTTTCAGAAGGATGCTTCAAGATTAATTATTCAAATAAATTAAGTTTTTCTATAGCCTTGCCATGTTCATCAAATATATATTTAATTGGAGCCCCTGTTGGAATTTCTAAATTTAATATTTCCTCTTTTGATAATTCATCTAATTGCATGATTAGAGACCTTAAGGAATTTCCATGGGCAGCAATTAATATATTTGATCCTGAAACGACCTTTGGCAAAATTTCTTTATTAAAATATGGAAGAACTCTTTCAGCAGTATTTTTTAAACTCTCTCCATCTGGAGGAGGGACATCATAAGATCTTCTCCATATATGAACCTGCTCTTCCCCCCATTTTTTTCTTGCATCATCTTTATTCAAGCCTGCCAAACTTCCATAATTTCTCTCATTAAGTGCTATATCTTTAATGATAGGTATATCTGATTGATTGATTATTTCTAAGATTGTATTCCCTGTAAGCTGCGCTCTTATAAGTTCAGATGTATACATAGTATCAAAATTAATTTTTTCATCTTTGATTAATTTTCCTGCACTAATAGCCTCTTTTACTCCTGTTTCTGTGAGACCAGGATTTTTCCATCCTGTAAATAAATTTTTTGCATTCCACTCGCTTTGTCCATGTCTTACAAGCACAAGGTTTCTTTTTGTCATAATTTCAAAATAATAAGATACAACTTTGCTATTTTAATAGATAATATGAGCATGGTTGAGTTTTTTTTATTTATGTTCGAGCAGTGGTATCTATCATTACCACTTTTAATATTTATCAGTCTATTTTTTGCCTCTTTATCAAAGAAGGGCGGTAAGAAAATATCTACTCATGAATTAGTCAATATCAATAATAAAGGCTTGGCTAAGCTTGTTGATATTAGAAAATCTGATGAGTTTAATGCTGGTCACATAGCAGGATCTATAAATATGCCTTTTTCAGATTTTGAGAGACGACAGCATGAGCTTCCCAACAGAGAAGATATTTCCATAGTTCTGATCTGTGAAACTGGAAGTCAATCAGGAAATGCTGGTGAAATATTACAAAAATCAGGCTTTAAAGATACATTGATTTTAAGTGGCGGGATGTCTGAATGGAGACTAAACAACCTCCCATTAATTTAGCAATTAAATACCTAGTTCTTTAATTTTTTTAGCAAGAGTATTTCTTCCCCATCCAAGCAAATTTGCAGCATCATTTTTTTTGCCATTAGTTTTTTCAAGAGCTGTCTTGATAAGCAATTTTTCAATCTTTGGATTAACAAAATCAAGCACACCAGTTTCTTGTGAATCAACCAAGCCTTTTAGCCAGCTTACAAAACCATCTTCCCAAGAGGAATCCGAGTTAGCAGATAAGTTCGCATCAATTTCTAATATTTCATTTGGGAGATCTGATGGTTGAACATTTTGTGTTGGACTCATAAGCGTTAACCAATAGCATGTATTCTCAAGTTGCCTTACGTTACCTGGCCACTCATACCTATTTAACGCATCAATTGTTTCATTGGATAAAACGCGAAGCTCTTCACCAGTTGCATCTGAGTTTTTCTTTAGAAAATATTTTGCTAATAATTCAATATCATCTTTTCTTTCTCTAAGAGGAGGTACATCAATCTTGATTACATTTAATCTATAGAATAGGTCTTCTCTAAATTTAGACTGAGAAACCAAATTATGAAGATTTTGATGGGTTGCGGCAATTATTCTTACGTCAGCCTTAATAGGCTTATCTCCACCAACCCTATAAAATTCTTTATTAGATAATACTCTCAACAACCTAGTTTGCGAATCTAGAGGCATATCGCCAATCTCATCAAGGAACAGAGTCCCTCCATTTGCTTGCTCAAACCTGCCCAACCTTCTATCAACAGCCCCAGTAAAAGCACCTTTTTCATGCCCAAATAACTCAGATTCAACCAGCTCTTTTGGTATATCGGCCATATTTAGAGCAATGAAAGGCATATCATGCCTAGGGCTATTCTTATGTAGAGATTTAGCAATTAACTCTTTTCCTGTGCCTGATTCACCCTGAACAAGAACAGTAGCATTAGTATTTGAAAGCTTGCCAATTGCTCGAAAAACCATCTGCATTGATTGTGCTTTGCCAATAATATCTGTTTTAGGTGATGATTTGAGGCCTCTTGTAGATGGTTTTTTTTCAAGGGCTCTTTGAACAATTTTAATTGTTTCATCTAAATCAAATGGTTTAGGAATATATTCAAACGCTCCACTTCCATAAGAATCTACTGCAGCTTGCATATCCGCAAAAGCAGTCATTATTATTACAGGTAGCTCAGAGTAGTTATTATTAATATGTTTTAACAAGTCGTAACCATGCATTCCAGGCATGTGTACATCTGTAATAATTAAATCTGGGGTATCTGAGTTTAGTTCTTCAATAAGATCAGATGCATTTGAAAATGTGGTAGTTGCATATCCTGAGTTTTTAAGACTTTCTTCAAGAACAATTCTTATTGCCTCATCATCATCTGCTAACCAAACTTTATGCACTTTCAGTCCTTATGTTTTTAATTCCGAGAGGAATCAATATTGAGAATACAGTCTCCCCAGGTCTTGAAGAAAATGAGATAGCTCCTCCGTGAACTCTTATTATATCTTGGGCAATCGATAGTCCTAACCCAGAGCCATCTTCTTTAGAAGATATCATCGGAAAAAATACATGCTCTTGCATTTCTTCTGGTATACCCGGGCCATTGTCTATTATATCTATACAACAAACTGTTAGATGCATTACTCCATTCACCGGTTTGCTATATTGAATTCTTGACCTAATTGTTATTTCTGCGCCATTGATATTAATCATGGCCTGCTGAGCATTTTTTACAATATTTAGTACAGCTTGTATAAACAAATCTTCATCTCCATCTAGCTCAGGAATGCTTGGGTCATAATCTCTTCTTAATTTTAGGTTTTCAGTCAATTCAGCTTCAGCAAGCGCATAAACTTTTTCTAGCGCAGAGTGAATATTAAATTTTTCTTGGTTTGGTTTTTGAGGAGGTGTAAGAATTCTTGTGACTATTCCATTTAGGCGCTCCGTCTCATCAATGATGATTTTAAGAAACTTTTTTGAATAATCATCTTCAAGTTTTGAAGATAAAATTTGAGCACTGCCTTTAATTCCAGATAATGGGTTTTTAACCTCGTGGGCTAATGTTCTTGCAAGATTAGCGGCAATTTTTTGAGTTGAGAATATTTTGGTTGAATCAATTATTTTATTTAAACTATCAACGCATTTTATTTCTAAAATTAATGAATCATATTTTTCGCTAAAAGAAGCCGTCAAATCTACAATTCTTTTTTCACCATCTTTTGAGACTAACTCAAGATCTCTTTTAGTGAATGAACCTGTTTTTGAAACTGTTGAATTAAGCATGTCTATTAATGCTTTATTTTTTTCAAGTGGGTATTGATCGGTTATCAAATCTCTATTTTGTTGAATTGACCAGCCATTATTTAGAGCTGACTCATTCACCCAAATACTTTTGAGGCTTTGATCTAGAATAATTATCTCGGAAGATAGTTGATTTAATATTGATGTGTTTAATTCTTCCGGTTTAATCATTCATTTAAAAAAACGGCCCCTCTTAGAGGGGCCATAATGCTATTTATTTAGTTAAAGTTCCTACAATGTGTGACAAAATCTTGTATGGATCTGCGTTTGAAGCAGGTCTTCTATCTTCAAGATAGCCATTCCAATTATGTTCTACAGTATAGACAGGTATACGAATACTAGCTCCTCTATCACTAACACCATAAGAGAATGTGTCAATGCTTTGAGTTTCATGAAGACCTGTCAGTCTCATATCATTATCAGATCCATAAGATGCTATACCTTCTTCATGAACTTCACCGAGCTTATCGCACATAGATGTGAAAAGTTCTTCGGTTCCGTTTGAACGCATTTCTTCGTTTGAAAAGTTAGTGTGCATTCCAGAGCCATTCCAGTCACCAGTTTTTGGTTTAGGATGAATATTAACACCCACTCCAAACTCTTCAGCTATTTTGTAAAGCAGATATCTACTTACCCATAAGTCATCAGCAGCTTTAATGCCTTTTCCAAGACATTGGTATTCCCATTGTCCAAGAGCTACTTCAGCATTTGTTCCAGTTAATGTAATTCCAAGATCAAGACATGCTTGTAAATGAGCATCAGAAATTTCTCTGCCCACTACGTTTCCAGCACCAACTCCACAATAGAAGTCACCTTGCGCTCTTGGTTCGCCATTTTCCCAGCCTAAAGGCTCACCAGTTTCAGGATCTGTTAAGAAGTACTCTTGTTCAAAACCAAACCACCATTCATCAGTGACTACAGCTTCAGCAGCAGCTCTAAAATTAGATGGGTGAGTTGTATGATCTGCAGATTGAACTTGTGTCATCACCAAATCATGTCCATTAGGATTTGAATAGGTTTGAACTGGAAGCAGTAAACAATCTGAGCTTCCTCCCTCTGCTTGTTGTGTTGATGAACCATCAAAAGACCAGTCTGGAGGTGTTTCGGCGTCTGTAGCCTTAACCTTACTTCTCATCGATGATTCTGGCTTGTATCCATCAAGCCAAATATATTCATATGTTTTGTAGTTTGTCATTGTTGCTCCTTTAAATTAAATAATATTAGCAACTATATATATGCAATATTCATGCCTTTGTATATATAGATTAATGCACATATATTGTGCCTATTATGCATTTTTTCAGTGCATATGTTAAATAAATGCCTAAAATAAGTGCGATATTATAAATTTAAGAAGGATTTTATATTTGCAAACTTGCTATCAAAACTAGCGAAAGAGTGGTTGCCTCCATATGTGATATCTACATAACATCCTGAAAAGAATGAAATAGTTTTAAGGTAATTTAATATCTCATCTCCAGATTCTAATAAAACAAGAATATCTTGAGGTTTTTTAATTTTTTTATAGCTTAGCGCTCTTAAGTATTTTATATCTTCCTCAGTTATTAAAAATTTATTACCAGTATCATAATTTTCATTTTCTCCCAAATGAATATCAAATCCATCTAGAGGAGGGATGGCAGGATTAATCAACACAGCTTTTGTATTATATTTTTGAGCAAAATAAAGTGAGTAGTAACCGCCTAAAGAGCTTCCAACAAAACTAATTTCACCTGAAGCTGATCTTATAATCTCTTCAATTTGTTCATAGCTATCTCTTATATCATCTTTTATATCAGGAATAATAACTTGCGTTTTTCTAGCATGTTTTTTTATGAGACTATCAAATACTTTTGCTTTAGATGAATCAGAAGATGATTTAAAACCATGAAGATATATTATGGTTTTAGGCATTTTTATCTAAAATATTTTTTATATTTTTTTTTGGTAAGATCCCCAATGAAAATATACTTTCAAGCCACTCAGTTAAAAACCTATTTTGTTGATATTTCTCATCTTTAGACTGGATATTAGTTTGTTTTAAAAAAGATGGAATTGCCCTCTCTCCTTGATATGAGATTGTTTCAGCAAGCTTGGCATCTAAGCTGACTAAAATTCTTAATGAGAAGTTATTGTACTTATTTTTATTTTTATGATTTTGTTTTGCCTCTAGAACAATAGTATGCATAGTTCTATCAAGAATTAAGAATGAAATTTTTTGAGGGATATTTTCAGCATCCAGCACTTCAAAACAGTACTCTTTTTCAGCATAAGATCCCATGAGCTTTTTCAGCCGTAAAAAATTTGCTTCACAAATTACTTGATGATGAGCAGTTTTAGGGAGGTTTTTTAACATAATTAAATTCTATATTCTTTTTTTATGGGTGTATATTCATTGCACGCATTCAAATAATTCATAATTTGTTTCTTTTCATCAGCACAAAATCTTTCAATAGCATTTCTAAAGTCAGTATGAAGAATGTAATGATAGGAATTGCTAAGCTTTGGCTCAAATCCTCTTCTTATCTTATATTCTCCTTGGATGCCTGGATCAAAGAAAGCCAGCCTATTTTTAATGCAATACTCAATCCCTTGATAGTAACAACATTCAAAATGGAGTCCTGATACATCTCTAGTGGCTCCCCAATGTCTCCCATAAAGTGATTGCTCATCTCTAAAGCAAAGAGAGGCAGCAATTACCTCATCATCAATTGATGCAAAGAATAAGATCGGCTTTAGTTTATTTTTATAACAATGGATTAATTCAAAGAACTCTTTATTAAGATATGGCTTTTGCATTCGCTGGTAATAAGTGTTGACATAAAATTTAAAAAAAATATTCCAATCCTCCAGTACAAGATTCTCACCTTCCTTGGTTGAAAATGTTATACCAAATTGCTTTATTACCTCTCGCTCCTTTTTAATGTTTTTTCTTTGTCTTGAGGTAAAAATTTTCAAAAAATCGTCAAAATTTTCAAAATCTCTATTATTCCAAACAAACCTATATCCGTATCTTTCAATAAAACCTTCATTTAGAAGAAGGCGACTATCATTAGCGCCAGGAAACAAAACATGCCATGACTCGATGTTATCATCTATCATTTTCTGCTTAACAGTTTCAAGGATATTAAGCGCATCTGATTGGCTTCTTGTAAAAAGCTTTGAGGTTTCACATGGAGTATAGGGCATAGCAGTTAGAAATTTAGGATAATATGACCTATTCGCTTGCTCCAAAGCATGCGCCCACTGATGGTCAAATACAAATTCACCTTGACTATTATTTTTTAGATACAAGGGTATAAAGCCATTGAGAACTTCATTTTCATAGGAGACTGCATGATGAGGCTGCCACCCAGATGAATAGCTGACAGAACCACTTACCTCTAAAGATTTTAAGAATTCATATGACATAAATGGAGAATCATGGTCATTTGAAATGCCTTCAAACTCGCGATTTGATATTTCTAAAATACTTCTTATAAATTTTTTTTTTACAGGCATTTAGATTAAAAATATTTCTATAGCAAAACCAATTATCAATAATATGCCCACATTGTTATTAAACTTGAAAGATTCTAGATATCTTGCCTCTTTAACAAGATTGTTTTGATGGTAAAACAAGACGAATAATAAACAAATAATTACTATAAAAAAATTTGAAAAACTATTTATGTAAGCAATGAGACCTATCGCTGAATAAAATATGCAGTGCAATATTTTAGATATAAAAATTGTTTTTTTACCCCATAAAATTGGAGTTGAATTTATACCTATCTTGATATCATCATTAATATCTTCTAATGCATAAATGGTATCAAAACTAACAATCCATGCAATTAGACCGATGTATAAAACAACCAATGATATGGAAAAGCTATCTGATTGAAGGGAGTAAGATATTATTGACCCAGATCCAAATGTTATGCCTAAAATGATTTGAGGAGCTCTGATAAAACGCTTGGCTAAAGGATAAAATAAAATTAAAAGTGAAAAAAATAATGCCAGCTTAATAGTAATTGGAGGAGTTAAAAATAGTAAGCTCAGTGAAGCAATGGCTAAAATTATAAAAAATATCCATGCTTCTTTAAGGCCAATTTCGCCAGATGCAATTGGCCTATCTTTTGTTCTTTTAACTAACTTATCAAACTTGTAATCACTAATATCATTGATGACACAGCCACAAGACCTTACTAGGATTGCTCCAGCTAATACGATAAGGTAATTTTCAAAATCAACATAACCCTCATTAACAGCCCCAAGCATGAGCCCAAGTAAAGACGGCCATAACAAAAGGTATATTCCAATTGGTTTGTCGAGTCTAGCCAATTTTATGTAACTCATATGTGAGCTCATATTAGAAAAACTTCCATCACTGAAATTGGTTCAGAGTTAACAGAATATTTTATTTTTCTGCCCCAATAAACATTCTTTTCTTTACTTAAAAATGATGCACATACCATTTCTAGTTTTGTAAAAACACCAGGCGTAAAAAGAATATCACCGAGTGGAGCATTCCCTATTTTCCCAAGAGAAGATAGACCATTTTCTATGGTTGATAATGGTATTACTGATTTGGCATAAACAACTGGAGTATTATTGCCTAATAGAATGACCCTTCTAACCCTGAAGGTTTCAGAAACAGAGTTAAGGAATAGCTTCTCTTCTTTTGAAATCTCATCGATCTCATCATTTAGTAATTCAAGCTCAAATTTCTGACTCAATTTGATCCTATTTGTTATAGGGCCAGGCTCTGAAAGCCATGAAAGTATAGATGCATCAACCTTGGATTCAATAGATTCTATACTTGTCCAAGGAGAAATTTGTTTAAGTTCCATTAAGTAATTAAAGTAAATATGATATTATACTCCGAACTTTTTACCATCATTTGGAATAGATATTAATTATGGAATTTAAAAAATGGGAATGCATTGTTTGCGGGCTAATCTATGATGAGGCCGAGGGCTGGCCTGAAGATGGGATAGAGCCTGGTACAAGATGGGAAGATGTTCCAGAAGACTGGCTATGTCCAGAGTGTGGCGTTGGCAAAGAAGATTTTGATATGATAGAGATCTAATGCTCGATACACCTAATAACTTAACTCGCAATATTTTGCTGGGAATGTTTGCTGGTTTTGTTGTTGGGGCTTTTTTTTACTACACAAATTTTTTTAGTGATCAGATAACTCTTTTCGTTGAAAAATACATTTTTGTTCTTGGAAGTACAATTTTTATCAATCTTTTAAAGATGTTAATTGTGCCTCTAATATTCTTTTCTTTAGTTTCTGGCATTTCATCATTAAACAACTTGTCTAGTCTAGGAAAGATCACAAGTAAAACCATTGCTTTATATTTAGCAACTACAGCAATTGCTGTCAGCTTATCATTGTTCATAGGCACTATTTTTAAGCCTGGCTCAGGTTATTCCTCAGGCATCAATGTGGCGCCGGAAAGCTTGCCTCAAAGCCAAGGTGTGTTTGAAACTATTGTGAATATTTTTCCTTCAAACATTTTAGAAGCCATGGCTAATAATGAAATGCTTGCAGTTGTATTTTTTAGCATACTTTTTGGTTTGGCTCTTAGTAAGACAAATCATCTAACTGATAATTTAAGTAATTCATTTGAAAAGCTTAATACGGTCTTTATGCAACTCGTAATAACAGTAATTTCATTTGCTCCTATTGGTGTATTTTGCTTAATAGGAAAATTTGTAATAGTAGATGGATTGGATGTCTTTCAAGAGGCTTTTAAATATGTTGTCTTGTTAATAGCAGTATTAATAATTCATGCATTTGTTACATATACTGTCATCCTTAAACTATTTACTACAATAAGCATAAAAAGATTTTTCGTTAAGATGAAAGATGTTGCGATATTTGCTTTCTCAACTTCTTCGAGCGCAGCAACAATTCCAGTTACATTAAAAACTGTTCAAGATGAATTAGGCGTTAATAAAAATGTAGCTTCCTTTGTTGTGCCTGTTGGCGCAACAATTAATATGGATGGAACTGCAATTATGCAAGGTATGGCAACTGTGTTTATTGCTCAGATGTCAGGAATTGATTTAACATTAATACAATATGTTCAAGTTGTTCTCTTGGCTGTTGTTGCATCAATTGGAGCTGCGGCAGTTCCTTCTGCTGGAACAATTACATTAGTACTGATCTTGCAGCAATTTGGCTTACCTTTAGAAGCAATAGGCATCATATTAGCTGTTGACAGAATCCTAGATATGTTAAGGACTTCAGTTAATGTCACAGGAGACGCTGCAGTATCATGCATCGTTGCAGAATCTGAAGGCATGCTAGATAAAAATATTTTTAATAAATAGCACATAAAATTTCTTATATACTAAGTTTTTTTTGATAGAATGCACCAATTAATTTTTTTGCTTAAGAGGTAAGTATGAATACATTATTAATGGCTCCAATTTTGGGGGTAATCGGAATGGTTGTGGCCTTTGTTGTTTATCAATTGGTTATGAAATACCCAGATGGTGAAGACAAGGTTAAAAAGATTGGAGACCAAATTCATAATGGTGCATTAGCATTCATGAAAACAGAATATAAGTATCTACTTATATTTGTTGCTGTTTTAGTGGTCTTGGCATATTTATTTTTATCAACCGAGTCAGCAATAGCAGTAGTTGTTGGAGCTCTTTGTTCATCACTTGCTGGTTTCATTGGTATGTATGCTGCTACAAAGGCTAATGTAAGAACTGCAACGGCTGCACAAAAAGATGGTGCTGCAGCGGCTCTCTCAGTTTCATTTTATGGTGGTTCTGTTATGGGTCTGTGTGTAGCCTCATTGGGCTTAATAGGGCTAGGATCTTTATATTATTTTTTTAATGGATATGAAACAGGTGTTCATGCATTAGAAGGCTTCGGAATGGGTGCTTCAGTTGTTGCTCTCTTTTCAAGAGTTGGCGGCGGTATTTTTACTAAAAGTGCTGATGTTGGTGCTGATCTAGTTGGAAAAGTTGAGGCTGGCATACCAGAAGATGACCCAAGAAATCCAGGCGTTATTGCTGACAACGTTGGTGATAATGTTGGTGATGTTGCTGGTATGGGTTCTGATATCTTTGAATCATATTGTGGATCAATGATTGCTTCTATTGCAATAGCCTACACTATGGGATCAACTGAACTAATGATGCTTCCATTATTATTAGCATCAGCGGGCCTTATAGCGTCTATTATCGGAATTATTATCGTTAAACTTCAATCTTCTAAAGCACCGGCTAGCGCATTAAGATCAGGCACATTATTAGCGCCTGCTATATTCATGATCATGGCTTGGTATTTAGTTAATTCTTTTGATTCCATATCAGCAAACGTATGGTGGTGTGTGCTTAGTGGCGCACTTGGAGGAGTTTTAATTGGCCTTATTACTGAATACTACACTGGAGGTTCCCCTGTTGAGAAAATTGCTAAATCTGGTGAAACTGGCTCTGCAACAGTAATGATCTCAGGATTGTCAGTTGGCATGCAATCTGTTGTAATACCAATAATTATTCTTGCTGCGATCATATTAACTTCAACAACTTTAGTTGATGGTGTTTATGGTGTGGGCATAGCTGCAGTTGGAATGCTAGCAACTGTTGGTATAACTATGGCAATTGATGCCTATGGGCCTGTAGCAGATAATGCTGGTGGAATTGCTGAGATGTCAGGAATGGGTAAGGAAGTTAGAGATATTACTGACTCCTTAGATGAGCTGGGTAATACAACAGCAGCTATTGGTAAAGGATTTGCCATTGGAGCTGCAGCACTTGCAGCGCTTGCAATTATTTCTGCGTATTCTGCTCAAGTTTCTGCCACATATGGAGATGCATTCTCTTTAGCATTAACTAATCCTATAGTCTTAGTTGGAATGTTTATTGGTATATGTATCCCATTTTTAATTGCATCTATAACTATGACAGCAGTAGGTGATGCGGCTTTTGAAATGATTAACGAGATTAGAAGACAGTTCAGAGAAATAACAGGCCTTATGGAAGGCGAAGCTGATCCTGATTCAGAGAAATGTGTTGAGATTGCTACTAAAGCAGCGCTAAAGAAAATGATGCTTCCTGGTGTAATAGCAGTATCAATGCCAGCAATTGTTGGTTTTGGTTTGGGTGCTATAGCTCTTGGAGGAATGCTGGCTGGAGGCCTGCTTGGTTGTGTTGCTTTGGCTTTATTTATGGCTAATGCAGGTGGTGCATGGGACAATGCAAAAAAATATGTTGAAAAAGGAAATTTTGGCGGCAAGGGTTCAGATACTCATTCTGCAACTGTTGTTGGTGACACCGTTGGTGACCCTTTTAAAGATACTTCAGGGCCATCTATGAATATCTTAATTAATGTAATGGCAATGGTTAGCTTGGTTATCTCAGGTTTATTACCATTAAATGGCCTTTTCTTTTAATTAAAAAAAGTATTCTTAATAATGGCTTAGATCTTTTTGATCTAAGCCATTTTTTTTAACTCAATTGTTCTTGATAATATAAAACTTATTAGATTAGTATGAATTAATGAAAAAAAATATTCTTATTATTGGCTTTGGTGATATTGCTGTCAGGCTGATTCAGAACTTTTCAAAAAAAGATGATTACAATTTTTACTCTGTAAGCAGATCTTCAAAAAGTCTTGATAATTTAAATCATATTGAATGGGATTGGCTTTCAGGCAAAAAGCTTATTTTGCCTGAAATTACTTTTAGTAATATTATTTTCATCCCCAAACCATCGGCTTACACTGAGGAAGGCTATAAAGATGGTTTTCAAACCTCCCTTACGAATATTACTAATTCTCTGAGCAATGTAAATTTTGAGTCCTTTATGGGGATTTCATCAACAAGTGTGTATGGTAAGCAGCAATATGGACTTCTTACAGAAGAAATTGAGCCTAAGCCCGATAATTTTAGGGGAGAAATAATCTTAAAATATGAGCACAGAATAGAGAGTGAGATAGATGCACATTCAAACATATTAAGGTTTGCTGGACTGTATGATCCAAAAGAAAAGACCCCAGAATTTCAGAATAAGTTATCAAGAAATACAGCATCAAATATCATCAATCATTTCATTCATAGCAAAAAACCTGGCTTATTTAATTGTCTTGAAGATAATGATCTAATTTCAAATGGTCGAAATATTATTAATACAAAATTAAAAAATTCTGGTTTCAATTTTTGATATGACTAGCCCTCAATTAATTTCCAAAATACAATAAATTATGATTAGGAGCATGACAGGATTTGCCTCAGAAGAATATTCTCATGAATCGCTGAGCGTCACTTGTGACATCAAAACAATAAACCATAGGTTCTTAGATGTTTCCATCAGATCACATGAGCTTCCAAATGACGTAGATGTCTTTATAAGAGAACTTGTAGCAAAAAAAATTAAAAGAGGATCTATAGATATAAGGTTCAAGATTGTTCAGCCAAAAAATACATCATATGAATTCAATATAAAATCATTAGATAATTTATTAGCTATTATTGATGCTAATAAGAATTTTAATTCCAAAGATCTTTCTTTTGGTGATGTGAAGGATGTGCCCGGAATCATTAATACTCACAATCATTCTCAGATTAGCCCCACAATTTTAAAAAATGTTTTTAAGGCAGCTTTATCTAAATTAATTACCACTAAGAATAATGAAGGCATGAAAATGCAGAAGATTTTTGAATCAAAAATTAAAAAAATTAATAAAGGAAATCAGCTTATATCTAAAGGTTCCAAAGCAATCATAAAAAGAAGAAATGCAAGATTGAGATCAAAAATTAACGAACATATATCAAATATTAATGAAGAAAGATTAGAGCAAGAAATATCTTTATTACTTTTGAAACATGATGTTGCAGAGGAGCAAGAAAGAATATCTATTCATTTAAATGCTTTAAATAAAGAGCTAAACCTAAAAAACTCTAGAGGCAAGAAAATTGATTTTATTCTTCAAGAGCTATTCAGGGAAACAAGTACTCTTTCGGTTAAGCTTGATGATCCTGCCCACAAATCTAGGGCGCTGGATATGAAGTTATTGGTTGAAGAAATGAGAGAGCAAGCTCAAAATGTTGAATAAAAAACCAGAATTATTTGTTATATCTGCACCATCGGGAGCAGGTAAATCAACACTGATTAGAGAATTGCTTAATGAGCATGAAAATTTTGACCTATCGATATCTGCAACAACAAGACCTCCAAGAGCAGGAGAATTAAATGGAGTTCATTATCATTTTATTTCTGATGTCATGTTTTCAAATCTTATTGAAGAAAATGAATTTGTTGAGTATGCACAGGTTCATAATCATAGGTATGGAACTTTAAAATCTCATATCAAAAATAAATTTGAAGAGGGTAAAAATGTAATACTAGACATTGATGTTCAAGGTTTCGATCAAATACAACAATCAGGTATAGCCAATACTTCTATATTTATTCTTCCACCTAGTTTTTCCGAGTTAAGCGAACGATTGAATAGGAGAAAATCAGACTCTAAATCAGCAATTGAAAAAAGACTACAAAATGCTAAAAAAGAAGTTGCTCATTTTGAAAAATATGATTTCGTTATAATAAATGATGATATTGATAATGCATTAACTGCATTAAAAGACGTCTTTTTTTCGAAGTCGTCCAACGTTGATGAAGATTTAATTCAAAAGATTTTAAAAGATATGTTGTATTAATGAGCCCTAAAGAATTAGAATACGCACCTAGGAGTTTTATATGGCAAGAATTACAGTAGAAGATTGTTTAGAAAAGATCCCAAGTAGGTTCGATCTAATCATTATGGCTTCAAAAAGAGCAAGACAGCTTTCAACTACAAGTAGAGAGCCTCTTGTTGAGTGGGATAACGATAAACCAACATTAGTAGCATTAAGAGAGATTGAAGAAGGTCTTATTGATAGAGAAACGCTTGATAGAACTCTTGAAGAAGATGTATTAATGGATGGTTTTGCTGCTCCTGAAGAAGGTGAGGCTGATCCAGCAGTATAGTTGCCTTGATTGGAGCATAACTTGACTGATCAAGCGCTCCCAAATAAATCTTTAAATAACATTACTGAAAGTGATCTTTTGAGGATTCCCTCTTATTTACTTGCACCTGTTAAATCCTACCTAAAGAATGCTGACATAAAAAAAATTGAAAGAGCTTATACTTTTGCATTTATAGCTCATGATGGGCAGAAAAGAAAAGATGGCTCGGCATATATTTCGCACCCTGTAGCTGTCGCAAAAATTGTTGCTGAACTTCAAATGGATCCTGATTCAATTTGCGCAGCTTTAATGCATGATGTCATCGAAGACTGCGATGTACCAAAAACAGTCCTTGAAAAAAACTTTGGATCAGACGTTGCAAACATAATTGACGGCGTTAGTAAGCTTGGAAAAATTAAGATGCAAAACAAAGCTGAAACCAATGCAAATAACTTCCAAAAAATGGCTTTAGCCATGGCTAATGATGTAAGGGTAATATTAGTTAAGTTATGTGACAGAGTTCATAACATGAGAACAATTGATTTTATGCCAAGGCATAAACAAATTATAAAATCTCAAGAAACATTAGATATGTATGCTCCATTGGCCTTAAGGGTTGGAATGATAGATATTAAAAATGAACTAGAAGAAAGATCCTTTAGATGCATTCATCCATTGCGTGCAGAAATGTTAGATTCTGCTATTAAGAAATCAAGTGGTGGCAGAAAAAAGATTGTTGAAAAAATTAGAAAAGAATTAAAAGCAAATCTCAAAACAAATGGAATTAAAGGCGCTGCTGTAAAAGGTAGAGAAAAAAATGTTTTCAGTATTTATAAGAAGATTAAAACAAAACATAAACCATTTTCAGAAATATTAGACGTATATGGTTTCAGAATTCTAGTGGATACTGTTGATGAATGTTATCGAACAATTGGAATTATTCATAATTATTACGCTCCTCTTGAAAATAGGTTCAAGGATTATATTGCTATTCCTAAAATGAATGGATATCAGGCCTTACATACAACTCTTCTTGCTCTTGATGCATTCCCAATTGAAGTTCAAGTTCAAACCAGAAGCATGTTTGATACAGCTAATAGGGGTGTAGCAGCGCACTGGGGTTATAAAACATCAGAAGATAACAGAGGACCTGAATTAAGAGCCAGTAAATGGCTGACAGGTCTCATTGACTTATATAAAGATTCAAAGGATTCCTCGGAATTTGTTGAATCAATAAAAACTGACCTAGATCCAAAAGAAGTATTTGTATTTTCTCCAAAAGGACACATTTATGGATTAAAAATTGGAGCTACACCAATTGATTTTGCTTATGCAATCCATAAAGATTTAGGCGATACCATTGTTGGCTGCAAAGTTAATAGAAAAGAAGCACCAATAAATGTAGAGCTTGAGAGTGGGCAAACAGTTGAAATTATTACATCAAAGAAAAAAGATATAGTTATTGACCCAGCATGGCTAAATTTTGTTGTTACAAGCAGAGCAAGAAGTGGAATAAGAGCTAGGTTAAGAAAGCAAAAAGTATCATCAGCCAGGAAAGTAGGAAAATTAATGCTTGAAACTGAGTTAAAAAGATCAGGGTTGAAGTTATCAGACTACAAAGGAGCGACTTTAAAAAGAGTGCTTAAATCTATAGGGGTCTCATCATTAACAAAACTAATAACCGAG
This sequence comes from Gammaproteobacteria bacterium, assembly GCA_038141865.1. Classification (GTDB taxonomy): domain Bacteria; phylum Pseudomonadota; class Gammaproteobacteria; order Magnimaribacterales; family D2472; genus CAJQGY01. The sequence goes on along the minus strand of JAYQIX010000001.1, from coordinate 129,645 downwards.
CTTGGCCAAGGACAAAGAACTGGAAATATTGTTGCTGAGAGATTTTATGAGGGCCTCCAAATAAGAAAAGGCTCACCTGAACAAAAAATTAATCCACTTAAACTGTCTGATAAAAAAATTGAAGGAGTTTCTGTTGTATTTGCAAAATGCTGCAGGCCAATTTACGGAGATGAAATAGTGGCACATTCTGATACAGAGAGAGGGATAGTAATACATCATAAAATATGCAAGCAAGTTGTTCCATTTCTTGCAACAGACCCAAGGTACCATCCGGCATTATGGGAAGAGGATACTAAAGAACACACATATACAGCTAAGCTTAAAGTAACAACTGAAAATAAAGTTGGAGTCTTATCAGATGTTTTATCAATCTTTACAAGGGAGGGAGTTAACGTAGTCTATGTGAACACAAATGCTATTGATAAAACCTTTGCAATAATTGACCTAGAGATAGAGGTCAATAATCAAGAACATATAGATTTATTAATATCAAAAGTTAATGCTAAAAAGTTTATTTCTAAATGTGAAAGACACATTAATGAAACTGAATAAATTAATTTATATATTAATATTTATTGTATTATGTGCACTCTTAATTTTAAGAGTTTATGAGGGAGACTCTAATATGTCTAAAAAGATAATCTTTACAGAAAACGCTCCACAAGCTATTGGACCATATTCTCAGGCCGTAGAAGCTGGAGGTTTTATTTATATTTCGGGACAAGTACCAATTGATCCAAAATCAGGCAATGTTATTAAAGATTCTATTGAATCTCAGACTCATCAAGTTATTAATAATATTGAGAGTATATGCAAAGAGGCTGGTAAAGAGCTTTCTGACATTGTCAAAATTACTATTTATTTAACCAATCTCGAATCCTTTAGCATCGTCAATCAAGTTATGGTAGATAGGTTTAGTGAACCATATCCAGCGAGAGCAACAATAGAAATCTCATCTTTACCGCTTGGAGTTGATGTTGAAATTGATGCAGTGGTCCTTGCAAATGAATAAAAATTTATTATCACTAAACGACCTTTCAAAAGATGAGCTCTTATCTCTTTTAGAATTTTCAGAAAAATTTTTTAATGAAGATGGTGGTTTTAAAAAAGAAGCTCTTTTCCCAGATAAAACAATAGCTAACTTATTTTTTGAGCCAAGTACTAGGACAAAATGCTCATTTGAAATTGCTGGAAAGAATTTAGGGTGCTCCGTAATTGACTTTAATGTTGCTGGCTCTTCAGTTTCAAAAGGAGAATCAATCTTTCAAACTGTTGATGCTCTTTCTTTGATGGGAGTAAATCTATGTATCGTAAGGCATACAGAATCTGTTATATCAGAATTAGCAGAATACATGCCCGAAATGACATTTATTAATGCAGGCGAGGGTTCAATCTCTCATCCAACACAAGCGCTTATTGATTTAATGACTATAAGACAATTTAAGAGTAATTTTGATAATTTAAAAATTACTATTGTTGGGGATTTAGATCACTCAAGAGTAGTTAAATCTTTCGTAGAAGGCATTTCAAATTTTCCTATAGACTCTCTAACTTTTTGCGGACATCCAAGCATGTGCAAAGATTATACTGATCCAGTCATTGGAAATTTTGAACCAAACTTAGATCAAGCAATACTTGATGCAGATGTTGTTATGGCTTTAAGAATACAGCATGAAAGGTTTGAATCTGATTTAAATTTAGATTTAGAAGAATATAAAAGTCTATATCAGTTAACAACTGAAAGGATTTCAATGGCAAAAGGTGATGCAATAATAATGCATCCTGGCCCTGTAAATATGGATATAGAGATATCAGAGACAGCATATCAATCAGAGAACTGCGTTATTAGGAATCAAATTGCCAACGGTGTCGCTATTAGAATGGCGGTCTTAGCTAGATTTTTGAGCCAATAAGAAATTATTTACGGTATCTACTATCGTTATAGTATTTTGATCAATTTCAATATTTACCATATTTCCAATCTTTAGTTTGGAAATATTAGTTATCTGAAGCGTTTCAGGAATTAGGTGTATATAAAAGTGATTATTATTTACTTCACCAATCGTTAGACTGCACCCATTAATGCCAATGTAGCCTTTCTCAATTAAGTACTTTGAAAATGAAGAGGGTATTTCAATCTGAATATCCTTTATTTCACCCTTATCATTAATATCTTTAACTTCTCCAATACATTGAACATGACCAGACATAAGGTGACCGCCAATTTCTGAAGATGCAGATATTGACCTTTCCAAGTTTACTGCATCACCTACTTTTAATTGAGAGAATCTAGTTTTATTAATTGTTTCAGGTATTACATCAAATTTAAGTTGACCATGACCATTATCTTTAGAAGTTAAGCAAACACCATCAACAGCTATACTAGCTCCTTTCTTTAAATGTTCATTAAATCCTGATGGATAACTTACTTCAATTTGATAATAGTCTTTAGTTTTATCTATAGTTGTTATTTTTCCCATGCATTCAACAATACCTGAAAACATTTTAGGCTCCCCAGTTATTTCTATAGTCTTTCAATTCATCAAGGTATTTTTGATACTGAGAATTGTTGTCAGTAAAGGATATTAAGGTGTCTAAATTTATAATAGATTGAACACTTATGCCAAAATCTGATTCTAACTGATCTTTTGCAGATTTATTTGATGTTCCTTTTTCCTGCCTATCAAGCCCAACAATGAAGCTTTTAGGGTTTGCTCCATAGCTTTTAATGGTTTCTATAGATTCCCTTGCAGCAGTTCCAGCAGATAAAACATCATCTATTATTAGAACGTCACCTTCTAGAGATTGACCTATTATATTGCCTCCCTCACCATGATCCTTCTCTTCTTTTCTATTAAAAGACAAAGAATAATTATTACCATTCTCGCTAAAAGCCATTGATGCTATTGAACCTAAAAATATCCCTTTATAGGCGGGACCATATATACAATTAAAATTAAGTCCAAAGTCCATAATGGCGTCTGCATAACAATGACCAAGATCATATAAATTACCGCCATTTAACATTTTAGCCGCGTTAAAGAAATATGGACTTTGTCTACCAGACTTTAAAGTGAATGAACCAAACTCTAATGCTTCTGTTTTAAGCGCAATATCTAAAAATTTACTTTGATATTCTTTCACTATTTAATACTAGATTTCTGTATTTCAATTATTTGTTCAATTGCTTGAGAGCCTACTTCTAACATTTTAGAAAGCTGTTCTTTTGAGAAAGGACTCTCTTCGCCAGTTCCTTGAATTTCAATTAATTTTAATTCGTCAGTCATTACCAAATTCAAGTCTGTTTCTGCAGAGCTATCTTCTTGATAATCAAGATCGAGTATAACTTCGTTATCAAGTATCCCTAGCGATACCGCAGCTACAAAAGTATTGATAGCTCTATTGTCATCATGATGGTTATTTATGGCTAAAAATAAAGCAGCACATCCTCCAGTTATAGAGGCGGTTCTAGTACCTCCATCAGCTTGAATAACATCACAATCAATATTTATTGTTTTACCCTTCAAGTACTTTAAGTTAACTGCCTGTCTAAGTGATCTTCCAATAAGTCTTTGAATTTCTTGCGTTCTTCCACTTTGTTTACCCCTTGCCGCTTCTCTTCCCATTCTTTCATTAGTAGATCTAGGTAGCATTCCATATTCGGCTGTAACCCAGCCTTCTTCACTATTTCTCATCCAGCGAGGAACTTTATTTTCTATAGTTGCGGTACATATAACTTTTGTATTACCGAAACTTACGAGTACAGAGCCCTCTGCATGTATATTAAAGTTAGGCTCAATTTTTATTTCGCGCAACTCATTAGGTTGTCGATTGTTGCTTCTTTTCATAATTAGTTAATTTACTAGCTTAGCTTATCTTTAACAACCTTGCTGACAAGGCCCATATCGGCTGAACCTGCTAATGAGGATTTTAGGAGCGCCCATCACCATGCCTATATCTTTCATGGATGAAGCCCCTGAAGATTTTATAGCTTCATCAACTTTTACTTCGACCTCTGATTCGCTTAGCTGGGCAGGCTTATATTTAATAAGAACATCAATTTCAGATTGTTCTTTTGAAACAAGATCATCTCGGCCACCTTTTTTAAACTGCTCAATTGAATCATTTCTTTGTTTAATCATTTTATTAATGATCTGAAGAGCTTTAGCATCATCAGCAGTTTCTTTTGTATCAATTTCATATCTCTGAATTTCAGAAAGGAACATGCGAATGGTATCTCTAACCAATAAGTTTTTTTCAAGCATTGCTTGCTTGAGATCGGATTTGATATCAGAGAGAAGAGACAAACTTATCTAAATCTAGATCTTGAAAAAGAAAATTTTCTATTAGATTTTCGTGCTCTTTTTACAGCAGCAGCCATAAGACGTTTTCTTTTCTCTGTTGGTTTCTCATAAAATTCTCTTGCTCTTATTTCAGGAACAATTGCAGCTTTTTCACATGCACGTTTGAATTTTCTTAAACCAATATCAAAGTGTTCTGTTTCTTTTATAATAATTGAAGGCATAATAAGTTCGCTAGTTTAGGCTTTAATTGATTATTTTGCAAAACTTTTTTATGAAAACTTTAGGTATTGAAACATCATGTGACGAAACAGCAGTTGCTGTATACGATTCTGAGCAAGGGATTATTGGCGAATCAGTTTTTAGCCAGATAGATCTTCATGCTGAATATGGTGGAGTTGTTCCAGAACTTGCCTCAAGAGATCACTGCAATAAGATTATTAAAGTTTTTAAAGACGCAACAAATGGAATTGATTTAAATTCTATAGATCAGATTGCATATACCGCAGGACCTGGCTTACTTGGAGCTTTGCTTATAGGAGAAAGTTTTGCTAAAGGCTTATCATATTCATTAGATATCCCACTAATTCCAGTTAATCACCTTGAAGGACACTTAGTTTCGCCTAGTATGGAGTTTGAAGAAATTGAAACACCATACATATGCCTTCTTGTTAGCGGAGGTCATACCATGATCGTAGATGTTAAGGCTTTTGGAGATTATGAAATTATCGGCCAATCAGTTGATGATGCTGTTGGAGAGGCGTTTGATAAGGTAGGTAAATTACTTGAACTTCCATATCCAGGAGGCCCACATATTGAAAGAATAGCATTAGATGGAGATCCTAAATCATATAAATTTCCAAGACCAATGCTACATAGTGATGATCTTAATTTGAGTTTTAGTGGTTTAAAAACTTCAGTTCTTTATAAAGTAAAGGAAATTGATCAGATGCATGATTCCACTAAGTCAAATATAGCAGCATCTTTCCAAGCAGCAGTTATAGAAGTGCTTGTAAAAAAAATAACAAAAACAATTGAGCGCACTGGCAGAAAAGAAATAATTATAGCTGGAGGAGTTGCAGCAAATAAAAAATTAAGATCATCTATGAAAGAACTTGAGGATGCTCTGGATATAAAAGTTTATTACCCAGACCTTAAATATTGCGGAGACAATGCAGCTATGATTGCATATTTAGGATCTTTAAGAGGATCGGGTAAAAATAAATTTGTTGAATCTTGTGTAAGGGCAAGATGGCCACTTTCGGAGTTATCGTAATGGAAGATATTATTTATATAAAAGATTTAAGAATTAAAACAATTATTGGAATTTTTGATTGGGAAAGAGAGACCAAGCAAGAGGTGAGTATTGATATTGAATTTCCATTTGATTGTGAAAAAGCTGCTTCATCTGACTCAATCGAAGATGCAATAGATTATAAAAAAATATCAAAGGCAGTTATTAAATTCGTTGAAGAGTCATCATTCAAACTTCAAGAAAGCTTAGCTGAAGGAATTGCAAAGCTAATAAAAGAAGAATTTGATATTAAATCTCTCAAATTAAGAGTTTCAAAACCAGGAGCCTTAAGAGGCGCCAAAGATGTTGGGCTAGTCATTTATAGATAATGAAATATTTCTTATCAATCGGTAGCAATATTGAACCAGAAAAGAATATTGATTTTGCGCTTGAGCAGCTTGATTTAATTCTTGACTCATTGAAGTTCTCATCAACGCATAGAACAACTTCAGAAGGTTTTGCTGGCGATGATTTTCTTAATTTAGCTGCTAGCGGTTATTCAGATAAATCATTTAGTGAACTTAACTCTTTGCTTAAAGGTATTGAAGATAAAGCTGGTAGGGATAGGAATGTTCCTAAATTTAGCTCAAGAAGATTAGATATCGATATAGTAATTCAACTCGATAATGATGAAATCATATTTGAAAGTGAAGAGGTAGAAAAGTATTCATTCGTCTCAGAGCCTTTGAAAGAAATTATTTAAAATTATTTTCTACAATTGACCATGCTCCTTCAGACAAAGGGTAAACCTTCATACCCCTATCCTCAGCATGCTTGCTTGCAGCAGTTCCATCCCTCACTCTTCCTAAAATACCCTGACATATTGCAGCAACCTTAAATATATTAAATGCCATATAAAACTCCCAATTATTTGAAAGATCTTTACCAGTTGCTTCGGAGTACATATCTCGATACTCAACTTCATTTGGAACACCGAGTTCTTTAAGTTTTTTGTAATCGTAATACATTGGCTCAGTTCTCCATGTAAGACAGTGGTAGCTAAAATCAGCAATTGGATGACCAAGTGTTGATAGCTCCCAATCCAAAACACCAATGACTTTATTATTTTTTAGTATCATATTATCTAAACGATAGTCACCATGAACAATAGATGTTTCATCATCATCTGGAATATTCTCAGGTAGCCATTCTATAAGATTATTCATTGCATCAATATTATCTGTTTCTGATGCTCTGTATTGCTTAGACCACCTAGCAACTTGTCTAGCAACATAATTTCCAGGCTTTCCATAATTCTCTAAACCAACTTTTTTATAATCAACCTTATGAAGCGCGGCTAATGTTTTATTTTTATTTTGATAGATTTGAATTCTTTCTTCTTTTTTTAATGAGGGGAGCATAGGATCCCAGAATATATCTCCATCCAAACAGTCCATTACAAAGAATGCAGTTCCTGTAACATCTTCATCCTCGCATAATCCATAAGTTCTTGGAACAGGAACATCGGTCTCATAAAGGGCGGTGATGACCTTATACTCTCTATCTACTGCATGAGCTGAAGGTAGTAATTTTCCGGGAGGTTTTCTTCTAAGCACTAAATTTTTACCTTTAGTAATTATTTTATATGTAGGATTTGACTGACCGCCTTTAAATTGTTCAATTTTTTTTATTTGTCCTGCATCAGGAACATTAGCATCTATCCAGGGCTGAAGTTTTTTAGCATCTATTTTTAGGTTCTCAGTTACCTCTTTTGTACCTGAGAATATTTCGTCATAATTTTCTACATCATGTGTCATTACAGCGATCTTCCTCCATCAACTTTAATAATTTGGCCAGTAATATAATTAGCATCAACTAGAAATTTGACCGCATTTGCAATGTCTTTCTCAGATCCCATTCTCTTTAGAGGAATTTTATTTTCTACATTTGCTTTGTATTCCTCATCCCATGAAACTCCTGGGGGCTCAAGCATTGCTCCTGGAGCAATCGCATTAACTCTTATATTGGGAGCTAATTCTCTGGCCATAGCTTTAGTCAATGATTCTAGTCCACCTTTTGCAGCCGTGTATACAGAAAAATTTGCGACCCCTTTGGTTAAATTACTATCAGTAATGTTAACAATTGAGCCATGAGAGCTACTTAGATGGCTTTTTAATCCCTTTATCAAGAAAAGTGGACCTTTGAGGTTGGAACCAATAAGCTTATCCCAATCATCATTTGAAGCATCATCAATAGGGGTTGGGTAAAAGGTAGAAGCGTTATTAACAAGCATATCAATTGAGTCAAAACATCTCTTTGATTCAGATATCATTCTTTCGACATCATTATCATTATCAAGGTTTGCTTGAATTATTTTTGCACTATCTGGGTTCTTTTTGTTAATAAGATTTTTAAGTTCCTCTGCATCCTTTTGAGATGAATTATAGTGAATAATTACATTCCAATTCATATCAGAGAAGGTTAGAGCAATCTCTTTTCCAATTCTCTTAGCAGCTCCAGTAATTAAAATTGTTTTATTCATAATTTATAAAATTTTCATCAATGCTATATGAAACATCTTATTTTTTTCTTCATTAATCTTATCAGCATCAATTTCTTTTAAAACCGAAAAATCAATCTTTTTTAATTCAGTTAATATATCTCCTATAAATGAGGGAGAGATATCAAGAGCAGGGAGTTCACACAGCTCTCTAATTATCACTTCATTTCTTATGAAATTTATTTCTTGAACCAATTCAATTAATTCATTTACCTCATCATTTTTATCTAACCTAGATACCAGTCTTAATGTATTGGTTACAGTTAAAAAATCATTTGGTATGGGTAGCTTTCCACCTAAAACAAAATTATTTTTTTGCTGTAAGTCTGCCCACTTAATTTTTTCATTTTTAGTTGATATGCATTCAGTTTTTTTTAGGCTTGGTAAAAAATATTTATGCATTTTAAAATCAACAAGCATCCTAAAAAAGTCAGAAGAATGCTCATTCTCAAGAGCTCTTCTAATTTCAGACCATAGCCTGTCCATTGAAAGTTTTGATATTTCCTCAGATTCAACTATCTCTCTAAGGGCAGACTCTGTACCTAATGCAAGATTAAATTCATTAAGATGTTTGTATGATTTAAATCTAGCAACACGGATTGCTCTTAAAGGGTCTTCTGAAAACGCTGAAGAAACATGTCTAAATATTTTATTCTCAATATCATTGAGGCCATTGAAAGGATCTATCAATACTCCATTTTGATCTTCAGCAATAGCATTGATTGTAAGATCTCTTCTAGATAAGTCCTTTTCCAAAGAAACATCTTTGCCAAAGTAAAAATTAAAACCTTGATAACCATAACCATCCTTTTTCTCAGTTCTTGCTAGAGCATATTCCTCATTAGTTTCAGGGTGGAGAAATACTGGGAAATCTTTTCCAATCGGTTTAAAGCCACTTGATACCATTTCTTCTGGTGAGCTTCCTACCACAACCCAATCATTATCAATTGGCTTAATACCAAGAATCTTATCTCTTACCGCACCGCCAACTTTATAAACTTTCATATCTATCCACTGAGAACAATTTTTTGTCTTCTAGCCTTATGGCTGTAAGTTTCTTGCCCCACACACACCCGGTGTCTAATCCAATTATATTTTCCAATCCAGTCTTTCCTTCTATAGATGCCCAATGACCAAAAATTATATATTCATTATCATTCAAATTTTTATGAGTAAGGTCAAACCATTTATATAAGTCTTTTTTTGTACTTGCATCTTTATGATTTAGATCTAAGGCGCCATTAATATCCATAAAGCGCATTCTAGTAAAGTAATTTATAGCTGTCCTAAGCCTGTCATAACCAGAAAGTTCATCAGACCATTTGGCTGGAATATCTCCCCAAATATTCTCAAGTAATTCAGTTGTATGATTCTTTAAATAAAAAGAAATTTCATCAGAGTATAGTTGAGCATCCTCAAAACTCCAGAAGAAGGGCAGGCCTGCATGAGAAATATAAAAACTTTCGTTCGTTTTATTTATTTTTATTTCTTTAAATAAAGGTAATTGCTTTAACCATTCGTAGAACTTATCTAACTTAGGAGAATTTAGTATTTCTTGAAGATGCTCGTCATCGCCATTTGAAGCGATTAAATGCATCAAAAAAATCATGATTACCAAGAACTGCATGAGTAGAATCTTTGTATTTGAGGCAAAAATCAAGAACACCTAAAGAGTTTTCACCTCTATTCACTAGATCGCCAGCAAAAATTATTTTATCCTTATTTGGATCAAATCCAAACCTAGAGATTAGTGCCTCCAGCTCATTAAAACAGCCTTGAACATCTCCTATTACATAATGAGCCATCTCAATATTCTAAATTCTTCGATATATTAAGAAATTCTTTTAAACATAAATCCTCTGGCCTTTTGGTTGGGTCTACGCCAATTTTTGACCAATCTAAATTAAAGTTCTTTAGATTATTTCTAATATTTTTTCTTCTAGATACAAATGCCATATCAATAACTTTAAATAGTTTACTTTTCTCCGATGCTGAAATATTTAAATCACTTTTTGGGCTTAACCTAATAAAGCTTGAATTAACTTTTGGTTTGATATCAAAAGCATCTGGCGGAACATCAAAAAGAATTTGACATGAAAATAAGGATCCAATTTTTAAAGCTAGCTTTCCCCAATCTTTATTCGATGGTGTGCTGGCAATTTTTTCAGCAACTTCTTTTTGAACAAGAAAATGCATGTCGTAAATATTTGAATAATAATCCAATAATTTCAAGATGATTTGAGTTGAAATGTTATAGGGGAGGTTCCCTATCACCCTATAAGTCTTATTCTGTAGAAATCCTAGATCGGTTGTCATAACATCATCTAATTTAAAATTTAAATTAGCTGGCCCAACAATCTTTTTTTTCAAATAGTCAACATTTATTGGATCAACATCCATTGCAAATATATTAACTCCATCGTTATTTATGGTTTTTGTTAAAGCACCCATGCCTGGCCCAATTTCAAAAAAATGATCACCCGCTGATGGATTTATAGCTTCACCCATCTCAAATAATACCGCTGGATCCTTTAGATAATTTTGACCAAATTTTCTTCTAGTCTTTCTATCAATCATTTAATAAGTTTCTTTGCAGCTTTAAATGCTTCTAAAAGAGATGAAAAATTTGACTCATCCTTACCAGCAACATCTAAAGCAACTCCATGGTCCACTGATGTCCTTATGATTGGCACTCCCAGGGTTATATTTATAGCTTTCCCAAAACTTAAAGCCTTTAGTACGGGAAGAGCTTGGTCATGATACATCGCAAGGTAAGCATCTGTTTTCTTTAACAAATCACCAGTAAAAGCAGTATCAGCAGAAACTGGGAAAGATATATCTATTCCAATTTTTCTTAGTTTTTTGGCAGCAGGGAGTAATATTTCAGCATCTTCTGTTCCAATCTTGCCGCCTTCCCCTGCATGCGGGTTTAGACCAAGCATCGTAATTCTAGGGTTTTTTATTTTAAATTTATTCTTTAATTCACTATGAAGAATTATTGCTTTATCTATTATGATTTTTTCGTCAATAAGATTAGGCACGGCACTTAAAGGAATGTGAGTTGTGACTAATGCAACTCTTAGTTTTTTAGAAGCAAGGAGCATAAGAACATCTTTACTTCCAGTAAGCTCTTGTATTCTCTCTGTATGCCCAGTGAAATTTTTATCAATCTTAATAATATTTTCTTTGCTAATTGGTCCAGTAACCAGTCCTGTTTTACTAGATTCCTCAGCTAACTTGATTCCATAGTCTAGGATTTTTAAAATATAATTAGCATTAGCCTTATATAACTTTCCAGGGGTTGTATTTTTACATTTAGATACAGCAAGATTTTGGATAATACCTTTTTTATTTAGGTTAATATTTTCAATATTTTCAATATTTTCTATTCTTATCTTTTGATCAATCAGTTTAGCTCTTTCGTTTAAAAGGGTTGGATCAGAAAGAGTCAAAACAGGTATGTTTAATGCTTCCCATTGCTTAGAATTGCTAAGTTTTATAATTAGATCAATGCCAATGCCTGAGGGTTCGCCTGGGGAATATACTACTTTCTTCAATCTAAATCTTTAATTTCAACAAAAGCCTCGGCACGCATCGAACGAAGACTATTTTCAAGCTCTTCATCATATTTTCTGGAGTAAAGAATATTAAACGCTCTGTTTTCAATAGCATCCTTTGTCATATCTTTATTTCGCTTTCCAAGAACCTCAAGAAAGTGAAAACCAAACTCGGTCTCAAAAACTTCTGAAATAATTCCCATTTCCAGGGTTGTAAATGTTTTCTCAAATTCAGCAGCTGTAATACCTTTACCCATCCATTCCAATTCACCACCTTTCAATGCAGAACCAGGATCTTCTGAATACTCTTTTGCAAGATCTCCAAAATCCTCGCCGTCTAATAACCTATTTCTAATATCTATTAACTCTTGTTCGGTCTCTTCTAAAGTTCTAATTTCTGATGGCATGAGCAGGATGTGTCTCACTAACCATTGATCTTCGTATTTAACAAAATCTCCACGTTTATCCTCAACCTTGAGAATGTGAAAACCTGCTCCGCTTTCCAATGGAGAAGAGTTTTGGCCAACATCTAAATCACCAAGTGCTTCTGCATATAAAGTTGGCATATCTGAAATTTTTCTCCAATTCATTATTCCACCTTTGGAGGCATTTGAACTAATTGAAAACTCTTTTGCTAGCTCACTAAAATCTGAACCATTTTCAATTTTAGTAATAACTTCTTCTGCCTTATCTAGGTTTTTAACTAAAATTTGTCTAACTTGAAGCTCTGGCTCTAGCTCTTTTAGAGACTCATCTGTTGCAAGAAATGCATCGAATTCCTTGTCAGTAATATTGATCATTGATCCAACTCGACCTCTTTGGATTCTCTGAATGGTCATTTCTTTCTTCACATTCTCTCTGAGAACATCATAGGACTCACCTTCAGTAGATAGATAAGAGATAAATTGCTCCAAAGTCATTCCATTGCTTGAGGCGATTCTAGCAATGGTATTATTTAATTCAGTGTCACTTATTCTTATTCCTGCTCTCTCAGCCATTTGTAGCTGCAACTCATCAATAATTAGCTTCTCTATGGTTTGCTCTTTTAAGATCTCCATTGACGGTTTAGGAATATTTTGTTGATCATATCGTTTTATAATTTCTGATAGAGCAAAATCTATTTGAGATTCCATCAAAACGCCGTCATCAACAATTACAGCTATTCTATCCAATGTTTCAATCTTAGAAATTGATGGAAAAGATATTAATAGAATGAATAAAAGTTTAGTTATTTTCATAATGAATTAGTAATTTAGAAGCGAATTATTAAACAATCTGGTCATTTTATCAAAGGAAGAGTTAAACCCTTTTAATTCAAAGCTAAGGTTAATTCTGCTTTTGTTTTCAATATTGATTATATTATTCCATGCATTGTCTAGATATTGATAATTCTGATTGCTATCAAAGCCTATATATTTTGATAGCTCTTTATCTGAAAAAGTAAGCTGAACACCTATACAACAGTTCTGATATTTCAATCCAACTAAGCTTTCTATATTTATGTCTGTAGCATGATCTCTTTTTAATTTAGCTAGCAGGTCTATATTCTGAGTAATCTTATAAGCAGCAAATGTCTCAGAATAATCCATTTCTATATTAAAACTTCCAGCCATTCTTCTATATCTTCTAGAGTAACCAAGCGAACCCTTTGCAAATGACTTCTTAAAATTCAATCCACCTAACATCATCGAGTCAGTCTCTTTATCTAATCCTCCATACATCATAATCATTGAGTTCTTATCAGGCATAAAGCTAGCCATAGCTACTATTGGCTCCGCATGCATAGTCATGCCTGTTGACATATTCATTTCCGTCATTGAATTAAGCCATACCTTTCTGTCTTCAAGATACTTCTTCTTATATATATCTACCTTTAACTTTTTCATCCCTGAGACTATTTTTTGATAACTTAATCCGACCGTATAAAATTTTTGGTCTCCAACTCTATCAAGTCCAGAAAATCTATGATTGTTAAAAAGCTGATTATTAGGTGATAGCTCATCTGAATCAAAGACAGGATTATTAATCTGATCTTCATAACCAACGTAACCAAGAACTAATTTAGGCTCAATTATCTTGACTGAACCATTTGATGAATTGAAAAAAGAGGAGCTTAATTTCACTAACGCATTTGGGACAGTTACATCGTTTGCATCCACCATGCTGTTTTTAATGTCATAGGAAATATTCTTAAAGCCAAACTCTGATGTTATTTTTAAATTTTTATAAATTTTCTCATTTTCTATATTTAATGATGAATATATCCTTGAGCCCTCGATAGGATTTTCATCTCTATAAATATATCCACCCATTGTTTTATAGCCAAAATACCCATGAATTAGATCAGCATCAAACTTTGCATAATTTATTCGATAAGAGACATTAAATTGATCAATATTTCTTTTATAGTTGACATTTACTTCAGGTGACTTTTTATATCCATTTGTAAGAATAGGATTCAGGCTTTGATAACCCTCATGTTTTAAAGAAATATCTAAATTAGAATAACTGGCTTTAAAAAATAGAGTTTGGGATAAATTCTCTGACCGCTGATTGCCTATAGATACATTTTCTCCAGGAATATCTCTAAGAACCATCTGATCTGAAGATTTTGACCAATCCAAATACCCAATATAATTTTTATATTCAAAGCTATCTTCTAATGAGTATGCCCATCTACTTTCTTTTTTTTCTTCAAACTCTCTCGAGAATTCTTTATCTTTATTTAAATATATTAAGTCTAAATTTCTTATAAATTTTTTGTTATGTGCTTTTCTAATGTTGAACTCTAAACCAGTTCCTCTACTTGCAATCATTCTTGGAGCAATAGTTAGGTCAGATGAACTAGAAAGAACCCTATAATATGGAATAGATGAATCTAACCCATCTGATGAATAAGAGAGAGATGGCTCAAGAAAGCCACTAGTTCGTTCTGATGATATAGAAAATGGAATCCATGGAAGGTATAAAACATTTTTATTAAATAATTTTAAAGTAAGATTTTTTGCCAAACCTCTTTTAGATACATTATCAATATTTAGACTTTAGCATCCAAGGACCATCCCTGCGAAGGATCGCCACAAGAAGTAATAGATGCGCCCGTTATATTCATGTCATTTTCAACACCGCCTGAAAGCTCATCAAATGAAATTATGAGGTTTCTATCTGGAATAAACATTTCACCGTTTGTTAAAAATAAAGTTTTATTTGCTTGATCAAATAAACCACTTTTTGAAGAGAAAAGCCCATTGCTTAAGGTAATATAGCCATCATTTGCGTACTCAATGATATTTTCTTCTCTATCAATTATTGCACTACCTGATTTGAGCAACCCTTCATTAAAATCAAGCACTACATCTCCATTTAAGATCAACTTATTACTTTTGGTAAGCTCAAACTCAGTTGAGCTAATATCAAAGTCTTTAGTGTTGTTAATGTTGCCAAGATAAGGTTTGTAGCTATAACAAGATAGATTGTTTGTAGTATTCTCAATTAAGTGACTTCTTACCCCAGCATAGAGACTTTCGGGCAAAGAAAACAACCCAATACAAACAATACAAAAATAATTTTTTTTATTCACACAACAACCTTTATTCTAATTAGATTGATTTTATACTGTAAAGTTCTTAATTTATGCTTTTAATGCGTCTTCAAGTTGATCAAGGTGATCTTTGCCAAAAAATATTTCATCTTTATAGATGAATGTTGGGACACCAAAAACTCCAGCATCAACAGCGCTTTGAGTATTTTCTATTAGTTTGTCTTTGCAAGCTTGCGAGGTAATAATTTTTTGAAATTTTGTTGAATCTAAACCAGCCTCATCTATTGTCTTATAAAGCGTTTCATCATCTGCCATATTTAGATTTTTTTCCCAAACCGCTGAAATAATACACTCTAGATAAGCATCAAAAACATCTAATTCTTTTGCTGCAATTAAACCTCTTTGGATATTTACAGTTTTCATTGGAAAGTTTGAGTTAAATTTAAAATCATTAAGCGAGTGTTTTTTTATAAATCTAGTCATCTCAACTTGCTGATATTTCATTTTATTTTCCACTTCAGCAAAAGCCACAAAGGGTGGTTTATTATTAGTTAGGTGCATAATTCCACCCAATAAGCATGGAATATAATCAAATTCAGCCCCAGTCTTTTTTTGAAATTCAGGAAGAATTTTATACACCATATAAGCATTTGGGCTGGCCACATCAAAGATAAAGTCTACTTTCATTTTCACCTGCAATTTTGTAAAGTGGGATAAAAATATTAAACACTTTTATGAAAGATTTATCAAAGTTTTCCGCAGTTATCATAGGTGCTGGGGATGCCACTGGATCTGCTATAACAAAAAAATTTGCATCCCAGGGATATAAAGTCTGTCCTGTTCGAAGACCAACAAGTATTAAAAAATTAGAAGTCTTATGTGAGGAAATTTCTGCTGAAGGTGGTTACGCCAAAGGTTTTGGGGTTGATGCTCGTGATGAAGAGGCTGTAATTAAATTATTTGAAGAAATAGAATCAACAATTGCGCCAATAGATGTTGTTGTCTTTAATCCAGGCGCTAATGTTTACTACCCAATAGTAGAGACCACCTCAAGAGTTTATAAAAAAGTTTGGGAGATGGCAGCCTTTGCAGGATTTTTAACTGGAAGAGAGGCTGCTAAATATATGAAGAAAAGAGGTCATGGCAGCATATTCTTTACAGGTGCTACGGCCTCGCTTAGAGGAAGCGCCGGATTTTCAGCATTTGCTGGAGCAAAGTTTGCTTTAAGAGCTTTAGCACAAAGCATGGCAAGAGAGCTTGGTCCCCAAGGTATTCATGTAGCTCACTTTATAATCGATGGTGCTATTGATACACAATTTATAAAAGAGCTTTTCCCTGATATTTATGCTTTAAAAGATCAAGATGGTATTTTAAGACCAGATATGATTGCTGAAAATTATTGGAATATACATTGTCAGCATAGAAGTGCTTGGTCTCATGAGATAGACTTGAGACCATATATGGAAAAATTTTAATACATAGATAAATTTAATGATAAGAGGAAACATATGAGCTTAAAAGATAAAGTAATTTTTATTTCTGGTGGCAGCAGAGGCATTGGTTTGGCAATGGCAAAGAAAGCTGCATCAGATGGAGCTAAGATCGTCATAGCAGCAAAGACTTCAGAACCACATCCTAAATTGCCTGGCACTATATTCACTGCTGCCGACGAAATAGTTCAAGCCGGAGGTGATGCACTACCAGTAGTTTGTGATATAAGAGATGAAGATAATGTAAGAGATGTTATTAATCAGGCTGTAGAGCATTTTGGAGGCATTGATATTTGCATCAATAATGCTTCAGCTATCCAGCTCACCAACGTAACAGATACAGCAATGAAAAGGTATGATCTGATGCATCAGATAAATGGTAGAGGAACATACATGGTTAGCAAATATTGTTTGCCTCATCTAAAAAAGTCGGAGAATCCACATATATTAAATCTATCACCACCATTAGATATGAGTGCCAAATGGTTTGCAGGCACCGTTGCTTACACGATGGCAAAATACACAATGAGTATGTGTGTTTTAGGAATGGCAGAAGAATTTAAAGAGTTTGGCATAGCTGTAAATGCATTATGGCCAAGAACAGCTATTGCTACTGCTGCAGTTCAAAATCATTTAGGTGGAGATGAAATAATGAGACTTTCAAGAAATGTAGACATCATGGCTGATGCTTCATATGAAATACTTACAAAAGATGCAAAATCGTTTACTGGTAATTTTTGTATTGATGATTTGGTTCTGCATTCTGCAGGCATAACTGATTTTACTAAATACGCTGATGTACCTTTTGCAGAACTCATGCCAGACTTTTTTGTTCCAGATGACACCCCTCTGCCAGAGGAAATTAAAAATAGTTAATTGAAAGATACCGATATCTATCTTTTAGCAAATCAGCTTGGTTATGACCCATCTGATATCAGTCCTTTAAAGCTAGAAGCTAGTGGTAGAGTTTATTACAGGCTGTATCTTCAGAATGATGAGACGGTAATATTATGTTATTTAGACCCTCTTTATGGAGACCAAATATCTTTCGTTCATACTTCAGAATATTTGGCTAAGTCAGGCATATTATGCCCCAGAGTACTAAATCATGATGGGAAGATAGGTGTCACTATTCAGCAAGATATTGGAGATACCTCTCTTATCGATATTGATATTGAAAAAGACAATGGAGGACTTCTACTAGATGAAACTATAAGGCTTTTATCAAAATTGCATTTAGCCCAAATACCTCAACTTCCATCCTTAACCCTAAATGACTTATCTGCTCAGATGCAGATGATGGAAGAAATGTTTTTAAATAACTTTCTGGATATAACCCTTTCTTCACAATTGAGTGACATTGAACAACAAGCACTAGAAAATTTAAGTCAACAGCCATGGATGAATTGTCACTTTGACTTTGAAAGAAGAAACCTTCATGCAATTAAGAATGATATTTGTGTTATAGATTTTCAAGATTTATGCCATGGACCAATTGGAATCGATTTGGCCGGGATCTTTATTGACCACTATAAGACTTATCCGAATGAAATAATCCTCAAACAACTAAAAAGATATAATGAATACATGAAGCTAGATGTTCATGCTCTAGATACTTTTGAATGGTTAAGGTGGGGTGGAATCCAAAGAGGCATGCGAATTTTAGGTACTCTATCAAAATTATATATAGAAACTAAAAGATCATTTCGACTAAAAGACTTATCACAGATATTAGACAATTTTATCAATTTAATTCCTGAAGAAAATCATACATGTAAAACACTGCTAATCGAAAAAGTTAGACCCGCTTTAAGAAAAAGGATGAATGAGCTATGAAGGCCATGATTCTTGCTGCAGGCCTTGGTAAAAGATTAAGGCCACTAACAAATACTATACCTAAGCCAAATTTGATGGTTGGGAATAAATCTTTAATTCAGAGAAATATAGAGCTTTTAATACAAAATGGTTTTGATGAGATAGTTATTAATGTCTTTCATCTAAAGTCACGTGTAAAAGATCATGTAATTTCAAAGTTCCCAAATGCAAAAATTACATTCTCAGATGAAGTCGAACTATTAGGCACTGGGGGAGGTGTAAAGCAGGCATTAAATTATTTAGGTGATGACTCGTTTTTATTAATCAATGCAGATATATGTCATGAATTTAAACTAGATACTTTAATTATGGATGTTGAATATGCCCATATTGTTGGAGTAAAAAATCCTGATCACAATATAGTGGGTGATTTCTCAATTGATGGCTCAAAGGTTTCTATTAACAGTTCAAATAATATGACCTGGAGTGGAATCTCAGTAATCAACCCTAAGATATTTGAAAGCTTTGAAAATATTAAAACGCCCTATAGCATTTGGAATCCAGTTATATATAAATATATAGAACTTGGAAAAGTGAGCGGCGAGTTTTTTGATGGTTCCTGGATAGATACAGGAACAATTGAAAGGTTAACTCTTGCCAATAAAGTATTTAAAGATGAAAATTAACCTATGAGTAAAACAAAGCACATAATCGCTCCATCTATATTATCTGCAAATTTTGCCAAGCTAGGCGAAGAAGTCTCAGATGTAATTAATGCAGGAGCCGACTGGATTCATTTTGATGTTATGGATAATCATTATGTGCCAAATTTAACGATTGGCCCAATGGTTTGCCAATCTTTAAGAGACTATGGAATCAAAAGTTTTATAGATGTTCATTTAATGATTGATCCCGTTGATAACTTAGCTCAAGATTTTATAAAGGCTGGAGCTGATCTAATTAGCTTTCATCCCGAAGCATCAAGGCATGTTCATAGATCAATAAGGGCTATTAAGGAGAAGGGCTGTAAAGTTGGATTAGTTTTTAATCCAGCAACTTCCTTGGATATTCTTGAGAATGTGCTAGATGAAATTGACCTTGTTTTGATCATGAGTGTTAACCCAGGTTTTGGGGGGCAATCATTTATAGAAAGCTCTTTAGATAAATTAAAAAAAGTCAGGCAAATGATTGATGCCTCTGGAAGAGATATTCGTCTTGAGATAGATGGCGGTATTAACAAAGACACCATTGCCAAAGCGGCTGAAGCTGGAGCAGATACATTTGTTGCAGGATCTGCAATTTTTAATACAGATAATTATGAGCAGACCATTTCAGACCTACGTTCAAAGATCGTATAAGCTTTATATATTTATTTTTTTACTTTTATCGCCAAATTTGGGCGCTGCTAAATCAATTGACTTAAATAATTATCTTGATGAGATTGATATTGCAAATACGTTTGAGCTAAGAAAAAAAGGATTAATGAATATAAAAAATATATCAGATGATTATGGTATGTTTTTTGCATGGGATTATACTAAAACACAATGCATGTGGATGAAGAATACCCCAGCTAAACTTAATGTTGCCTTCATTAATAAAGATGGAAAAATAATTGAAATCCATTATTTGGAACCATTCTCAGAGGAATCTGTTTGCTCCTCAAAACCAGTTTTATATGCACTAGAAGTAAGGAAAGATTGGTTTAAGCATAATAAAATTGAAGTAGGCGATATTATTAATATAAATAACATACTGAGTAATGATAACTAGACAAGATTTTAATAACTTTGTAGAAAAGGGATTTAATATCATTCCTATTGCAAAGAAAATTTATAAAGATAATGAAACTCCTCTATCTATTTACTCTAGATTAAATCAAGATGAGAATTCTTTTCTTCTTGAGTCTGTTGAAGGGGGAATTAAGTGGGCTCAATACTCCATCTTGGGAATTGATTGCAAAGAGTATATTAAAGTTTTAGGCAATACGGTTGAAATTTTTCAAGGCAACAATCTAGACAGCTATCAATCTGATGATCCTCTTGGCGAGGTAAGCAACCTCACATCAAAATATCATTCACCAGGCATAGACAACCTTCCAAGATTTTATGGAGGCTATGTTGGTTTTTTTGCATATGAGAGTTCTAGATATGCTGAAAAGAAAATTGAAAACCTTCAATCAAAAGAATCAAAATTTAAAGAACATATGCCAGAAATTTACCTGGTGAAGTCGGATAAATTAATTATTTTTGATAACACCGATAATTCTATTCAGCTTGTTTATAACGTTGATCCATCTTCTTGCTCATATGATGAGGCTTTAAATATTCTTGATTCTATGGAAGAAATTTTCCTCATTGAAAAAGACAGCCAATTATTAGATTTTAAAAAACCAACCGGCAAATTAGAGTTCAATTCAAATTTTAAAAAAGATGAATATCTTAACGGAGTAAAAAAAATCAAAGATTACATTCTTGAGGGTGATGCTTTCCAGGTGGTTTTAGCTCAAGATTTCTCTTTGCCTTTTGATTCAGATGCTTTTGAATTGTATAGAGCCCTAAGGGTTCTTAATCCATCTCCATATATGTACTATCTGAATCTAAAAGAGTGCAAGGTTGTTGGAGCGTCTCCAGAAATATTAATAAGACTTGAACAAGATAAAATAACACTAAGGCCAATTGCTGGTACACGAAAGCGAGGCCAAACTATAGATGAAGATAAAGGCAATGAGATCGATCTTCTAAATGATCCCAAAGAAATCGCAGAGCATCTTATGTTAATAGATTTAGGCCGAAATGATGTTAGTAAGATATCTGAAATTGGTTCTGTGAAAGTTACTGACAAGATGATTATTGAAAAATATTCGCATGTCATGCATATAGTTTCAAATATAACAGGGAGATTATTGGGTAATTTAAATTATATGGATGCAATCAAATCTTCTTTGCCCGCAGGAACATTGTCGGGAGCCCCAAAGATAAGGGCAATGGAGATCATTAATGAAATTGAGCCAAGCTCAAGAGGTATCTACGGGGGCGCAATTGGATACATATCTTGGAATGGTGATGTCGATACAGCAATTGCCATAAGAACAGCTGTTATAAAAGATAGTATTATTCATGTTGGTGCTGGAGCGGGTGTGGTTGCAGACTCAATTCCTGAAAAAGAATGGGAAGAGTGTAAGCAAAAGGCAAAAGTGTTTCTAGATGCTCTGGAGATGATCCAATGATACTAGTTATCGATAACTACGATAGTTTTACATACAACCTTGTTCATTATGTTGGAGAAATAGAATCTAATATAAAAGTAATAAGAAATGATGAGTGCAGCATTTCGGAAGTTTTAGAAATGAAACCGAAAAAGATAATTATTTCCCCCGGGCCATGCACACCTCTTCAGGCCGGAATTTCAGTTGAGCTAATTAAGTCTATTAATATTCCAGTTCTTGGAATATGCCTAGGACATCAATCTATTGGAGCAGCATTTGGAGCTGAAATAATAAAAGCTCCGTTACCTATGCATGGAAAAAAATCTATCATTAAACATAATGGTGATGATATTTATAAAGGCATAAATGAGCTTTACTCTGTAGTCAGATACCACAGTTTGATTATAAAAAAGGAAAGCCTCCCCAAGGAATTAATTATTACAGCTACAATAGAAAATGATCCAGACCTCATTATGGGAGTTAAGCAAAGACAAACCAATATACGGTTTTCAATTTCATCCAGAATCTATAGATACTGAGCACGGAAGGGACTTAATTAAAAACTTTTTAGCATTATGAAAGATATTATTAATCAGCTTAATCAGAAATTAGATCTAAATTTTTTAGACATGCAGCAAGCCATAAATAATATTATGACTGGAGCCGTAGATGATATAGAGATTGAAAATTTTTTATTGTTATTGAATGCAAAAGGCATAACAGAGACAGAGATATCTGCTGCAGCGTCAGTTATGCGAGATAAATCTCTTAAGTTTGACGTGGGCAAGCTAGATCATATAGACACTTGTGGTACAGGTGGGTCAGGGCTCCATACATTTAACTGTTCAACAGCATCCTCATTTGTAGCCACTGCTAGTGGAGCCTTTGTGACAAAACATGGTAATAGAGCTGTGTCTAGCAAATCAGGTAGTGCTGATTTTTTAACCGCAGCAGGTGCGAATATTGCCCACGATAGAGAAAAGCTGCTTAATGTTTTTGATGATGTTGGCTTTGTTTTTTTGTTTGCCCCTCTGCATCATGATTCTATGAAATATGTAATGCCTGTAAGGCAAAAAATTGCTAAGAAAACAATATTCAATCTTTTAGGACCTCATACAAATCCATGCGGGGCAAAAAGACAAATAATAGGCGTTTATGATCAATCGCTGGTTGAGACGTTTTCATCGGTAGCAAAACACCTTGATATGAATAGGGTTCTTATCGTGCATGGGGAAGATGGGCTAGACGAAATTACTATTACTGGAAAAACTTTTGTATCTGAATTAAAGAATAATGAGATAAACAACTATGTAATTTCACCAAAAGACTTTGGACTTTCCATAAGAAATCTTGAGGAGATAGCTGCAAACTCTCCAGAAGAAAGCCTTGAATTAGTTAACGAAGCATTTTCTGGAAAAGAATCAGCTGTTCAGGACATGATTGCTTTAAATGCTGGAGCAGCGATATATCTTGCCAATAAAGCCGAATCTATAAAAGATGGCATAGAGCATGCCTTTGCTTTGATGAATAATGGAGAGGCTGCAAATAAGCTCAATGCTTATGTTAGGGCATCAAATCAATAATGAGTATTCTAAGAGAGATTGTAATTAATACTAAGGCTAAGCTTGAAGAAAAGAAGAAGCTTGTCTCATTGGATGATCTTAAAAAAGAGATTAATGAATTAAATCTAGAAAATCCTAGATTTAAGCAGAGCTTAACTGAGAAAGATGAAGCTATAATCGCAGAAATTAAAAAAGCTTCTCCCAGCGCTGGAATTATTGCAGAAGATTTTGATCCCATAAAAAAAGCAAAAGAATATGAAGAATTGGGCGCAGTTGCTCTTTCAATTCTTACAGAGGAAGACTACTTTCTTGGGAGTCCAAAGTACCTCAAAGAAGTAAGAAAAATCACTCAATTACCCATACTTAGAAAAGATTTCATGATTGATGAGTATCAAATCTATGAAGCAAAATTAATGGGCGCAGATTGTATTCTTTTAATAGCAAGTATTCTGAATGATGAAGAGATTAGTCACTTTATTGATTTGGCTGAGAAACTAAAACTGGATTATTTGATAGAAGTTCATGACAAGATTGAGCTCGATAGGGTAAAGATGTTTGAGAATGCCATTATCGGAGTAAATAATAGGAATTTAAAAACATTTGAGGTAGATATCCAAAATTCTATAAATTTAAAACAGGAATTTGACGGCAAAAATATATTTGTATCAGAATCCGGTATTAAAAATAGCAGCGACATCGAAATGCTTAAAAGTAATGGCATTAATGTATACCTAATTGGTGAGAGCTTAATGAGAGGAAAGCTTCTTTGAAGTTAAGAGAATGGCAAGAAACTGCTTTTCCATTATGGTGGAATAGGAAGAGAGGAATTGTAAAAGTTGTTACTGGAGGGGGCAAAACAGTATTTGCTATTCATTGCCTTAAGCAATATCTAGAAGAAAATCCAAAAAATTCCATTTTAATTGTTGTTCCTTCAATTGCACTATTAGATCAGTGGTATGAAGGCTTATTGCAATCTTATGACGCCAATCAACTATCATTAAATGGGGGTGGAGAGCATCTAGAAGAGCTTTCGATGATCACAATTTCAACAATTGATTCAGTAAAAAATATTATAGATAAGTTCGATGCATCTCAAACTCTGCTCATAGTAGATGAATGCCACAAAATTGGTACAGAAAAAAGAGGAGAAACACTCACAAATAACTGGCATGCAACTCTCGGCCTGTCTGCAACACCAGAGAGAGATTATGACGATAATTTTTACATTATTATTAAAAAAATTCTGGGCGATATTATCTTTGATTACGATTATATTGATGCAAGAGAAGACGAGGTTATTGTTAATTTCAAGTTGCTTTATGCCTATGCAGCAATGACCCCAGAAGAGGAAGATGAATATAAAAAATTCACCAAAAGCATTCAAAGAAGGGCGGCAACTATAGGTGGGAATAATATGAATGATTATCCGCTCAAGATGATGATCTTTAACAGAGCAAGAATGGTAAAAAATTCAAAAAATAGAATACCTTTTGGAATTGAGCTACTACAAAAATATAAACGAGATAGCTGGATAGTTTTTACAGAGAATAAAAAACAAGCCAAAGAATTCAATGCAATTATTAATACCAAAGGATATCAATCAGCAATTTACAATACAGATCTCGATGCTTCAGAGAGAGAAGAAAATTTAAATAACTTCAAGAGCGGCAATTTAAATGTCTTGGTTAGTTGCACTGCTCTAGATGAGGGATTTGATATGCCTGAGGCAGATGGAGCCATGATACTAAGTGCCTCATCTTCTAAAAGGCAAAGAATTCAAAGAATGGGTAGGGTGTTAAGAATAACTGCAAATAAACAAAATGCTCTCATAGTTACCGTATATTCATCTAAAACAGAGTATGAAAAACTGAGAGAAGAATCCAATCGATATCAACTTGAAGGAGTGCCAATTAAGTGGCAGCAAATGAAATAGTCTATGCGGCTATATATGTGTGCTAGATGATGTCATTATCTTGGCAGTGTATTCCATAATTTTTTTTGTCGGTTTAGTAAGTTCTTCACTGCCACTTTCTTCAGCTTGTTTTGCATGCGTATCTTCATCTTCACGCATTGTTTTAAGTATATCTATGGTGTCCTGATCTTTTGGTGAAATCTTATCAAGATGCCTATCAATGTGCTTTACAACCTGCTTTTCAGTTTCTTCAACAAAGCCCAAGCTTATCTTTTCTCCCATATTTCCAAATATAGCGCCTATAGCAAAGGACCCTGCATACCAAATAGGATTAAAAACAGAGCTTCTGCCATCAAGCTCATCTAATCTTCTTTTGCACCAGATTAAGTGATCCGTTTCTTCTTCTCCAGCCTCAATAAGATGCTTTTTAATTTCCTGATCTTTACACACCATGGCTTGACCTCTGTACAAGGCTTGTGCAGCAACCTCACCAGCCAAGTTAACTCGCATCATTTGAATAGATAAACTCTTCTCTTGTTTAGTAAGTTCTTCACTTTTACTAGATTTCTTGCTGACTGGATATTCTCTATTGGTGCCAGGTTTTGAGTTAGACAAAGTTTTTAATGCAATATCACATTCGTTAATAATGTTATCTATTAAACCCATTTAACACCCATATAGATACCTTTATAACCTATATCTTTTCTATAGTAAGAATTTTCAAAGTTAACCTTATTCACTAATTCGTATGCTTTTTCTTGTGCCTTTTTTAGATCATCCCCAAGTGCAGTAGCGCAAAAAACCCTCCCCCCAGAAGTTAACACCTTGCCATCTACTAACTTGGTACCTGCATGAAACAGTTTAGAGCTTGAGTCATCTTCTTGTTCAATCAGAACTTCTTTATTTGAAGCATATTTTTCAGGATATCCTCCAGATGCTATTACAACACCACAAGCAGACATTGGGTTCCATTTAATATCATGTTGATCCATCTCATCATTAATAGCGCTCATGCAAAGTTCAACAAGACTTGATTCAAGCCTCATTAGAATAGGCTGAGTTTCAGGATCACCAAATCTGCAGTTGAACTCAAGAACTTTAATATCGTCACCATCAATCATTAGTCCAGCATATAAGAATCCCAAATATGGAGACCCTTCTGCAATAAGGCCATGCATTGTAGGCTCCATCACTTCATTTATAATTTTTTCATGAATTGCTTCAGTAACAATAGGGGCTGGAGAATAAGCGCCCATGCCGCCAGTATTTAAACCAACATCACCCTCACCAATAGCCTTATGATCTTGACTTGTTGCTAGAGGAATAATTTTATCTTTACTAACTACAGCTATAAAACTTGCTTCTTCACCTTTTAAGAAGTCTTCAATAACAACTCTGCTTCCAGCGCTTCCAAATACATTGTCATTAAAAATACTTTCAAGCGCATTTATAGCTTCTGCTTTGTTTTCACAAATTATGACGCCTTTTCCTGCAGCTAGACCATCAGCTTTTACTACAGTTGGATATTTAATTTCATCTAAATGATGAGATGCAGAATCAAAATTATCAAAGGAAGCATAATCAGCAGTTGGTATGCCATATTTTTTAAAGAAATCTTTAGAAAATGTTTTTGATCCTTCTAATTGAGCTGCAGCTTTAGAGGGCCCAAATACATTAATATTTTTTGATACTAAGAAGTCTGTTAATCCATTAACGAGAGGTTGTTCTGGCCCAATAATTACCAAATAAATTTTTTGTTCATGACAGAATTTTTCAATTAAATCAAAGTCATTATGATCGATGGTAATATTTGTTAATTTTTCTTCTAGCTCTGTTCCAGCATTACCTGGACATACAAAAACCTCAGACACATCTACATCTTGGGCTGCCTTCCATGCCAATGCATGTTCTCTTCCCCCAGACCCAATAACTAGTATTTTCATTAGTGTCTAAAATGCCTTGTACCAGTGAATACCATTTCCATATCATTTTCATCAGCAGCCGCAATCACTTCTTCATCTCTTATAGAGCCACCAGGTTGAATTATTGCCGCTATACCACTGGATGCAGCCTTATCAATACCATCTCTAAAGGGGAAAAAGGCATCGGAAGCCATAACAGCATTTTTAACTTCAAGCCCTTCTTCACTAGCCTTTAGGTTAGCAATATCTGCGCTTATTACTCTGCTCATTTGCCCAGCCCCAATTCCAATTGTTTGTTTGTTTCTTGCGTAGACTATAGCGTTAGACTTAACAAACTTTGCTACTTTCCAAGCAAACATTAAATCTCCCATTTCTTCTTCACTTGGCTGTCTTTTTGACACACAAACTAGAGATGACTCTGGAACGCTAAAACTATCATCACTTTGAATCAAAATTCCCCCAGAGACTTTTTTTATAACTCCTGGATATGGATTATCTTGCTCCAAGTCTACTTTCAAAACTCTAATATTTTTTTTGCTTTTAAGGATCTCAAGAGCTTCTTCGCTATAGTCAGTAGCAATAATGACCTCAACAAACTGTCTTTGATTGATTTCATTTGCTGTTGTTCCATCCAAAGGCCCATTTAGAGCAATAATACCTCCAAATGCAGAAGTAGGATCTGTTTGAAATGCTAAATTATATGCTTCAAGGTGTGAGTGAGATGAAGCAACTCCGCAAGGATTGGCATGCTTAACAATAACACAAGCAGGATCATTAAATTCTCTAACACATTCCCATGCAGCATCAGCATCAACAATATTGTTGTATGACATTTCCTTTCCCTGGAGGATCTCAGCATTTGCAATATTTTTATTTTGAAGGCCATCAAAGGTCAACAGTCTTGCTTCTTGATGAGGATTTTCGCCGTATCTTAATTTTGAAGATTCACTAAATACAAAATTCGGTAATGTTTTTTCATCTTCATTAGATAAATAGTTTGCAATAGAAGCGTTGTAGTCTGCCATCAAAGCAAAAACTTTTTTTGCTTGTTTTTCCCTAAATTCAATCGTCACACCACCATCATTCTCCCATTGATTTATGAATTCTGCATAGTCAGCTGGGTCAGTCAAAACAGCAACATCTTTAAAGTTTTTTGCTGCAGATCTAATCATTGTTGGCCCACCAATATCAATTTTTTCAATGGCTTCTTCAAAAGAACAGTCCGAAGCAATAGTTTCTTTAAATGGGTATAAATTTACTATAACAAGATCTATCGGTTCAAAGCCTCTTTCAGACAACACTTCTAAGTCTTTATCTCTTCTTGCAAGAATGCCAGCATGTATTTTTGGATGAAGAGTTTTAACCCTTCCATCCATCATCTCTTCAAACCCAGTAAATTCTGAAACTTCTATAACATCTGAACATATCTCTTTGATTGCTTTGTATGTACCACCGGTAGAAAGGATCTTTACGTTCTTAGAGGTAAGATATTTAACAATCTCGTTTAATCCAGTTTTATCAGAAAGACTTACCAGGGCTGTTTTTGGTTGTATAAGGCTCATTATTTTCCAATATTATATTTTTTAAGTTTAGTGCGAAGAGTTGTTCTGTTGATACCAAGAATTTTAGCTGCTTTTGATTGATTGTTATTAGCATATTTCATAGTTTCAATTAGAAGAGGGGGCTCTACTTCTGACAATACAAGATCATACACATCTATAGGTGCACTCGAATCAAGCTGTCTGTAATATCTCTTCATTGCTTTTCTAACCTCGTCTTTGAGAGGTTTTTTTGAATAGCTGTCAAAGGATGATTCTTTTTTTGTCAATTTAAAGCAATTATTTTTGGTCACTAAATTTTACAGTTGTTTAAAAATTGCTCAATAGTTTTTTATATATTGATCTTAGTTTTTTTCTGATCCCCAACTTTTAATGAAATAATTTGAGAGTCTTTTAGTGTAATTTTTATAGTTGAAGTGTAATCAGGACTGATATTTACCAGCTTAGAAAATTGTTTTGCATAAGCTACAACTGCATTCATAACCATAAAGTGCGTAAAAATTATACTATCTTGATTTATTGATAAGATTGTATCAATTATTTTTTCATTCCATTCTTGAACTGAAATTGGCAAATCTTTAATTGGCATCAAAGCAATACTTTTAAGCCAATCCATTTTATCCTCAAGCAAGACTCCTTTAGCAGGAATTTCATCAAAGACATTATTAATTTCAATTACTTTATTCAATTTACTTGATAGAAAACTTGAGGTTTCTTGGGCTCGTTTCCTAGGGCTTGAAATGAATTTAAAATTATGAAGATTTTTAAGGCTTTCATCTTCACAGAGCTTTTTTGCCTGATTAATACCGTCTTTGCTTAATCCGGGATCTGGGTCTTCTGACCAAGAGGCCGAAGCTTCTCCATGTCGAACCAATATAATATTTATCTCTGACATTCTTATTAACCAGTAGCTATAATGTTGGAATGAGGCTTCATAGATTTTATAGTAAATCATTTAGGGAACATAGTGCATCTATAGAGCTAGACTCACATCAATCCATCCACCTTTCTAAGGTCTTAAGGCTTGCTGAAGGAGATAGCGTAGAAGTTTTTAATGGGAGAGGTCTAACAGGAAAATTTGAAATAAAAGATATTGCTCGCAACAAGACAAAACTTTTTTTAATATCCAATCCTATTCAGGAAGATGAAGATAGCAATAAAACCTCAAGCATCATTCCTGTGCTTAAAAAAGATAATTTACATTTTATGGTCCAAAAGCTTATCGAAATCGGAGTAAATAAAATTTTCATTTATAGACCAGATTTTGTTGATCAAAGTATCGCAAAAAAAATATATCAAAAATAATATCTAAGCTTGAAGATGTTGTTGTTGGAGCATGTAAACAATCAGGAAGAAATTTTTTACCCCAAATAGTATTTATAAAAAATCTTAAAGAAATCGTTACAGATAAAGATAATTTTGCAATAGACAGCTTTATAGCCTTTGATTTTACAGGCAGTAATAATTTAGATAATGATGACATCAAAGATGATACTTCAATTGGGCTAATAACTGGTCCAGAATCAGGGTTTTCTGAGGAAGAGAGATCTCTTTTAATTGACAAAAATGTTAGCATTAAACTTCTAGGTAACCATACTTTAAGAGCAGAGACTGCCGCTATTGTTGGCCTTACACTTGCAAGAAACTTTCTTGGAAAATTATGAGCAAAAAACTTTTATTTATAACTGATGTATTTGATTCATTGAATCATAAGAAAGATACATCAATTTTTATGATGGAAGAGGCAAGCGCGCAAGGATTTGAGATTTACCAATGTGAAATGGAGTCTATTAATATCTTTCAAAAAGATGTTTATGCAGATTGTAGGTTTGTAGATATAGAAAAATCATTTTCATTAACTTCGCCTTTGCCATTTAAGCTTTCCGATTTTTCCTATGTACTCATGCGTAAAGACCCTCCAGTTGATACTAATTATAACAATTGCTTACATTTATTGAGCTTAGCTGAGAATAATGGGGCTAGAGTTTATAACAATCCAAGGGCAATAAAAGAGTTTAATGAAAAGGTATTTGCTCTATATTTTTCTGATTATATTCCAGACACAATCATCACATCTGATATTGAAAAAGTAATAGATTTCCAAAAAAAACATAAAAATATTATTGTTAAACCTCTTGATGGAATGGGCGGAGCTTCCATTTATAAATTTGATGAAATCAAAGAAGATCAGATAGAGATAGTTAAAAAAATGACTGCTAATTCTTCATTAAAAATTATTGCACAGGAATTCTTAGAAGATATTTATGATGGCGATTTTAGAATTTTAGTAATACACGGGAATCCTTTTGAAATTGCTTTAGCTCGAATACCTCAAGGTGGAAATTTTAAAGGTAATTTAGCTGCTGGAGGTAAAGGTGTTGCCATGCAAATAAGCAATAAGCAAATGGAAGTCGCATCAATTGTTGCAAAAAAATTAAAAGATGAAGGCATTAACTTTGCTGGTATAGATATGATCGGTGACAGATTAACGGAGATCAATATAACTAGCCCGACATGCGCTAGAGAAATATTTGATCAAACGGGAAAAAATCCAATTAAGGAATATATTCAAGGTTTATGAGCTCTCACTTACTAACAAAAAACTCAAGCTCAAGATCATTAAATCTTAATAAATCCTTTGTGCTATCTATAATTATTCATCTAGCACTAATTTTTGGCATAACATTTACAACTTTTTATGAATTACCATTTCTTAAAAACACTCCTATTATTAATGTTAAATTAGCAAATTCAAATATTGATGAGATAGGCTCTGCATCTGTAATGCCTGATGTTTCTGAGATAGATATCAATGACAATACACTCTCAAATATTTCATTAACGAAAAAAAGTTCGTTGCAATCAAATAAAGTGAAAAAGCTACAAGCAAATTCAATTGTAAATAATGCTGAGGCTCAGTATTTAAACCTTTGGCAAAGACAAATTGAATCAGCTGGAGACAAGATAATTTCTGAAAATGGTCTAAGCCTAAATAATGAAATGGTCCAAATCATTGCCACCATCGATTCGCTTGGCAATTTAATAAGATCCGAAATAGTTATATCATCAGGTGTTGATGAAATTGATTTATTGGCAATTAGAATTTTAAATGAATCTGCTCCTTTTCCAGCCTTTGACCCATTAATGCTCGAAGAGTATGGTTTCTTAGAAATTGTTAGAGATTGGAATTTCTCATCAAACTAAAACTATGCAAATATTAGCTTTTGATTTTGGAACAAAAAAAATAGGGGTAGCTGTAGGTCAAACTATTACAAAAAGCTCCTCTCCTTTAGCGGTTATTTTTAACAAGGATAATAGAATTAATTGGGATCAAATATTAGAAATAATTAATGAGTGGCAGCCGCAGCTAATGTTAATAGGAAAGCCATTAAATATGGATGGAACAGATAGTGATATTATGAAACTTGTAGAAAAGTTCCATAAAAAACTCTATAAACTAACTGGAATAGAGTGTAAATATATTGATGAGAGGCTGACAAGCTTTGAGGCAAGACAAAATTTTAAAGAATTAATGAATGAGAATAAGAAAAGCATTAAGAGCGAAGCTATTGATGCACATGCAGCAAAAATTTTAATAGATAATTGGTTAAATCAAAATGTCGATACCATCTAGTTTTATAGATCAAATACTAGATCAATCAGATATTGTCGATATTATAGGAAGACGCGTTCAATTGAACAAAAAAGGCAATAATTTTTGGGGTATTTGTCCTTTTCATGATGACACCAACCCTTCAATGGCAGTAAACCAGGACAAGCAGTTTTATTATTGTTTTGTCTGTAACGCCAAGGGAAATTCAATTAATTTTTTACGAAATTATGAAAATCTAGATTTTGTTGATGCAGTTGAGAGTATAGCCTCGTCAGTTGGTTTGGAGGTTCCTAAAACTCATAAATCGGTAGATACAAAAGAAGCTCTGAGTATAAATGCGCGTGCTGTAGAGATATACGAAAAACAATTGAAAGCAGATACTGGCAAGAAGGCAGTAGATTATCTTAAATCTAGATCGATAACAGGAGAGACCGCAAAATTTTTTAATATTGGATATGCCCTAGATGAATGGGAGGGGTTATTTGAAATATTATCAAAAGAATACAAGCAGGAAGATCTGTCTGAATCTGGGCTTTTTTCTGAAAAGATGAAGGATAGGTTTAGAGGAAGATTAATGTTTCCAATAAGAAATATAAAAGGTGAACATATTGCTTTTGGCGGAAGAATAATTGATGAAGGAGAGCCAAAGTATCTTAATTCGCCCGAAACAAAAACATTCAGTAAATCAAAAGAGCTTTATGGGTTATATGAGGCACGTAAATTAAATAATCCTCTTCAATCAGTTTTTGTTGTTGAAGGATACATGGATGTCATAGCCCTTCATCAAAATGGTGTGAAGAATGCAGTAGCTTCGCTGGGCACTGCCATAACAGGCTTGCATATTTCTAAATTGATGAGATATTCAAAAAATATTTACGTTGCATTTGATGGCGACCTTGCCGGTAGAAAAGCGGCATGGAGAGTTGTAGAAAATGGGTTTCCTATATTAAGAGAGGATATTAATATTAAATTTATCTTTCTTGATGAAGGCCATGATCCTGACAGCTTTATCAATGAAAAAGGCAAACAAGCTTTTTTAGATCTTTCCGAGAGCGCAATTTCATTTTCTCAATTTTTTCTTGATACAGTTAAAGAGCAAGCAGACCTTGACACTATCGAAGGCAGATCCATTGCTGCAAAATTTGCTGTGCCTCTTATAAGCAAGATAAACAATCAGCCACTCAAAGAAGCATATATTGATGAGGTTTCAAAAGTATGCAGTCTTGATTTTGCAAAACTTCTTACCTCTTCATCTTCTTCAGGAAGGGTTGAGATACAAAATGAGCCAAATAATACAAACCCCAAGACATCATCTCAGATTGCAAAAAAGGCAGTTTTGGGGATTTTTACTTCACTAATACAGCATCCTCAGCTTGCAGCAGAAATTATATTTGATGACATAAAGCAAGACTCTAAATTTTATTTTATTAACTCCATAAGAGAAAAATTCAAAAATAATCCTGAATCTAATCCTTCGATTGTTTTTGAAAGCATAGAAAAAGAGCCAATAAAAAATGTTTTTAGTGAAGCTCTTATATCTGATATCAACCTTTCACTTGAGGACGCAAAAAAGATGATTATTGATTGTGTAAATACAATTTCAAAATCTGAAAAAGATAGAGAGGAAATCTTAAAAGAAAAGTATAATATGCAAGAAATTTCTTCTGCAGAAAAAAGAGAATTACAACAGGTCATTCTAAAAAAAGAAAATATCTCAGAAGCTGATCAAAACTTATTAAGAAATTTAAGCACAGTAAGTGATTGAAAAATAATAATTAATCACTACATATAGTTAATACATTTGGAGAACTAGTGGACAAGTTAAGTAAAAAAGGCTCAAAAATTGCAGAGCTTATAGAAAAGGGGAGAGAGCAAGGTTATTTGACCTATGCGGACGTTAATGACCATCTCCCGAAGATATTTCAGATCCTGATCAAGTCGATGAAATTATTGGAATGATCAACGATTTGGGGCTTCAAGTTCATGAAACAGCTCCAGATGCCGACACTCTTATGCTAGCTGAATCTGAGGACTCAGACGATATTGCTTTAGAGCAAGCAGCTGAGGCTTTGGCTGCGGTTGAGAATGAAACTGGTCGAACTACTGATCCTGTAAGAATGTATATGCGCGAAATGGGAACAGTTGATCTGCTTACTAGAGAAGGCGAAATTGAGATTGCCAAAAGAATAGAAGAGGGCATGAGAGACCTACTGCATGCAAGTGTTTATTATCCTAAAACTGTTGAATTTGTTATTGACTATCATCAGATGGTTAAAGATGGCGAAAAGAAAATAAATGATTTTTTAACTGGTTTCCTTGAAGAAATGGAGTATGTGCCATCTGCAGGACCTGGAAGTCAAAGAGCCAAAGAAGAAGCTGAAAAAGCTGAAGAATCAGACGAGGAAGTTAGCAGCGGACCAGACCTAAAAGAAGTTCAGCGCAGAATGACAAACTTAAAAAGGCAGTTTAATAAGACTATGAAAGTAGTTGACTCTAAAGGAAGAACGTCAAAGGAAGCACAGGCTGAGTATGAAAAGCTAGGGCAGATTTTCCAATTCTTAAAGTTTAGCCCAAGAATGTTTGATGATATTGCCATAATTGCAAGGTCTGGTTTAAGCAGCATTAGAGAGAGGGAAAAGTTTATTCAAGAGCAATTAGTTAAAAAAGCTAGAATGCCGCGTAAAGATTTCATTAAAAACTTTGCTGAAAACCTTACTAAGGTTAAATGGGTTGATGCTCTTCAAAAAGAAAAGAAATACAAAAAAGATTTACTCGAAGCTGTGAAGCAGGATGTTGTAATCGCACAAAAAGATATTATCGAGAATGATAACTCAGTTTGGCTTTCTGTTAAAGAGATTAAAGAAATTAATAGAAAAATGTCTATGGGCGAAACAAAAATGAGGCGCGCTAAAAAAGACATGGTCGAAGCAAACTTGAGGCTTGTAATATCCATTGCAAAGAAATATACAAATAGAGGACTGCAATTTCTTGACCTTATTCAGGAAGGAAATATTGGTCTAATGAAAGCAGTTGATAAATTTGAGTACAGAAGAGGTTATAAGTTTTCTACCTATGCTACATGGTGGATTAGACAGGCAATAACTAGATCTATTGCTGATCAGGCTAGAACAATAAGAATACCTGTTCACATGATTGAAACAATTAATAAATTAAATCGAGTTTCTCGTCAGATGATGCAAGATATGGGCAGAGAACCTACTCCAGAAGAGCTATCTAAAGAGCTTGATATGCCCGAAGACAAGG
The DNA here is from genome assembly GCA_038141865.1 of Gammaproteobacteria bacterium. Classification (GTDB taxonomy): domain Bacteria; phylum Pseudomonadota; class Gammaproteobacteria; order Magnimaribacterales; family D2472; genus CAJQGY01. The sequence goes on along the minus strand of JAYQIX010000001.1, from coordinate 94,107 downwards.
TAAGAAAAGTTCTGAAAATTGCTAAAGAACCTATCTCAACAGAAACTCCAATTGGTGATGATGAAGATTCAAGCTTAGGTGATTTTATTGAAGATACAGTAATTGAATCTCCATTAGAGAATGCAACTGAAGAAAGTCTTCATTTTGCAACCGATGATATTTTGGGCTCATTGACTGCAAGAGAAGCAAAAGTTTTAAGAATGCGATTTGGTATTGGTATGAATACCGATCATACTCTTGAAGAAGTTGGTAAGCAGTTTGATGTTACTAGAGAAAGGATTAGACAGATTGAGGCCAAAGCCTCTAAGAAAACTAAGACATCCAAGTAGATCAAGTCACCTGAAAAACTTCTTGGACGAATAGAAGATCTACTTCCAATCTCCTTTTCTGCCACTTAGGTCCCAGTTTATTCTGCTCCACATAAGTGAGATTCGTCTTTCAACATATCTTTGAGCAAAGTATTTGCTGTACTTTGGCAGTGGGATAAAAGAAGAGCACCCCAAACCATCTATAATTTTTAAAGTTATAACTCCGTCTATTTTTTTTAAAACAATATTATGCGGAATAATATTTTTTGTTAAAACACGGTGTTTCCTAAGCCAGATTTCAAAAGATTCTATAGCAAGTTTAATCTCATCAGTTAAGCTCTCTAAATAAATAATTCTCCAAGGTTTCTGCTATCTCATCATCATTTTTAATCAACTCTGTTTCAGATGCAGGACCCAAGCTTGTATCTAACCATACCATTCCATTTAGCTAAATGATCCCATATAGAGTTATCTAGAGGAGAAGTAATTGCTTTTTGTTTATATGCTAACTGCTCTCTTAAATTGTCATCAAAGCTTTCATTTGATCTAAATTTTTTATACCAGACTTTACCTTTTTTTATTTTTTTTAAGAACTTCTTTTTTAGTTACCTTTATGCAAGCTTTAGAATTGATGGGACTTATATAACAATCTCTATTACCTCCTGAGGCGAAAGGCTTTGTATTGCTTAAATCAATCATGAGTTTATTCTAACAAGTATGTTCTCAGATAAAAAACGCCCACTAAGCTTCCTAAAATAATTTATTCTTATATAATGATTCGCTCTTTATCAGATATACCAATATCTATAGGGGCCTGTAGCTCAGTTGGTTAGAGCAGTGGACTCATAATCCATTGGTCGGAGGTTCGAGTCCTCCCGGGCCCACCATTTTTAATATCATCTATCATCTAGCTTAAAAAAATACCATGTTATAAAATGCGCGCCTAGTAATTAATAAACAGACATGGACATAAAACCATCTAAAAGACCTATTATTCATCCTGAAGGATGGAAATTTGCTTTTATCTTTTTTGTTATTTCATTATTGGCGTTTCTGATCTATGTCCCAATTTCAATAATTGGATTTTTACTGACTCTTTTTACTTTATGGTTTTTTCGTGACCCATCAAGAAATACTCCAGTAGACTCAGATCTAATCATTAGCTCAGCAGATGGAAAAGTCTGTTTAATAGATGAGGCCTGTCCTCCCTCAGAAGTCTCAATGAAACAAGTAAAAATGAAACGAGTGTGTGTATTTATGAATGTTTTTAATGTTCATGTGAATAGAAGTCCCGTTGCCGGTGTTATTAAAGATATTGTTTATAAAGAAGGGCAATTCTTAAACGCAAGTCTTGATAAAGCTAGCGAAAAGAATGAAAGAAGCAGCTTAATTATTAATAGTGAACATGGAGCTGACATTGTTGTTGTTCAGATTGCGGGCTTGATCGCCAGAAGGATTTTGGGATTTGTATCTAAAAATCAAAATCTTAATCAAGGAGAAAGATTTGGCCTAATAAGATTTGGTTCTAGGGTAGATATATATATGCCTTTAGACTCAACTGTTCAATGTTCTGTGGGAGATAAGGTTGTAGCCGGTGAATCTGTGCTAGCGTCTCTTAACTAAGATATATGAAAAAAATTGATTTTAAAGTTTTGCTTCCTAAACGTTATTACACTCTCAGGACTTTGTTTTGGGTTGAGTTCAATTAGATTTTCATTAGAAGCAGATTTTAATTTAGCTGTTTTGTGTATATTAATTGCAGGTATTTGTGATGTTCTTGATGGCATGCTAGCAAGACACCTTCAGAGCGAATCAGATTTGGGAGCTCAATTAGACTCACTTTCAGATTTTTTAAGCTTTGGTATTGCTCCTGGAATTCTTGTATACATGTCTATTTTTAACCAAAATAGCGGTATAGGCGCTTTTGCTTGTCTGATTTTCATCATTTTTTCTTGCTTAAGGCTAGCTTTATACAACGTAAAACTAGAATCTTCAAAAGCTAATAATACAGAACCAGATAGTTTCTTTACTGGAATCCCAACACCTGTTGGAGCCGTATTAATACTATTGCCATTAACACACTCATTCATGGGTTACTCTTGGGCATTTGATAATTTAAATTTTGTCGCTGGTTATATCATTCTTATAAGTGGGTTACTTACTAGCAGAATACCAACCTTTTCAATTAAAAGAAGAAAGCTGCTTATTAAATCTAGACTTGTTTTCCTTATACTTTTTTTCTTAATAGCCTTAAGTATTATTAATTTTATCTGGTTATCAATTAATGTATTAGCAATAATTTATTTGTTAACAATTCCATTCTCTATTTTGGCTTGGTACAGCAATCTCAATAAGATTAATTAATAATTTTTTATTCTTTAAAAAATTAATTTTTTTTTATATATTATTATCTCTATTAATCATATTTCTAGGGGAGTAATTAATGATTGATGCATCAAAATCGATAGAGGCATGTGCAGCTTATTACGGTGATGAAGCTGATGCCATGAAAGCATATCTCAAAAATGGTGAAAAAAATGCTTTAGCATTAGGTAATCGCGGTCCGATAACCTTTGGCAAGAATGGTGATTTATCTTCTTCTATCAAAGAAGCTTATTCAAAAAATGGATTCTATATTTTTGAGGGTGTTCTAAACAATGAAGAGGTTGAAGATATTAAAGAAGATTTAGAAAATTTAAGACAACAATTTCCTACCGGCCCTGAAAGCACACTCAACGCTAAAGGCGAGCCAGCAATGAATGCTGAATCGAAATCTTTAACATTAGTTTGGTCAAAACCTTTAGGTGATCCTCTTGGAGGCACTGAATTAGCTAATGGAAGGCATCAAATAAAAATGTTTGAACCGGAAGCAAAGGAAGATGCTCCTATGGCCGTTCCTTTAATTTTATTAGGATCGTTACAGTTTTCTGATGCTTGTCTAAGAACCTACGCCCATCCCAAACTCCTTAAAGTAGCTGAGTCAATAAACGGGAAGGATTTTGCACCTTTCAATGAAGCTTTATTTATAAAAGAACCAGGTATTGGGGCTGCAGTATCTTGGCATCAAGATGGAGTGACACACTGGGAGAGCGAAAACTTTGATGAAGAAATTCATGGATTTAATTTCATGGCACAAGTTTATGGAAGCACAGCAGTAAATGGTGTTTGGGTAGTTCCAGGAACACATAAAGTTGGAAAAATTGATATTAAAAAGATAGTTGCTGAAACTGGGAGCGAGCGTATTGATGGGGCTGTTCCAATAGTTTGTAATCCTGGCGATGTTGTAATTTGTAACAGACAGCTATTGCATGGATCTTTTCCAAATTGTGGATTTGAGCCACGCGTGACTGTCAACTTTGGTTTTCATAAAAGATCATCTGTTATCGGGTACACAAGGTGGCGGGATTCATAGCGAAGCTCAGGTTTTTGATGAAGAAATTATTGAAAGAAGATCAAGATCAATTGGTTATGCGATTGAGGCAAGAAAGCAAAAATACCCAAACGAAGAGGCATATAAATATTATCCTTTTGAGCAATCTGGCAAGTCTTTTGTATGGAACGATAGCTCTCGAGAAGATCTCAAAGACTATAACCTTGAAGACTTAAGTATTTAAAAATACATAAATTAATCCGCGAGACTAATGAGCTTCAAATAAAATTGAATATTCTGTAAAATCTCAGTTACATTAGTTTAACCAGTTTCTGTATGCGTTTTCTTATAATCATTTTATTTTCAATTTCTTTGTATGCAGAGGAATCTAAAGTGCTATGTGAACTAAATGGAACTTATTCGATCACCTATAAAGATATTAAAAAAACCTATCTTTCTGAGGGTATAGAGTTCTTTAAAAATCTAGCCACACAGACTCAACAGTCTTTATTTTTGCTACAGAGAGCCAAAACTAGTTTTGCCTCAGAAGATTGGGAAAAAGATAAAATGTATGTTGTTCAATACTGGGAAGCCGATACCCAAAATGAAAAATTTAAATCTTTAGTACATACCTTTGATCCATCACCTATATGGCTAAATCCAAATGCTGATTGGGAATCAAAGGTTACTAAAAATGGAATAGAAGTTACTCATTCAATGAAGGCAGGAGAAGAGCACCCAATATTTCCAGAATATGATGTCGACTTTTACAGAGTTACTAATACTTTTAATTGGTATACTGGCAAAGGTAAAATCCAAGCTGATATATGGCTAAAAAATAAAAAAGATTCTAAAAACTCTGATCCAAAAGTAGAGGTAAGGGCATCTGGTCAATGTTCGCCTCAAAAGAAAAAGTTTTAATAATATGTCAAATAAGAATTTACAACTATTTCAAGCAGCTCTCGATAAGATTTTGAGGGAGCAAAAGGTCAAGAAGAAAAAACACAACAAGAAGAAAGTTGTGAGTATGAGTAACTTTAAAAAGTCTTAGGCTGTACCTATGCCACTGAGGCAATAAAGAGACATGCAAGAACTATAATTATTGGCATGTATTTATCTATTTTTTCCATATTTTTTTAAGTTAAAAAAGGCCTATACCACTTCAGCGTGGCTTAACTTGCCAAGCTTTGAACTTCTAATTATTTTTTATTTTTTCTAGCTTTTCGAAGTTCTTTATATTTTTTTTCTAATCTGAGTTTTTTTAATTCTCTGATCTCTTTTCTTTTTTTACTGGCAAGTGATGAGTTGTATGCTCTTTCACCTTTATTAATAAAACACCCCTATAAATAATTTTATTTACTTATTAATAGTAACAAAAATAAATAAAATCTCTACAATATTAATTACATGTATAAAGAAGAAAAAACTAACCTAAAGACATTTCTTGTTTTTATAGATGTTCATTCTTTAAGTGACAAGCAAGTCATTGATGAGGCAGAAACAGAGTTTTATGATCTAGTGATCTCTTCTGGTGCTGAGATAGTTGGAAAAAGTTCACACAAACAAAGCAGACCATCAATTAGTCATTTTATTAATAAAGGTAAATTGGAAGAAATCGCTGATCTAATTAAAAATTCAGGAATTGATCTATTGATTGTGAATCATAAACTTTCAGCATCACAGGCTAGAAACTTAGAGTTAAAGCTAAAAGTTAGGGTAATCGATAAAACAGAATTAATTTTAGATATCTTTGCATCAAGAGCAACTACCCATATCGGTAAGCTTCAAGTTGAGTTAGCTCAGTTAAATCATCTTTCAACTCGTTTGATAAGGGGTTGGACTCACCTTGAAAGGCAAAAAGGTGGAATAGGTCTAAGGGGGCCTGGTGAAACTCAGCTTGAGACTGACAGGCGGCTGATAGGACACAGAATAAGAACATTAAAAAATAGATTAAAGAAGGCGCATAAACAAAAACAACTGAATAGCTATGCGAGAAAGAAGAGCAGGAATAAGCTTGTAGCCCTAGTTGGATATACAAATGCAGGCAAAACAACACTTTTTAATAGACTAACAAGCAGCAAGCAATATGCAGCTGATAAGTTATTCGCCACACTTGATTCGGTTACCAGGAGGAATATTGATCCCGAACTAGGCCCTACACTTTTCTCAGATACAGTAGGTTTTATCTCTGACTTACCCACAGAATTAATAGAATCATTTAAAGCAACGCTTGATGAGCTTCAATCAGCAGACTTACTTCTTCATGTAACGGATTGCTCTGACGATGATCATGACCAAAAAATTAAAGAGGTTGATCTGATCCTAGATAGCCTTGGACTAGAATCCATCCCAAAAATTATGATTAATAATAAGTGTGATCTTATAGGGTTAAGAGATCCTGAGGTAAGAAAACTAAACAATGAAATATGGATATCTGCAGAAAGGGGTCTGGGCATTGAGCAGCTCCGAGATAGAATAAATAAAGAGTTATTCAATGGAATGTTTAGAGGCTGGGTATCAATTGAATCATCAATGGGTAAACTTAGATCTGAGCTTTATAGTATGGGATGTATTCTAAAAGAGGAAAATTCAACAACTGGAAGAGTGTTCTTAAATGTTGATATTGGGAGAGAAGAATTAGATAAGCTTCTCGAGAATGAAGGTTTTAATATTTGTTCTGATGAGGATATACTTTTAGCTAACGAGGGATAAATTATGAGCAAATTAAACAATGCATTAGATTCGATGGCCAAACCTTTCTCTGGAATTGCGCCTTGGTTATTAAGGTTATCTTTAGGGATTTCATTTTTCTTACATGGATATGGAAAGTTTCCTCTGCCACCACAAAAAATGGTAGTTTGGTTTGAAAGCAAAGGCATCATATGGCCAGAATTAATCACCAGCCTTGTTGCGTTAGGGGAAGTCATTGCAGGTATAGGTATCGTTCTGGGAGGATTGTTGTTTAATCAATTAGGCAATCTAATTACTAGACTTTCTGGTGGGGCAGTGGTGGTAATAATGATTGGCGCCTTTGCTATCGCTCATCCTGACTGGTTCATAACCAAAGACTTGTTCATGAGCGAGCAAATATTTTTATTTATTCTAGGTCTATACTTCGCGATTAAAGGCAATAACTAGTAAGTCTTAAATCTAATATTCATTTCTTTAGAAATTTGTTGATTTATTGCTTGCAATTGTAAATGAGAATCATTATCATTTGCATTTACAAGAGCTAGCGATAACCTTTTCTCCTAGAAGTGCTGGAATTTTAATAATAATTTTTTCAGAAGTTTTCATTAGCTCACTTTTAAGTATCAAGTAAGGCGAATTATGAAAACCATTAAACAAAATAAATTGATATTAGGCTTCTTGATGCTTTTATCTGCATTAGCAATATCATCAGAAATATATGCAGACTCACAAGAAATTGAGACCGTAACAATAATAGGAAAAAAAGCTGATGTAAAAGAATTATCTGGGTCAGGTCAAATAGTAAGTAATGAAGAGTTACTTAAAGCTATGGATACTGACATACATAAAATACTATCGGCTGTACCAGGTGTATATTTTAGAACAGAAGATGGTTATGGCTTAAGGCCAAATATCTCTATTAGAGGTACATCAATAGACAGATCTGCAAAGATTACTTTAATGGAGGATGGTATTTTGGTTGCCCCAGCTCCTTATACGTCTTCATCAGCTTATTATTTTCCGACTACAGGTAGAATTAATTCTGTAGAGGTTCTAAAAGGACCTTCTTCAATAAGTCAGGGACCGAGTACAATTGGCGGAGCTATTAATTTGATCAGCACACCAATTCCAGAAGTAAAATCAGGAAAATTTACTCAAGAGTTTGGACAAAATGAGATGCTTAGAACTCATGTATATTATGGAGGTGTTTCCGGAAATTTAGGCGGTCTTGTTGAAATTCATGAGCATAAAAGTGATGGGTTTGACAGTATTGCTAATGTTGGTGGAGATACAGGTTTTAATAAATCAGATATCCTAATTAAAGCAAGGTATGAGACAGGCGATCATTCTTTAACTTTCAAAATGCTTGAAGTTGATGAAGTTTCAGATCAGTCATATGTTGGACTTTCAGGAGCTAGTTTTAATGCTAACCCAAGGCTCAGATATGGCATGACTCAATACGATGAAATGAATGATGATGGCGATCAAAAATCTCTTACTTATCTAGCTGATTTTGAAAATATCAGAGTGATAGCGTCTACTTGGAGCAATGATTATCACAGAGACTGGTTTAAGGTAGACAAAGCTAATAATAATGGTGATCACGGTGTTGGAAGCGGTATTAATAATGTTATTGCAGCTGCTAATGCTGGCAATGCTAATGCGCAAGCTATTCTTGACGGTGAATTAGCAGTTCAAGTAAAGCTTAAGCACAATAATAGATTCTATACCAATGAAGGTTATCAGTTTAAAGTCATAACATATATCAACAATCATAGCCTAACGTTTGGTTATAGAGATATGGAAGATTCTGAAAGCAGGTACCAAAATTATGAATGCTTTGATCAAGGAAGTAATGGTATTAATTCCGCTCTTTATGATTGCTCAACAGGATACACAGGAAGTAATAATAGACTAAGAGTTTCTGAAGCAACTTCATATTACATTGAAGACAAGATTACGCTTGGTGGTTTAATTCTTACAATAGGGCATAGGTCAGAAGAGTATGATCAAGTTGAAAATAGATGGAATGATGGAGTTCCAACAAGGACACAGCTAGCTTCAGGGTATCCAAAAACTAAAGATGGGGACCATAGCACAACAGGATTTGGCGCAACTTATGATGTTAATGAAAATTTACAGCTTGTTGCTGGTTTCCATGAAGGCATGACAGCTATGTTTGGAACAGATCCTGAAAAAGCAGACAATATGGAACTTGGTTTGAGATACTCTAAAGGCGATACTAGCCTTGAAACGTTTTATTTTGAAAGTGACTATAAAAATTTAAAAGCTGTTTGTAAAAATTCTCAAGGTGGCGACTGTGATGATGGTGATGTTTTTGATGGAGGCGCTGTTGATGTCTCGGGGCTAGAGCTTTCAGCCTCTCATATTTTTGAAGGCAGTGATGGAACTATTTACCCAGTTGCATTAACTTATACCTCAACTGATGCTACTTTTGCTAATAGTTTTGATGATGATGGAGATTATTGGGGGGTTGTAGCTGCTGGAGATGATGTTCCATATGTACCAAGTTCTTCATTAGCATTAGTTGTTGGTTTTGTAGGATCTAGTGGTATAAGCGGTAACGTCAGATTAGTTGATAATGGAAGCTCATGCTCAACAGCTGCATGTGGGATTAATCAAAATATTGAAGCTTCATTCATTTCACACAAATTTTTGATCTTAATTTAAAGGAAACCATTAAATGACAAAACAGATGTATATTTAATCATGGAAAATCTTTTAGATCATGATCAGATATTGTTGCTAGAGCACCAAAAGATGGAGCAAGATCACAAAAACCAAGAACATTGAAGATCGGCTTCACATTCAAACTCTAATCTTGTGGGAGAGAAATCCTGATCTCATTCAGGTATTAGGTATTAAATGGATGGTAAATAGCCCATCCTTTTTTATATATTAAATTGTAGAATTATTTTAATTTTAAAGTACAATTATCAATTCAAAATGGGGCTATAGCTCAGCTGGGAGAGCACCTGCTTTGCAAGCAGGGGGTCCGCGGTTCGATCCCGCGTAGCTCCACCATTTATTTTAATTAAAAACTACCGTTTTATTTCCGTTTATAATTATTCTCTTTTCTGCATGCCATCTTACTGCTCTTGAAAGCACGCTTGATTCAATATCATTTCCTTTTCTAGTAAGGTCCTGAGTAGAATCTCTATGGGAAACCCTTTGCACATCTTGCTCAATAATTTGACCCTCATCTAGTTCACTTGTCACGTAATGAGCAGTTGCACCAATAATTTTTACCCCTTTGTTAAATGCTTGATGGTAGGGTTTAGCGCCCTTAAAACTTGGCAAGAAGCTATGATGAATATTTATACATTTTCCTGACCATTTGCTAGTAAGCTGATCTGAAAGAATTTGCATATATCTTGCTAAAACAATTAAGTCAGCATTTTCTTTTTCAACAATAGATTCAAATTCTTTTTCTTGCATTTCTTTTGAATTTTTATCTGAATCAATTGGCAAATAATGATATTTGATACCATTAAACTCAACTATCTCTCTATATGTCTCATGATTTGAAACCACTCCAACAATTTCTATTGGCATGTCTCTGTACTGAGATCTATACAAAAGATCATTTAAACAATGACCTTCTTTTGAAACAGCAACAATAGTTTTTAGTTTTTTTTCACTATCATTAATTGACCAATTTATATTTAACTCATCAGCAAGCTGACTAAAATCTTTAATAAATGTAACTCCAGAAGCCTCTGAGTCGTCTATTGAAAAAACAATTCTTGAAAAAAAAGTTAATGAATCCTTGTCTGAATAAGATTGCACATCTGTAAGAAAAGCATTGTGCGCATACATAATGCCTGTAACTTTAGCTTGAATGCCAGGCCCGTCAGGACATGAAAAAGTTAAAATTTGTGTTTTTTTCATAATACTTAAATTAAGAGATAAGCATTATTTTATATTATTTTTTTATAATAGATATTCTCAAGTATTTAAGTTTATAATCATTTCGTTATGAATTCGACATTATGGAATAATATTAGAAAAGAAATTGAACTTAGGGTTGGCGCAGAACCTTCTTTAGGATCATTCTTATATTCATTAGTTTTATCTCAAAATAATCTTTCAGGAGCTGTTGCATCAATACTATCATCAAAGCTTCATAGTGATGCTTTATCAGCAATGGATATTAAGAAATTCGTACTTGATGTCTTTAATGATTGTAAGAATATTGAAAAAGATTTAGAAAGAGACCTTCTTTTCTTTAAAGATAATGATCCTTCATGTGATTACTTTTCAACACCACTACTTTTTTACAAGGGGTTTTTAGGGCTTGCTACATACAGGGCATCACACTGCTTATGGAATAAAGAGAGACATACAATGGCTTTATTTTTTCAAAATAGAGCATCTGAAGTTTTTGGAATCGATATTCATCCTGCAGCAAAAATTGCAGGTGGAGTAATGATGGATCATGCTACAGGAATTGTTATTGGTGAAACAGCTGTCATAGAATCAAATGTTTCAATTTTTCAAGGCGTAACGCTTGGAGGTAGAGGTAATGAAATTGGGAAAAGACATCCAAATGTTCAAGAAGGAGCTACTATTTATGCCTCGAGTACAATTCTTGGAAATATTACCATAGAGCAGAATGCTGTCGTGGCTGCTGGAAGCTTAGTATTAAAAGATGTCAAAAAAGATACTACTGTTGCAGGAATACCCGCAAAAGAAGTTAATAAATTAAATATTACCAACAATGAATGGGATCCAGGAGACTCGAGCCTTTAAATGATTAAATACATAGGAAACACACCACTTATCAAACTTGAATATTTTTCTGAGCTCACTGGTTGCAATATATATGGCAAAGCTGAATTTATTAATCCCGGTGGTTCTGTTAAAGATAGGGCTGCAAAATATATTTTGGAAGATGCTTTGCAAAAAGGACTGATAAAAAAGGGCGGCACCATTGTTGAGGGAACTGCTGGAAATACTGGGATCGGTTTGGCCTTGGTTGGGAACTCTTTAGGCCTAAAAACAGTTATTGTTATACCTGATACACAATCAGAAGAGAAAAAAGCAACTATTAGAGCTTGTGGTGCTGAGTTAATAGAGGTTCCAGCTGTGCCATATAAGGATCCAAATAATTATGTAAAGTACTCTAAAAAAGTTGCTGATGAATATGACAACCCAAATGGAGTTCTTTGGGCCAATCAATTTGACAATGAGGCAAATAAGATAGGTCATTTTAAGGAAACAGGCCCAGAAATTTATGAACAACTTGATGGTAATATCGATGGATTTATATGCTCAATTGGAACTGGAGGCACCCTAACAGGCATAGCCAGATACTTAAAGAGTCAAAATAAGAATATTAAAATTGGTCTTGCAGATCCCCATGGCGCAGCTATCTATTCTTATTTTGTAGATGGCGAGTTAAAAGCCGAGGGCTCTTCAGTAACAGAGGGAATTGGTCAGGGTAGAATCACAAAAAATATTGAAGGACTTGAAGTTGATATACCTCTTAGAATTAGTGATGAAGATGCGTTAAATGCAATGTTTAAAATGGTTGAAACAGAAGGTCTCTATCTTGGAGGTAGTGCAGGTATAAATATTGCCGGAGCTATTGAAATGGCTAGGCAAATGGAAAAGGGCAGCAATATAGTTACTATTCTATGTGATTCAGGCTCAAGGTATTTAAGCAAACTTTATAACAGAAACTTTTTAGTTAATAATGATTTGCCATGCCCGGACTGGGTTTAAGCATTAACGAAGTTATCTTTATAAATATTTTTGTAAAGCTTTATCAATAATACTCCTACCGAACTTATAGCAAATTGAGCAACCAGAAGTTTGGTAGATAAGACTTCATAATTAATAATATCAAACATTACAATGCCTACTATGCCAATGACTGATAACACCAACATAGCCAAGTAGGAGCTAGATTTATTCTGAAGCAGCATGCCCGTGACTGTAGACAAAGCCATTAAGAATATTCCAAAGATAGCGATCTCTGCTGGAGAGTATTGAGAAATAAAGAATAAAACACTGCCAGAAACAGCAATGGTAAATAGCATTTGAAAAAAACTAAAGACTTTAATGTCATTTGTAACAACTGGATCAAATTTTTCATTAAAAGCTGAAGCATCTTTTTCTTCTATACAGTCTTCAGGTCTCCAATAGGTTTTTGCAAACCAGACTTTAACCTTATCACTCCATTTTTTAGTCTTAATAGAGTCCTTCAGCATTCCAGAGAAGACTTGAAAATTTGCCCATATCGGATTCCAACTTCTTAAGGGAGTTACTGTCCCATAAACAGGCTTTACATCTGGCTTTTCAGCAATATAAGTCCCAAACATTCTATCCCAGATTATAAAAACTCCACCATAGTTAGCATCTATGTATTCTTTATTTTTTGCATGGTGAATACCATGGTTCATAGGTGTGATAAATATTTTCTCTAAAAAACCTAAATGGCCAATATGTTTTGTATGGACCCAAAACTGATATACCAAGTTAATACCAGCTACTGTTATAAAAACTTCACCAGGTATGCCAATTAATATCATAGGTAAATAGAAAACCCATTTCCATAGCCAACCAGTGCTGGTCTGTCTTAAAGCAGTTGAAAGATTAAACTCTTCCCCATGATGATGCACGCTATGCGTTGCCCATAAGATCTTTATTTCATGATGCATCCTATGCATCCAGTAATAAGATAAATCATACATTAAGAAAGCTAAAACCCATGTTATAGGGCTAGCAGTTGATAAAAGATTGAGATTTAAGCTAGTACTAATATATATAAAAACAGCGCTTTGAAACCCTAGATTAAGCATTGTTGGATACCTGCTTATCATCCCGATAGCTATGCTAGTAAAGGTATCATTTAATCTATAAGTATTTTTACCAACATATCTTCCGTAAAAATATTCAATAAGAATGAGTATGAAGAATGCAGGTATAGCAAAGGTAATAATTAAGGATTTGTCAGTGACGATCATATGAATACTAATTGTATATAATTTACATTAATTTTATAAGGGCAGTATTTATTTTGCTTTGATGAAACTCAAGGCGCCCAATGCATTTCCAAACTCTCTATTATTTGCAAAACATCCCTCCACACTTGCAAGTTGCAACCTATCTTCTATGCCTTTTTTTACAGTATTGCTATTAGATACTCTTCCGATAAAGTAAACCTTTTGAACGCCCATGAGCAGAGCATTTAAATAAGATACGGTTCCAATAACTTCACCAACCATATTTGATAATGAGGCGGCTATATCCTCATTGCTTATATTTTTTATATTTCTTGCTCTAGCAAAATTTGAGGCAGTTATTTCTGGATACAAAGACCCGATTTCATTCACAACATCTCCAATCAAAAGATCAACGTTTTCTCTTTTGCCTTTTGCCGATAACTTATCAATATTTGATTGGGAGCTAGTACCCAAAATAGAATTTGCTAATCCTTGAAGTGTTCCTCCTCCAACTGAAATACCTCCTAAGTGATTATGAGTAACTCCGTTACTATGAACACATGCAGTTCCAGTGCCAGCACTAACCACAACAAAGGAATCTTCATTAATTTCATATAAACTTTTTGCCCCAAGAGCTATGGCATCTATTTCATTTATTTTTTCTATTGGAATTTCTTTGTAGCTGTTTTCTAAATTACTTGATTTGCCTCCAGTAACAGCAATACTTTTTATTCTTGATGCATCAATATTTATTTCTTTGAATATTTTATCAATAAACTCAAGATTTACATTTTGCGTTTCGAATGTATGGAAATCTAGCTCAGAATTATCTGAGTGAATCACCACATCTGTATTTGTGGTCCCAAAGTCTATAGCAGCATACATAGAAGCTATATTAACTACTTTGAAATCTATAGTGAAGTTTCTTTACTATCCTCAGGCCAAGCCATTGGGATTTGTTGTTGTGGATTAAACGTATTTGGGCCTATTGCAGGATAAGCATTAGCAGCTCTATTAATCTCTTCTTCACTTAGGTATTCACTTGGAGTAAGTTTAAATACATCCAATCCTCTCGTTATTTCTGTTCCATATATATAGCCATCATAATAATATGAAGACCAATATCCTCCAGTAATTAGAATATCTTCAAAAATTGGACCTCTATCAAAATATGCAATTTCATATGGATTGCTTGAATCAGTAAAATCAATAATCGATATGCCGCCTTGGTACCAGGCTTGAACAAAAATATCTCTATTTGGAACTGGGATAATAGATCCATTATGAGCAACGCAGTTTTCTGTTTCTAATTGTGGCGCAGGCATTTTATAGTGACTTTTGAATATTAGTTTATTTTCAACAATGTCATATATCGCATCTGCTCCCCAATCTAGCGGATCCCAAGCTCTGCATCTTGCTCGGCCACCGCCACCCCATTCATCTGTAAAAATTATCTTAGTTCCATCATTATTAAATGTAGCAGAATGCCAGTAAGCAAAACCTGTATCTGTTACTACATCTAATCTAAATGGGTTATAGGGATCGCTTATATCAAATAAAATACCATTTCCTGAACATGCTCCTGCTGCAATGTTTAGGGATGGAAATACGGTTATGTCATGGCATTGATCAGTTTTTCTTGTTTCTTGAGTTTCATCACCATGGTCTCCACCTCGCCATAATCCAGCCAAAGAACCAGTTTCAGGATCTTCAAATACAGCCGGACTTGAAACTATTTTTGATTTTGATGGGTCATTTATAGGTATTTCGATAATATCAATCCTAAATAAAGCTGTCCTCTTGTCACCAGCAACATTACCAATGCATTCTTTCATTTCTTCTTCATCTCTTACACTACCGGTGCCAGAATTGTAGACAATAATTTTTCCGTCTTCAGTTGGACCTTTTACAACTGAATGTGTATGTGATCCTCTGCAAGTTTGAACAGCACCAACTTGAATTGGATTTTGTAGATCAGAAATATCAAATATTCTTATTCCTCTAAATCTCTCAGGGCTGGCATCTTTTCCCACTCCCTCTAAACCACAATCAATCCTACTTCTTATTTCTTCAACGGACATTATTAACAGATTGCCAACCACGGATACATCGCCTTGACCTCCAGGGCATACCACTGATGTAAGAAGATTTGGAATACCATCATCACCAATCTCATACATATTAAAACCATGATAACTACCTGCAACTAGGAGGTTGTCTCTAAATGCCATGTCAGTATTGGAAAAACTCAGCATTGGTGACCTTAATGATCTTGACAATTCTTCTACAGTTTTTTCTTTATCATCGTCTATATCTGCAGTTTTCTCAGAACCTTTTGTTGCTGGATTATTTGGGTCAAAAAAGCCAGCTGGCTTTCTTAATGATGCAATTATTTCCATATTTAAAATTGCCTCATCAGCAATAAACAATCCTGCTGTAAGGCCAGCTCTTGGATCATCAGACAAGTTAACAGCAATTCTATTCATTCTCTCAATTTCAACGCCTTGATCATTTACCAGATCAGATACAAACTCATTTAAGATAGGATCATAAGTGGAGCCAGGAAACTTTCTTAACTCTTTCACCATCTCAAGAGCTCCGTCATGATGAGCTATCATCAGGCTCAAAAACAATCTATCAAAACTTGTACCATTAGAATCTCTTAATTTTTCGAGCTGTTGTCTTTGATGCCATACCAGCCATATTCATATGCATATCATTTCCATGATTCATATGATTCATTGATTAATTGAAACCACTTCATTCCTAGCCTTTAGCCAACCCTCCATAAAGTTAATTTCGTCAACTTGAGATACATCTATTCTTTTTGCTAAGTCTAGAATTGTTTTATTATTTGTTCTGCTTTCAACATAGCTCGACATAAGTACAGCTTGTTCATGATGAACAATCATTCCTTGTAAAAACTTAACGTCAGCTACTGTATAGGAGGTGTTTGCAATATTAGTAGCGTCTTTTGCATCTAAAATTTTTGAATAATCTCCAGGAGCTCCTGGTTGGATAATTTTAGGCTCACCAGAGTCTTCAAATGCTACTACTTGAATGGACAAAGCAAAAATTATTGCAAAACTATTTAGAAATATTTTTGTTTTAACCTTTTTCATTTTCATCAATTACTTCACCTCTAATAACTTTGGTTTCCTGACGCTCAAATCTCTTAATTCTGTCAGGCCTATCTAGTTGTTTTCTTGAAGCTTTAACTTTACCTAAGTTAAAAAATATAAATAATGAAACAATGGCAAGCCCGCCAAAAATTAGAGTATTTAATGACATTGTAAATCTATCTTCTTAGCTTTGAGAGCAGCCTAAGAATTTCCATGTATAGCCAAATTAATGTGACCATTAATGAAAAAGCTCCATACCATTCCATGTATTTAGGTAAGCCAGCTTCAGCACCTTCTTCAATGAAATCAAAATCAAGAACTAAGTTTAGAGCAGCTATAGCTACAATACCTACCGAAACTGCAATACCTAATGGGCCATTAGAATGCAAAAATCCAATACCCGATCCAAAGAAACTCATAATAAAACTAACTAGATATAACAAGGCTATTCCAGCTGTAGCAGAAAACACCATTAATCTGAAATTCTCAGTTGGCTTGATGATCCCGCTTTTGTAACAAAACAACAAAGATGCAAGTATTCCAAAGGTTAAACCAATAGCTTGAATTGCAATTCCAGGATACTGAACCTCGAAAACCATAGTTATTGCACCAAGAAAAATGCCTTGTGATAAAGAATAAAGCGGGGCGGTTGAACCAGCTTTAGCAGGATTTCTAAATATGGTAACCATTGCCAATATAAAACCTAAAATTGCTGCTGGAAGACCTAAGACTGGAACATTCCATCCAACAGCAGCTCCTGCAAAACACAAAGCAAGCAGTATGCCTGTTTTATTAACAGCTCCATCTAAAGTCATTCTCTCAGCCAAAGGAATGGATGATGATTGTGACGAAAAGTTTCGAGTGAATGCTGGATTTCCAGATCTACCAAATGTGTTTAGTGCTGAGTGTTTTGACATTAAAATTTCCTTCTTATGTTTGTAGTTATATTAATTATTTATGGTCTTTTTAACAAATTAAAAGACTATTTCATATTTTTGATCCATTTTTCTATAAGCTCTACTCCTTCTTTATGATTAAGAGATCTTCCCGACTCTGGCATCATTATGCCTGGATCTAATGAGGTCATCCTGAATGACAAAATAGATTTTCTTGGAAAACCTGGATCGATTGAATATTTAAGATTATTACTTGCTCTACCAGCAGCAACAGGTTTTTTGTAGATACCAATATGCATATTAGAATCCTCTTTAAGATTCAAATATAAGCCTGTTGTATCAGCTGATCCTCCTGGAATATGACAATGACCACAGTTAATATCTAGATATGCCCTGGCTCTAGAATCAAGATCATTTTCCTCATTAGACCAATTTGCCATTGTTGGGTAATTATCAACTAAATCAATCCATTCCATGAGCTGCCATTTTTTAATTTGATTCATAGTGCCATCACTATAAGAGAATTTATGATTTAAGTTTCTGACTTTTGGTCCTATTGGTTGAATTTCTTTATTTAATTGATGACATTCTTTGCATTGATTGATATTAGGAACTCTATATCTAATATTTCTCTCAGTCCCATCCTCCATAACAAAAACTGTATTAATAGTTTTTCCAGCTATACTCAAATATGCATCATCTTGTTTCTCATTCCATATATAACTAACATTCTTCCACGAGTCATTTTTTTTAATCAATAGTCTTGTTTCAAGTAACTGCTTTTCAATTTTTGATTCTGAGTGATCATTGAGATATGCAAACGTTTTAATTAATACTGAACCATCTGGAAAATCCAATACTTTATCAGGCGAGTAACCAAGCTTTTCATTTTCTGGAACATACACAAATCTTAGCTTGTCAGCATAATCTGAAAAAAGAGGATTAATTAAATCGTAAGGTAGAACACCCTCATTTGGTATTTGAAGATTTAGATCAGTAAAGAAATTAAATTCAGAAAGTTTTTTTGGAACTTTTGTGTCTAAAATAACTGATTCATTAACTTGAGAAAGTGCATTTGTTATAAATCCAAATACTATAAATAAATTGATTAGGTTTTTTTTATTTATCACTAATTGTTACTTCTGCAAGCGGTTTGATATCTCCCCTAAACCAATCGTAATCTCTCACAACTGGATCAAAGAAAGGTAACATAAACTTTATTGGATTGATGGTTAGAAATGTTGCATCTTTATTATTGCCAAGAATAACCGCTTCTTTTTTAGTTTTTGAAGATAGTAGGGAGGATAATGGAACCACTCCATCCCAAAAAATATCAGGCATATTGCCACCAGAAAGTTCATAAAGCATTTTTGCAAGTTCACCTGTCTCTAAATCTGGACGATAGCCTGATTTACCAAATGTATTATTATAGATTTGAACATTTCTAGGATGAGGATTATAGGATTCATCCTCTGTTTCATATGGATATGTGACAATAGCTATGTTTATTGTCTCATTCCCCTCGATTGTATTTTCAAAAATATCAACCAAAGAATTTGCCTGTACTATAACTCCAGTGCCCCTTGGAACTTCTCCAACTATATTACCTTCAGGGGCAAAGTTATCAGTATTGTTATTAATAATTTTGTTATTAAATATTCTGACATGATGACCACCTTGCTGGGGTAGGCCGGGTAGATCAAATACCAATATCCCCCTGTATTATTTGTTGCAATATTATTAAAAACATCTGCAAAGTAAGAATTTTCAATCTCAATGCCAGCCACATTAAATTCAGCTCTACTATTTTTTACTATTATATTTTGTGACTGCCCAACATATATGCCAGCATCAGAGGCCCCAATGGCAACACAGTTATCAATTAAGACATTTGTTGATTCAACTGGATACAGACCATAAGCACCATTGGTTTCTTTTGGCCCACCAGTCCACTCCGTTTTAACTTTTATAAATTTAATGTTATCTACACCCTTTGCTTTAATTGCATCACCCTTTGCATTTACAACCGCAAAGTCACTCAATGTGACATTGTCTGATGTTATTAATAAGCCTTGAGCACCAGTTTGTTGCTTTTCAAAAGAAAGGATTGTTTTATTAATATCAGAACCAATAAATGAAATGCCATCTACGTCAATTGATAGGGAGTCTTCTAGTTCATATACCCCATTTGAGAGCTTAATAATATCTCCTGGCGAGGCTAAGATTAGCGCTTCTTGAATTTCTGTATAGGCATCTGAACTGGGAAATATCTCAATAGTTTCAGCAGTAGAGCCGAAGCTAAAAAAAAGCAAAAAGCAGAGGCTAACTTGCTTCAGGAATCTCATCAAATTTTTCAAGTGGCTTTTTTAATTCAGCCCAATCACATTCGAAATCATCAGGAGCATGCTCATATTCTAACAGCCCTAAAGCCTCAAATTTAGGCCTAATCTCGTCTGTTAAAAGACCAATCCTTGAAAGATTTGGTATCACTCTTGAAAATAAGAAATTTCTAAACATTTCAAAGGACTTTGTTTGCATTTGAAAATCTCTAGCTTCTTCAGCGCTCATCTTTAAATATTTTTGTTCGGCTTTGGTGTTAATCAATCTCTCTCTAGAAATTACACATGCTTCATACGCGAATTCAGCCCTTTCTTGGACTTCTTTTGGACTTAAAGTTTTCACAAAGTCTTCTAAATAATTAATTCCGAATGTTACATGTCTTGCCTCATCTCTAACAACATAATGAAGTAGCTGTTTTAGTAAAGGATCTTTAGTTATATTTTTAAGCATTTGGAAAGCTGCCAAGGCAAGCCCCTCTATGATAATTTGCATGCCAATAAACTTAAGATCCCATCTTTCATCAGTTAAAATTTTATCAAGTAATAGTTTTAATGAAGGGTTGATCGGATAATGTATACCTATTTTTTCTTGCAGATATCTATTAAAAACCTCAACATGCCTTGCCTCATCAAACGTTTGTGATGCAGCATATAGCTTTGCATTATAAGTTGGTGCACAGCTTGCAAGTTGCGAAGCTACCAATAGAGCGCCTTGCTCACCATGAAGAAATTGGCTCAATAATTCAGCAGTAGTATGCCTATCAAATTCAATCTTTTCTTTTTCACTTAGTTCCTCATATGCCTTTAAGGTCTCGTGAGGCAACTGCTCATCAGGATCAACAATTTTCTTATCAACTGGGTGATTGTAATCCCATTGAAGATCGATTGATCCATTCCAATTTAATTCTTTACCTAACTCATAAAGCTTTTTAATTCTATTATCTGCTACCGTGTAATCCCAGTTGTAAGATCCAGTTAAAGGAGTCTTGAATATCTCTACAACATCTTCAACATGAGAAGGTTTTATATCTAGCTCATCGTCAAAGTAAAGGAGGTCAGCAGGCGGTCCGTCTTGTCTTTTTATCTTCATATAATTCTCTTTCCAAATAAATGTTTACACTGTAAACATTAAACATTCTATAATATTTACTGGGCTTTGAAAAGATTTGTTAATTTTTCTAAAAGCACCTCTCCCAATTCTTCTGCTCTATGAATCGTTATGGCATTTTTGTAATATTTATTTACATCATGACCAATACCAATAGCTTGTAATTCAATATTTTGAGAAGATTCTATAAATTTTATGCTTTCTTTTAGATGCATATCTAAATAATCTTCTCCGTTAGCAGACAAGGTACTATCATCTACTGGAGCACCATCAGAGATCACAATAATAATTTTTCTTTCTTCTTGTCTTTTTATAAGTCTTCCATATGACCACATTAGAGCTTCGCCATCTACATTCTCTTTTAGCAGACCCTCTCTAAGCATTGCTCCAAAAAACTTTCTAGACCTTCTCCAGCTGCTATCTGCACTCTTATAAATTATATGTCTTAAATCATTTAATCTTCCTGGGCTTGATGGATTGCCACTACTTATCCAGTCTGACTTAGATTCTCCACCTTTCCAATGCTTGGTTGTAAAACCAAGGACTTCAGTTTTAACTGAGCATCTCTCAAATGTACTACTTATTATATCCCCACATATTGCAGCAAGACTTATAGATCTTCCTCTCATAGATCCAGAGTTATCTATTAATAAAGTTATGACAGTATCTTTAAATTTATTTTCAGTTTCTTGTTTATAACTAAGGGGATGGCCTGGCTCAGCAATAACTCTATGCAATCTTGATGTGTCTAAACTACCTTCATCTAAATTAAAATTCCAGCTGGTGTTTTGTTGAGCTAATAATAATCTCTGCAGTCTATTCGCAAGTTTTCCTATGGTTGTAAGATGTGGCTTTATTAAATTATCAAGTTGAGATCTAAGCCTTAGAGCTTCTTCTGCAGTTACTAAATCTTTAGCATCAATTATTTCATCATATTTTCGAGTAAAGGCTTTATAGGATAGATTTTTATTATCTGCAAACTCAGGCTGCTCTATTTTACCTAGCTCAATTTCCTCTTCAATTGAGCCTTCGATGGAGGTCTGGACAATTTCTTGATCAAACTCGTCTATATCAACTTCAAGATCAAGGCTATCAGCCTGGGAAGAGCTATCGTCTTCAGTTAAATCTTCCTTTTCAACATCAATTTCATTCTCCTCATTCAAATTTTCAGATTCTGAAATATCTTCTGAGTTACTATCATTTGATGAGTCTACTTGTATTAAGTTTGTTAGCTCTAATAATTTTATGCTTGTTCTGTAAAACGAAACTTGATCATCTAATGAATTCAAAAATTCACTTCTTAAGTTTTCAAAAGCACTTGAACCATATTCATTTTTCAAATCATTAATAAAGTTTTTGATCTACTGCTAACTTCGTTACCAGAAATATCCTTTAACCATAAATTGAAAATTAATGGCGTAGATTCATTAATGTCATAAATCTCTTCAGATATCTTGTTGTAGTATTTTGATATATTCTTTTTAGCACCTTTAAGCTCTCTTCCTCCAAGAATTTCCACTCTAGCTATCTCTAGCTCATCTATAATTTCTTGAGCTATTGGGGCAACATTTTTTTTAATAATTTTATTTGAATGAAATTTAATCCAAAATGCTTGAAAATCTGACTCTGCCCTCCAAACATCTAAATTTCTTGACGATCTTGGTACGGGAGAAATTTGAGCCATATTTTTACTAGGAGGCCTTAAGGGTGAACCAATCCTTGAAGATATATCTTTTTGTTGAGAAATAGCTTTTAAAGAAGAAACACTTGCTTCATGCAAGGATTCTCTTCTTTTCAACCATTTCATTAATTTGCTTAATTAGAAACTTTATTAAGAAGATCCTTATCAAAGCATCTTTGAAAATATTCTGAAATTATAGGTTTTTCTGTATCATCACATTTATTAAAAAAACTTAATTCAAATGATTTGCTTATATCGCCAAAAATAGAATAATTTTCGGCCCATGAAATTACGGTTCTAGGTGACATAATTGTAGAAATATCTCCATTAATGAAACCTGATCTTGTTAGGTTTGCCAGTTTAATCATATCTTTAATAAGCTCTTTATTTTTCTGAGATTTTAATTTCTTAACTTTTGAAGTTATAACTTCAAATTCCTGTTTTGGAGATAAATAGTTAAGAGAAGACAAGATATGCCATCTATCTAATTGACCCTGATTAATTTGTTGAGTTCCATGATAGAGACCAGTGACATCTCCTAGCCCTATAGTATTTGTAGTTGCAAAGAGCCTAAATGATGGGTGAGGGCTGATTACTTTATTCTGATCAAGCAAAGTCAGCCTTCCCTCTACCTCAAGTATCCTTTGGATAACAAACATTACATCAGGCCTTCCAGCATCATATTCATCAAAAACCAAAGCAACAGGATTCTGTATTGACCATGGCAGCATTCCTTCTTGAAATTCAGTAATCTGCTTACCATCCTCTAACTTAATTGCATCCTTGCCAAGTAAGTCTATTCTACTTATATGGCTATCAAGATTTATTCTTACACAGGGCCAGTTTAATCTAGCAGCTATTTGTTCTATATGAGTTGACTTTCCTGTTCCATGAAAGCCTTGAACCATAACTCTTCGATTGTGTTGAAATCCAGCAAGCACTGCTAAAGTTGTATCTTCATCAAAAACATAACTTGAATCTATTTCGGGTACCCATTCAGTCTTATTTTCAAACCCTTTGACTACAAGATCGGATTTAATATTGAATACTGAAGATACTTTAAAATCTTTATTAGGTTTTTTAGGTAAATCTATATTTAATTTGGACATTTAATTTTTAATGTTGATATGTGGATTAATCCTACCTTTTGAATTTTGAAAGTTCTAGTTTTTTATCAAACAATGTAAGATGTAGATCATTATAACGCACTAAAGGTAGTTTCATGTCAGATAAAAAAGATCTTTTAAAAAACTGTTTAAGCCTATTCGAATTAAATAGAATTGATAGAGATATATATACATGGACAGGAAAGAATGTAGGCTGGGCAAGAATTTTTGGGGGACAGGTTATGGCTCAGACACTCATCGCTGCATATAAAACAGTTAAAAAAGACCATTTCGCTCATTCTTTTCATTCTTATTTTTTAAGGCCTGGACAAATGGATAAACCTATAACATTTACTGTAGATAGGATTAGAGATGGTAAAAGTTTTACTACTAGGACAGTAAAGGCTATTCAGGATGGCGAAGCAATATTCAGTTGTTCTGTATCATTTCAAAAGAATGAAGATGGCCTTGAGCATCAAATTGAAATGTCTGACTTTCCATCTCCTGATGGATTGAAGAATGAGTATGAAATAAGAAAAGCTATATCAGGAGATATTGATCCAGAGCATGCCCCTTTATTTCTAAGAAAAAGAGAAGTAGAGATGCGCCCAATTGAAATTCAAGATTATGCTAATCCCCAAAAAACTCCTCCATATAAAAATACATGGATAAGGCCTGAGGGAAAGCTGCCAAACAATGAGGTTATTCAGCAAGCATTTTTATTATATATATCAGATATGGGTTTATTGGCAGCAGCAAACAACCCTCATGGAGTTAATTTTTTAAATGAAAATTTACAAGTTGCAAGTCTTGATCATGCTATGTGGTTTCATAGAAAACTAGATTTAAATGATTGGATATTATATTCAATAGACAGTCCTATATCTGGTAATGCCCGTGGCTACTCTAGAGGTGCAATTTATACTCAGGATGGAATTTTGTTAGCATCTTGTGCTCAAGAAGGTCTTATAAGGCTTTGGCCGGCAAAATCTTAATATTCTCTAACAAGCTGAGTTAAATACTTTACTTTTTCTGGACTTATGTTTGGTGTTATGCCGTGTCCAAGATTGAAAATATAGCCAGGGTAATCCTTATACATATCAAGTATCTTATATGTTTCTTCTTTAATTACTTCATTACTCTCAAGCAATATTGCTGGATTTAAGTTTCCCTGAATGGCTACTTTATTTTTCATTAGATCTAAATTAGGAGTTCTCATTGTCCAAAAAAGACTAATGCAATCTGCTGAGGTTTCAATTAGATTGCTAGATGAGCATTTTGGCTCTCTAGCAAATAAGATTACGGGAATATTAGATGTTACAAGATCATTTTTTAACAATTTAATTAACTCATCAACGTATTGCAGTGACCATTTCTTGTATTCTTTTTCTGATAAGAGGTTAGCCCACGAATCAAATATTTGAATAGCATTTGCACCTGCAATAACTTGTTCTTTTAAGTATAAAAAGCAGGCATTGGTAAGTTTTTTCAAGAAAATATTCGCTACTTTTTCATTTTCAACAATATAATTTTTTGTAAAAGAGAAGCTTTTTGATGAGCTGCCTTCTATTGAGTATGCGGCTAACGTCCATGGGCTTCCACAAAACCCAATTAAAGGAATATCTTCAGGAAGAGTTGCCCTAATATTTTTTACTGCTTTATATACATAATCCAGATCATTTGGATCAAATTCAGGCAGGTTATCAACATCTTGTTTTGTTTTAATAGGATTGCTAAATACCGGTCCTTTACCTTCAACAAAACTTACTCCAAGATTAAAAGCGTCAGGAATTGTAAGGATATCTGAGAAGAGTATGGAGGCATCAAGTTTAAATTCCTTGATAGGTTGCATTGCTAATTCACAACAAACATCAGGATTTTTGCACATATCCATGAAATTATTAAATCTTTTTCTGACCTCACGATATTCGGGCATATATCTGCCTGCTTGTCGCATATACCAGATAGGTGGAGTCTCTAAATTTTCTTTATTGAGCGCTCTTATAAAAAGAGATTTTTCTAACATTATGAAACGTATTTTATAATACTTTTTGCAGCTTCGCGTCCTTCCCAGATAGCTGTAACAACTAAATCAGATCCTCTGACCATGTCACCTCCAGAAAAAATCTTTTCATTTGATGTTTGAAATGAGAATGCTTGTTTTTCTTCCGCTAGAACAAGACCACTTTTATCTGTTTCAATTTCAAAATCTTTAAACCAATCAGCAGGACTTGCTCTAAATCCGAAGGCGACTATAACTGCATCAGCTTTATAGATTCTTTCAGATCCAGGAACAGGAACAGGAACTCTTCTTCCATTCTGATCTGGCTCTCCAAGATGAGTGTTTACAATTTTTACACCCTCAACTTTTTCTGAACCAACTATATCAATTGGCTGAATATTGAATTTAAAATCTACTCCTTCTTCTCTAGCATTTTGTACTTCTCGCTTTGAACCAGGCATATTTTGTTCATCTCTTCTATATAGACAGGTAACAGATTTTGCACCTTGCCTTATCGCAGTTCTATTGCAGTCCATAGCAGTATCTCCACCACCAAGAACAATGACATCTTTATTCTTTAAATCGATAAAATTATTTGTTTTATCTTCAATATTTAGAAGGTTGTTAGTATTTGATATTAAATAATCTATGGCTTTAAAAACACCAGGAAGTTTTTCCCCCTCAAAACCACCCTCCAATGATGTGTAAGTTCCCATTGCTAAGAAAACAGCGTCATAGTCTTCATAAAGTTTCTGGAAGGGTATATCTTTGCCTATTTCTTTCCCCAAGAAAAACTCAACACCCATCTCTTCAAGAATCTTTCTACGTCTTCTTACCACTTTTTTTTCAAGTTTAAATTCCGGTATTCCAAAGGTAAGCAATCCTCCGATTTCTTGGTTCTTGTCATATACATGACTATGAATTCCAGATCTCGTTAAAATATCTGCACAAGCAATTCCAGCTGGACCAGAGCCAACAATCGCCACTTTCTTACTTGTCCAGGTTCTGTATGACATATCTGGTTTCCAGCCCATTTCGAAAGCTTTTTCTGTAATATATTTTTCAGTAGAGCCAATAGTAACAGCACCAAAACCATCATTAAGAGTGCAAGCACCTTCACATAACCTATCTTGCGGACAGACCCTTCCACATACCTCTGGCAAACTATTAGTTGAATGACATAATTCAGCAGCCTCAATAATGTTTCCTTCATTAACAAGTTTCAACCAGTCAGGAATATAATTATGGACTGGACACTTCCATTCGCAGTATGGATTGCCGCAATCAAGACATCTGTGTGCTTGGTTTGATGCTTCAACTTGATTGTATTCATTATAAATTTCCACAAAGCTAATCTTTCTTTCTTCGATAGATTTTTTTGTTGGATCAAATCTTCCAACTTCAAGAAATTGAAAATCATTTTCAACTTTTTTATGCTCAATATATTCATCTCTCAAATTTTGTTGCTGTAAATTTGAATGAATATTTTCTGAGGAACTTAATGATTCTTTCCACTCATAAAGTTTTTCTTTTGCAATTTCTAGATCAGTAATTGGAGCAAAAGATTTAGTCAAATACCTTCCATCCACTCTAATTTTTCCATAAAAGTAGGGTGATTTGGGTTGTGTGAAAAGTAATAGACCTTTCTCAATTCTATATTGTTTGTTCTTGTTTTGCATGGGACAGTTTTTTGTATGACGCAGTATGACACTTTTGATCTTTAAATGATAGTTTTATGTGCTAGAATCACATCAAAATTTTACTATGCCAAGGCTATTTAATAAAAACGAATTCAAAGATAATTGCGGTTTCGGACTTATCGCCAACATTAACGGTATTCAATCTGAATCTATTCTAACTAAATCAATTGAAGCGTTAGTAAGCATGACGCACAGGGGCGGTGTTGGAGCTGACGGCAAAACCGGAGATGGATGCGGTCTTTTATTTGATATAAATAAAGAATATTTTAAAAATAAAATATATCAAGAAGAGGGCGTTCAGCTAAAAGACAATTTTGCAATTGGACAATTATTTATTTCTAAAGATATTGATTCTGTAATTACTAAAATTACTAAAATTCTTAAAAGAGAATCATTGATTCTAGATCATGTTAGGGAGGTCCCAGTAGCCAGAGAGGTTTTAGGTAATATAGCTCTTGAATGTTGTCCAAATATATACCAAATATTTATTACTTCTAATGATCAGGTATTTAATGAACAAAAATTCGAGTCTAGTCTGACTTCAAGCAAGAAAATTTATTGAAGAAATTTATATGAATGATGAGGATCTGTATTTATGCAGTCTTTCATCAAAAACTATAGTTTACAAAGGTTTAATGCTTCCAAATGCTATCAAAAGCTTCTATTTAGATTTGCAAAGCTCAGATTTTAAAATATCAACTTGTGTTTTTCATCAAAGATTCTCTACTAACACATCTCCAAGGTGGCATTTAGCCCAGCCTTTTAGATTGCTTGCTCACAATGGTGAAATTAATGCTATTAGAGGAAATAGAAATTGGGTAAAGGCTAGATCAAATAAGTTTATTACACCATTAATACCAAAAATACAGTCTTTCAAAGAACTTGTGAATGAGAAAGGATCAGACTCTTCATCTCTGGATAATATGGTTGAACTCTTAGTAAAAGGTGGTGTTGATCTTTTTAGGGCTATTAGGATGGTGCTTCCACCAGCTTGGCAAAACACTCAGACACTAGATGCTGATATCAGAGCATTTCATGAATACAATTCTATGCATATGGAGCCTTGGGATGGCCCAGCTGGAATAGTAATGGCTGATGGAAAATGGGCTGTTTGTATTCTCGATAGAAACGGTCTACGACCAGCAAGATATCAAATTGATACTGAAAACAATATAACAATAGCCTCAGAAACTGGAGTAAACCCTGTAGACGAATCTTCCGTTCTATCCAAAGGCAGAGTTCAGCCAGGAGGAATTTTAGCAATCAACACAGATACAGGAGAAATAGTAAATCAAGACAGAATTGATGATGTCCTCAAAACTAAGAATCCATATAGGAAGTGGCTAAAAGAAAATGCAGTCTATATTGAATCCAGTCTAGATACATATGAAGGCCCAGGTTTAAAACCAATAGATCAGAATGAGTTTATCGAATCTACAAAACAATTTCTTTTGTTTAAAGAAGAAAGAACTTCTGTAATTAAGCCATTGGCAGTAGACTCTCAAGAAGGGACTGGTTCAATGGGTGATGATACTGCCTTGGCAGTTATGAGCAAAATGCATAGACAAATCTATGATTTTTTTAGGCAACAGTTTGCACAAGTAACCAATCCTCCAATTGATTCCTTAAGAGAGGTTGGAGTTATGTCTCTTGAGACATGTTTTGGGCCTGAGTTAAATATTTATGAAGAATCTCCTACTCACGCTAAAAGATTAGTCACCACCTCACCAGTTCTTTCGTACAAAAAGCTTCAATCATTGATAAAAAATCCGTATTTTGAAGTAGAAGAGTTTGAACTTAGTTTTAAAGACAGCATTTCTTTAGAAGAAGCAATATCTTCATTAAAGTCTAAAGTTGTAGAGTCTGTAAGAGGTGGGAATTCTATAATACATTTAATAGAAGAAATGCCTGCTAAAGGCCATCTCTCAATTAACGCATTACTTGCCGTCGGAGCAGTTCATCAGGAGTTGGTAAGGCTTGGCCTAAGATCTGATGCAAATATTGTATGCACATCTTCATCAGCTAGAGATACTCATCAGATTGCATGTCTAATTGGATTTGGTGCAACAGCTGTTTATCCAACATTGGCATATCAAACCATTCTAGATTTATCGGCTAGGAGAGAGCTTAAAGGGTTCTGCTCATGAAAATTGTGCTAGATATAGAAAGGGTATCAATAAAGGGCTTTTAAAAATAATTTCTAAAATGGGTATTTCTACAATATCTAGCTATCGAGGATCACAGTTGTATGAGATTGTGGGTCTAGATAAGAATATTGTTGATACATGTTTTACTAATACAACAAGTAGAATTGAGGGCAAGTCATTTAAAGATTTAGACACAGAATTAAGATTACTTGATGATTACTCTAGATCTAATCTTTCAGATATGAATGTTGGAGGATTGCTTAAGTATATTCATGGCGGCGAATATCATGCTTATAATCCAGAGATTGTTAAGAAACTTCAAGAAGCAGTATCAACTGGTTCCTCTGAAAAATATTTGGAATATGCAGAGCTTGTAGATAAAAGAGCTCCAGCAATGTTAAGAGACTTACTGTCTTTTAATAATCTAAAAGCTAAAGTTGATATAAAAGAAGTCGAGCCAATTAAAAATATTTTGAATAGATTTGACTCTGCTGGAATGAGTCTTGGTGCTTTATCACCAAAAGCGCATGAAACTTTAGCAGAAGCTATGAATCACCTTGGTGCTAGATCTAACTCTGGAGAGGGTGGCGAGGATAAGTCTAGGTATGGCACTAGCAAAATGTCAAAGATCAAACAAATTGCATCAGGTAGATTTGGTGTCACACCTCATTATCTTGTTAATGCCGAAGTACTCCAAATTAAAATTGCTCAGGGAGCAAAGCCTGGAGAGGGCGGCCAACTACCTGGTGGTAAAGTAAATAAATTAATAGCTAAATTAAGATATTCAACTCCAGGAGTTACATTAATTTCTCCTCCTCCTCATCATGATATATATTCAATTGAAGATCTAGCCCAACTTATATACGACCTAAAAGAAGTTAATCCTAAAGCTCTAGTTTCAGTTAAATTGGTTTCAGAACCAGGTGTTGGAACAATAGCATCAGGTGTTGCAAAAGCTTATGCTGATTTAATTACAATTTCTGGTCATGATGGAGGAACAGGAGCAAGTCCACTTACTTCTATCAGATATGCTGGATCTCCATGGGAGCTCGGCCTTGCAGAAGCACATCAGAGCTTAAGAGACAGTGGCCTAAGACATAAAGTTAGACTTCAGGCTGATGGTGGAATGAAAACAGGACTTGATGTAATTAAGGCAGCAATTCTTGGAGCAGAATCCTTCGGCTTTGGAACTGGCCCAATGATTGCTATGGGTTGCAAGTATTTGAGAATTTGCCATTTAAACAATTGCGCGACAGGCGTGGCTACGCAACGAGATGATCTTATTAATCACCATTTTGTTGGAGAGAAAGAGAGAGTAATCAATTATTTTGAATTTATTGCTAATGATGTTCGACAGCATCTAGCTGATCTTGGGGTAAATAGCCTTGAAGAGATTATTGGTCAGACACAGTATCTTGAAAAAATAGATACCAAAGACCCACAGTACCTTTCAATAAATTTAGATGAGCTTTTATATAAAGATAAAAATATTAATGAATCGTTCTTCTGTACTGAAAAAAATAATAAACCATGGGATAAAGGACTTCTTAATAAAAAGATCTTAAAGGATTTTAAAGCTTCTATTGATGATCAGGAATCATATTCTAAAACTTATGAGATCAAGAACACTGACAGATCTGTTGGTGCAAAAATCTCGGGTTATGTTGCATCGAAATATGGAGAAGGGGGATTAAGCAATCCAATTAATATCAACTTCAATGGATCAACTGGGCAAAGTTTTGGTTGCTGGAATGCTAACGGTATAAATCTTACTGTAAATGGAGATGCCAATGATTATGTTGGTAAGGGCATGAATGGTGGAAGGATAATCATTAAGAATGAGAATAGTTTTGCTACAAATGATGACAATGCTGTATTAGTTGGAAACACATGTTTATATGGTGCAACTGGAGGTGAGCTTTATGTTGGTGGTACCGCAGGCGAGCGTTTTGGAGTAAGAAATTCTGGTGCTAAAGCAGTTATTGAAGGAGCTGGTGACCACTGTTGTGAGTACATGACCGGAGGGCATATAACAGTACTGGGCTCTGTTGGTGCAAACTTTGGAGCAGGTATGACCGGTGGTTTCGCATATGTTTTAGATGAAGACAGATCTTTTTTTGATAAATGCAATAGAGGAATGGTCAACATCGAAAGAATAACAACAGAAGATATGCAGCCACACAGAAAGCATTTAAAAGAAATTATCGCTAGACATCATAAATACACAAATAGCCCAAAATCAAAGCAAATTCATGAAGATTTTGATAAATTTGAGCCACATTTTTGGTTGGTATCACCTGCTGCTTTAAATATCCAAGATTTACTTAAAGCAACCAGATCTAACGCAGCTTAATTTAATTTAAAAGCTTTAGGTAAGTTTTTTGAATCAAATTTGTTTGTTTTAAACCCATTTAAATTTTTATCGAGCAGTATTAAATTAAGCTTACCTCCGGTGACTTTTTTGTCATTCATAATAAATTTTTTAAGATCTTGATATTTAAATTTTTGGAAATCTGTATCTAATTCAAGAGAATGAATTGTGTTATCAAGGTCCTTGTATTTAGATTCATCAATCAGTCCTTCAAGATAGGAAATTCTAGCAATAATTTGTATTCCATATATAACTGCTTGACCATGAGTAATTCCTTTATATTTCTTAAAAGCCTCTATCGCATGGCCAAATGTATGTCCAAGATTTAAAATTGCCCTGATTCCATTTTCTTTTTCATCTTTGGTAACAATCTTTGCCTTAGTCTTAATAGATTCACTAACTAGATTTTCCATAACAATGGAATCTTTTTTTTGTATCTCTTTAGAATTATTTTCAAGAATTGACCTTATTTTTTTGTTACCAAGCAAACTATATTTAACAATTTCACCTAAACCAGATCTAAATTGATTATTAGGAAGAGTTTCCAAAAAGGAGGTGCTAATCAATACTAGTTTTGGATTATAAAAAGCTCCAACTAAATTTTTCCCTCTTTCAATATTTATTGCAGTCTTTCCTCCAACCGATGAATCAACCTGAGCGAGAAGACTTGTTGGTATTTGAATAAAATCTATACCTCTCAGATATGAAGCAGCTGTAAAGCCAGTAATATCACCAACCATACCGCCACCCAAGGCAATCATGAGATCAGATCTATCAAATTTTAACTTTGCAAGTTTCTCAAGCAAATTTAAGTATTCATTTGCAGATTTAGAGGTCTCACCTTGAGGTAATTCGTGAGTATAAATATTTTTATTATTACTAATCTTTGCTTTAAGCTCTTTAATGTATTTCTTTGGAATACCAGAATCAGTAACAATTAAGATATTTTTTGATGATTTTATTTGAGGTGCTAAATTAGATTTAGTAAGTGCATTTTTAGAGATAATAACCTCATATTTTGAAGAGCCTTTACCTACCTTAATAGTATTAGCCATAATTTTTAACGAGTTTTATTATCTCAGATGCAACCTCTTGACTGCTTAAATTCTCAGTATTAACAACGTAATCTGCTACCTCTTCATATAATGAAACTCTTTGATCATGAAGTTTTTGAAGAATTTCACCAGGATCACCTTCTTTTAATAATGGCCTATCTTTATCTTTGGAGGTTCTCTCAAGCTGAACATTGATTGGAGTGGCTAGATAAAAAACAGTACCTCTTGAAGACAAAATATCCCTATTTTTATCAGATAGAATGATGCCTCCACCTGTAGATAAGACTATTGAATTAAGCTCAGCCAATTCTTCAAGAATTTTACTTTCTCTTTTTCTAAAGCCATCTTCGCCTTCCAAATCAAAAATCCAATCTATAGAGGCCCCAGTTCTAGACTCAATTTCAGCGTCAGTATCATAAAATGTTAAGAAAAGCTCACTTGAAATAATTTTTCCAACTGTAGATTTTCCTGAACCCATCGGGCCAACTATAAAAATATTCATTATTAATTTTTGTTAAAATACACCAAATTTTAACATCTAACTGAATAAAATAGATTTTTTTAATAGTTAAAAGTTGTATGCTATTTGAATAAGAAAATTGCTTTAGAAATGCTCAAATTTATAAAAATCACTTTTTACTCTTCTCTTGTTGCAAGCATCTTGTCAATTTTTACTGTAATTGGCTTTTATTTATACTTAAAGCCAAATTTGCCTGAAATAACTCTAGTTGATGAATCGCAACTCCAGATGCCCCTTAAGATATATACCTCTGATGAGGTGCTAATTGGAGAATATGGAGAAATTAAAAGAAGACCTGTTTATTTTAATGAAATCCCAAATAATTTGAGAAATGCTTTTTTAGCTGCAGAGGATGATGGTTTTTTTCGTCACCAGGGGATAAGTTACACGGGTTTACTAAGGGCATTGCTTCAATATATTGAGGCAGGAGAAATAGTAAGCGGTGGTGGTACCATTTCAATGCAGGTGGTTAGAGGGTACCTTTTAACTAGGGATCAAAAGCTTACAAGAAAAATAAAAGAAATCTATCTTGCCCTTGAGCTTGAAAGCAGAGCCTCTAAAGAGGAAATTTTCGAGCTCTATGTCAATAGAATTTTTTTGGGAAACAGATCATATGGAATTGAAGCGGCTGCAAATACTTATTTTAATAAATCTGTAGATCAATTAACGCTTGCTGAATCTGCAACTATAGCAGCTCTTGCACAGCTTCCTTCTGCAATTAATCCAATTAAATCTCCTGTTAGGACCGCACAAAGACGTGATTGGATTTTATCAAGAATGCTTAAGCTAAAAATGATATCAAGAGATCAATACTTTGAAGCCCTAGGTGCGGAAATGGAAGTTGTAAAAGATATTGATTTATACGATGTGGATGCAAGGTATTTGGCTGAGCTTACAAGACAGGAGATTGTTAAAAGATATGGATTAAAAGCATATAAAGAGGGCTGGAAGGTTTTTACAACAATAAACTCAGAATATCAGATTGCAGCATCTGCAAGTATAAAAAAGCATTTGGCTTTGTATGACAAAAGGCATGGATGGAGAGATGCTGATAATTATATTGATATATTCAGTGAAGAAGAGCTTGAGCTATTAAATTCCGGTAATTCAGATTTTATTACCGAAAGTTTAAAAAAAGAAAATTCCTTCATAAACGACAATGAAGCCATTGGCAGCGAGATAAATGAAATATTTTCGTCATATCCATATTATCGAACCCATGCTAAAGCTATAGTTATTGGAGTTCATAAAAAGAGAATTGACTTCATCAATGAAAAACTTGAGATTGAATCCTTAAATTGGTCGTCAAATTACAAGTGGGCCAGAAAGCATATCGATATAAATAAAAGAGGTCCCGCACCTCAAGATTTTGAAGATTTTATAGAAGTTGGTGATTTCATTTATCTTGAAGAAATCGATAATCTTCTATTTCTAGATCAAATACCTCTTGCTGAATCTGCCTTAATATCATCAGACCCAAACTCTGGTGCTATTAGAGCCTATGTAGGAGGCTCAAACTTTAATAAAAGTAATTTTGATAGAGTGCGTTTGTCATATCCTCAATCTGGCTCAAGTTTCAAGCCCTTTATTTATTCTGCAGGCTTAGCCAATGAATATAATTTATCATCATTGATAAATGAAGCTCCCAATGCTTTTGAAGATAAAAACCTTGAAAGCGTATGGAGACCAGAAAACTATACTGGCAAATTTTATGGATTAACATCTTTAAGAAGCGCATTAATAAGATCAATTAATATAGTTTCTATTAAGTTGCTAAGAGGAGTTGGTATAGACAAATCTTTAGAAACAATTGAAAAATTTGGATTTGAAAAAAATAGAATACCCAAAGATCTTTCTTTGGCTCTTGGATCAGGAAACTTTTCACCTGCCGAAATGGTGAGAGCATTTGGCGTCATAGCTAGTGAAGGTTATATTAAAGATTTATATTATGTTGATAGGGTTGAGGATAGGTTTGGAAATATTATCTATTCTTCAGATGCTAATTCTAAATTAGATAATAAGAACTTATCTGCTTTTCCTTGGCTCAATACATTGGAGATGAATATAAAAAGTCCATATTATCTTCTCAAACCAATTGAAAGTTCAGACAAAGTCATAGATGAAAGAGTTGCATATTTAATTAAAGATACTTTGAAAGACTTTATGAAAAATGGAACGGCAGGGAGGAAATCTGCATTTCTTAATCGAGATGACATTGGTGGCAAGACTGGAACAACTAATGATGCTGTAAGCACTTGGTTTTCTGGATTTCATGACGATTTAGTTACTACGGTTTGGGTTGGAACAGATGATTTTACATCCCTAGGCGATAATGAATATGGCTCGACAATTTCAATGCCAATATGGCTTGACTATATGTCAGTTGCTCTCAAAGATCTTGAAGAAAAACCAGTAAGAATTCCTCCTGGAATGACATACATCAAGGTTGATAAAGAGACTGGAGAAATAAATAATTCTCAAGATTCAAAAAATAGTTATTTTGAACTTTTTCTTAATGAGAATATTATAAAAAATTAACTTTTGAATATGTTAATAGACAATAGCTCCCATGCGTTATCAATATAATTGCTTGGTGAGTCTTTAAATTTTGATCTTATATATCTTGAAACATTGCCTTCAAGATAGGTAGTAATTAGTTGAGATGAAATGCCTGGTTGCGATATCAAGGAAGATGCTTCTTCTGCCAAAATTTGCTTAACAGTTAGTTCAAATCTTTCATAAAATTGATTTACAGAATCTGATACATTTTTCTCTGCAGGTGACAGAGCTTCTCGTGATAATAGTCTTGCAAAACCTTTATTTTTTTCTATAAATAGCATGAAAAATAAAAATATGTTTTTAACTTTTTCTTTTGAATCTAAATCAGCTTTCTTGAGTTCTGCGCATTTTGAAAAGATAGCGTCATCACAATATGAGAATAATTCAGCATAAATAGAGCGTTTGCTTGGAAAATGTCTATATAAAGCAGCCTCTGTAATATTTGATTTCTTAGCAAGTAAAGCTGTTGTAATTTTTTTTGATGAGGCTTCCTCAAGCAAACTTGCAAGTGATTGCAAAATAATATTTTTGCGGTTTTTATCCATATCAAGTTAAATTTATATCAATATCAGGAGAAATGCGAGCAAGCTCATTGATAAAATCTTTTTGAATTCTTTGCATATCTTCAATTATTGTCACCTTCGAATCTCAACACTAACTTAGGAGAAGTTTGTGATGCTCTTATTAATCCCCATCCTGAATTTGAAAATTAACTCGTAATCCATCAATAGTAATTTTTTACCATCTAATTTATTATTTATAAATTCTTTAACAATTTTAAATTTACTTTCGTCAGTAACATCAATATTTAGTTCTGGTGTTGAAAATGATTTTGGATAAGAGTCAATAATCTCTTGAATGGTTTCATATTGCGTATTTTCTGACAAAGCTTCGACCAATCTTGCACCTGAATAAGGACCATCATCAAATCCGAACCATTTATCATTAAAAAATATGTGACCACTCATTTCTCCGCCTAATAAAGAATTATTTTCTTTTATTGTCCTCTTGATATGAAAGTGACCAGTTGGAGCCATAATAGGTTCTCCATTTTTTCTGAATTATTTTACTTAAATGATTGGAGCATTTAACATCAAAAACAATCGAACCATTTGATTTTGAAAGAATGTTTTCTGATAACATCATCATATATTTATCAGGGAAAACATTTTCACCTTTGTTAGTTATTAAACCAACTCTATCCCCATCTCCGTCAAAAGCTAAACCCAAGTCAGCATTATTTTCTTTACACACTTTAATAAATCTTGAACATTTTCAAGTTTACTTGGATCAGGGTGATGGTTGGGGAAATTTCCATCGACATCACTATATAATTCGATGACTTCACAACCAATTCTTTTGAAAAATTCAGGAGCAATATGCCCAGCAACACCATTTCCTGAATCTAAAACAATTTTAAATTTCTTATCCCCTTTGATATCTATAGAATCAACTACAGCACTTAGATAATTTTCTTTTATATCTTTATCAATTAAAGGCCCCAATAACTAGTTATCTTCATTCATTCAATGAATAATATCTATTTCCAGACCTGAAATTGGTTTATCATTTATTACCATTTTCAAACCATTATGATTTTTTGGATTGTGACTTCCAGTTATTATTATTCCACTTTTAGATTCATTTGTTTTTGCTTCAAAATAGAGCATAGGACTTGTTACCAACCCTACATTTGTAACATCCAGACCAGCATTGACTAAACTTTCACAAAAACTATTAAGTAAAGATTCCCCAGAGAGCCTTCCATCTCTTCCTACAGATATAGATTTAATATTTTCTTTTTTGCATTTACTTGCAATTGCTTTTCCAATAATTTCTATTGAATCTTCATTTAACTGATCAGGATAAATTCCTCTAATATCATTTTCTCTAAAAATTGAATTGTTTACTTTCATTTTGCTTTTGTTATAAGTTGTTGTTTGTCATAATAAGCTGCTAATTATAACTGCTAAAGATATGTTTAATAATACAGATTCCAAATTTATATGGAAAAATGGTGAATTTATAAAATGGGATGATTCTACAGTTCATTTAATGTCTCATACATTGAATTATGGTACCGGTGCTTTTGAGGGTGTAAGAGCCTATAAAACTGACAAAGGGGCCTGCAATTTTTAGATTAGAAGATCACACAAATAGGCTTTTTGATACCGCTGCTAAAATAGATATTAAAATTCCATTTTCAAAAGAGGATCTTAACAAGTTCAAAAAAAATATTTTATTCAAAATAATTTGATGAAGGATATATTAGGCCAATTGTTTATCTTGGCGCTGAATCTCTTGGTATCAGA
Organism: Gammaproteobacteria bacterium; assembly: GCA_038141865.1. Taxonomy (GTDB): domain Bacteria; phylum Pseudomonadota; class Gammaproteobacteria; order Magnimaribacterales; family D2472; genus CAJQGY01. Next base: position 55,849 of record JAYQIX010000001.1, on the reverse strand, counting down.
GCACTTGATTTATCTGTAAATGTTGCAGTAGCAGCATGGGAATGGCCTTCTTATATGGATCCAGAAGCAAAAAAGAAAGGAATTTCTATCGTTAAATCTTCTCACGAGCAGTATTCAAATCCACTCCATTCAAATAATAAGATTATTGGAACATACATTAATTCAACAATGGCTCTTCATGAGGCTTTAAGAAAAGGTGCTGATGAGGCTCTTTTAATGGATAAAAATGGTTTTATTTCTGAAGGCAGTGGTGAAAATATTTTTATCATTAAAGATGAGACTATTTACACACCATCAACAGATCATTGTTTAAATGGTATTACTAGACAATCAGTTATAACTATTGCGCAGGATGAAGGGTTTGAAGTTATAGAAAAAAATTTAGAATACCAAAATTTAGTTGAAGCTGATGAGGCATTTTTTACTGGAACAGCTGTTGAAATAACACCAATAACTAAATTAGATGGAAAAGAAATTAATTCTGGAAAGAGAGGAAAAATTACACAAAGACTCCAATCTATTTACGAGGATGTAATTACAGGTAAATCAGAGAAATATAACTCATGGCTTTCTTATGCTGATTCCTTCAAAGAATCCTAAACTTAAAATTGCAATATTAAGTTATAGATCTGCGCCATTTGGTGGAGGTCAAGGTATTTATGTTAAAGATATTTCATTAGCTCTTAAAAATTTAGGCCATTCGGTAGATGTGATATCAGGAGAGCCTTATCCATTGCTAGAAGATGGGGTTAATTTAATAAAACTTCCTGGCATGAATTTATTTGAAACTTTTCTTTTTAAAGATAGGCTTAAAAAAATTTCATAAAAGCCCAAAAACATTTGTAAATATTTATTGAATTCTTATCTACTTAGCAGGTGGATTTCCTGAGATGTATTCTTTTGGTAAAAGAGCTAATGAATTTTTAAAAGATAACAATAATTATGATGTTGTCATTGACAATCAATCATTGAGCTATGGGATGCTTGAAATCCAAAAAAGGTTTCCTTTTATTGAAATAATTCATCACCCAATAACCAAAGATCTTAAAGCATGATCTTGAGACTAGTAACAAACTTCTTTATAAAATTTCTAGGAAGAGGTGGTACTCATTTCTTAAGATGCAAAAAAAAGTTGCCCCAAAACTAAGATCCATAATCACACCTTCAAAGAACTCCAAGAGATGATATTGAAAATGATTTTTCCTGTTCTAAGAAAATATAATCAGTATAAATAATGGACTTGATTCTAATATATTTAGACCTTATGAAAGCATTAGTAGAAATAAATTTAGACTTATAACAACTGCAAGCGCAGATGTTCCTTTAAAAGGTTTAGATTATACTCTTGGAGCCGTTGCAGAGCTAAAGAAATGAACTAGATATTGAGTTATTAGTTATTGGTAAGCAAAAAGATGATGACGGGACATACATCAAGACTAATCAAAAAGTTAAATTTAGAAAAAAATGTAATATTTAAAACAAATTTAACTCAAGAAGATATTGCTAAAAGAATACGCAAAGAGCTCTATTGCAATAGTAAGCTCTTTGTATGAAGGGTTTGGTTATCCAGTTATCGAAGCAATGAGTTGCTCAATACCATTGATAGCAGCGAAGACTTCTTCAATTCCTGAATTAGTCGGAGGTTTTGCTCATTTAATTGATCCTAAAAACATCAAACAATTAGCCATAAAAGTAAAAGAAATATTGAAAAATTATGATGAAAATTTAATTCTTGCAGAAAATGGTAGAAACCATATTCAGAAACAATTTAATTGGGAAAAAATATCAAAACAATATCAAGATGTAATTTATGAAAATTTAAATAGGCAAAGAGAATGTTAACTTTTAATTTTAATCAGTTTGATTTCAAAAATAAAAGTGGAATAATGTTAGACATTGGTTGTGGAGAGGGGCGTCATGTTTTTGGAACTATGCAGAATTATAAAAACTTTTTCTGTATTGGGCTTGATATGGATGAACCATCTCTATCTGTGGCTCAAGAAGGATTTGATTTTTTTCAATCAATATCAAATAAAGGAGCTATTTTTATAAAGGGTTCTGCATATAAACTTCCTTTTCCATCTAATTCTATTGATCTAATAATATGTTCAGAGGTTTTAGAGCATCTTCATGATTATAATAAAGCTCTAAGTGAAATCCATAGAGTTTTAAAACCACATGGAAAGTTTTTTGCAAGTGTTCCATCATATCTTCCAGAAAAAATATGCTGGATGCTTTCTAAAGATTATCAAAATATGCCAGGAGGACATATTAGGATTTTTAAAAAGAAAGCTATCATAAATGAAATTGAGCAAACAGGCTTTTTATTTAAAAAATATGAAAGGTTTCACTCAATACACAGTCCTTATTGGTGGCTTAGATGCTTGTTTTGGAAGAGCCAAGATAATAATTTGCTAATAGGAGTTTATAAAAAAATTCTTGAAAAACATATCCTTGAAAAGCCCTATCTTATTGATTTCATTGATAGGTTATTTAACCCAATTCTTGGTAAAAGTTTGTCTATTTATTTTGAAAAGAAATAATGAAAGATAGAATAAAAATTAATATCAGTAAGGATGCTAATAATATCAAAAGCGCAAACTTTTATAATGCAATCGGTATTTATGTTTTAAAACAGCAGCTAAAGAGTGGAGTAATACCATCTAATGATGATGGCTCATTTGATCCTTGGGATTTTATAGAATCTATTACTGCACTAAATTTTATTTTTAAACAAGAAGAAGCTAAAAAGTCTTTTAGATGGCTTAAAGAAAATCAAAATGAAGATGGAAGTTGGTTCTCAAAATACTCAAGCTCTGGGAAGCCAATAGAAATAAATAAGCCTACTCATTTTTCATCTTATATTTCTGTTGGACTTCTTCATTATTACAAGACTTTTTCTGATTTAGATTTCCTAGAAGAAATGTGGCCATCATTAAAAAAAGCCACAAACTTTTCTATTAAACATCAAACACAAAAAGGAACAATTCCTTGGTCAATAGACTCTAAGGGGGACATTGAAAATGATTATTTAATTACCGCATCTAGCTCTATTCTCAAAAGTTTGGAGTGCTCTAGCGCTATAGAGAAAATATTAAACTTAGATCTAAATCCAGACTGGATCATGGCCTATGAATTATTATCAAATGCACTTAGGCATCCAAAAGGTTTGTTTGATTTACAAAAAGATAGATCAAATTTCTCTATGGATTCATATTACCCAGTAATTTCAGGCTGCTTAAATAAGAATGAAATCGAGGAAGCTATTCAACAAACACTCAATAATTTTTATGAAGATGGATTGGGTATTAAATGTGTTAGAGAAGAGCCGTGGATAACAGTTGCTGAAACAAATGAGTTTGTAATTGCATTAGTCATTGGAAATAAAAAAGACTTGGCTAAAAAGATTTTGCTTGAGTCGACTTTAATATCTGATAAAAATAATATTCCCTATATGGGATGGCAATATAAAGAAAAAATCTTTTGGCCAAATGAGAAACCAACATGGACAGCAGCTGCAATGCTGCTTGCAGCTGATGCAGTATTTGGCTACACATCAGCAGCAGATTTATTTTTAAAAAACCAATTAGATTCTTTTTAAGCAAACTATAGTATCAACTCTGTCATACTCTATAAAATCATTCTTAAGAGCTTCTTTATATATCTCATAAGGAGCTTGCCCACCTTCGCTAGGATCTTCATAGATATCATGGATAACTAAAGCCCCATTTTTTTTTACATATTTTGACCAGCAATTGTAATCATTAAAAGCTGACTCTAAAGAATGACCACCATCTATAAATATCATCCCAGCAGAAGTATCCCATGACTTAGCTGCAGCTCTTGATGATGAAACAATTGGAATAATATTATCAAGATTATATTTTTGAATATTTTTAAGGAAAAGAGGGAATGTATTAACTCTATTTTCCAGAACATCAAATACCTCAGGGTCAAAATATTCTTCCTTTAATTGATGTTCTTCGGATCCAGAATGATGATCGATTGTGAAAACAACTTCATTATTTTCATTAGCTCCAAATCCAAGATAGATAGTTGATTTGCCACAATATGTTCCAATTTCAATAATCGGACCCAGCTTTGAAAACTCTTTTGACCATTTATATAATGCCTCTCCTTCATGCGAAGGCATGAAGCCCTTAATATTCTCAATATCTTTAATTATCATTTATAAAAATCCTCTTTGCCGAGTGTTGATTTAAATCTTCGATGTTGCCATAAATATTCAGAGGGATGTTTCTTGATACTATTCTCTATAATTTTATTTAGATCAGAGGACATTTCTTTATCTGAATTCATATTTAGTTCAATTTTTTCGATCTCAATAATATACTCATCATTTTCAATAAAGCTATTTAGAAAATACGTCTGACAATTTGTTTTTTTTATAATTTTATGAGGAGCAGATATAGTTGCTGCTGGGAGGTTAAAAAAGTTAACTACCTCTGACCCATTCATTCCATAGTCTTGATCAGTAGCATATAAAACTGTTTTACCTGACAGGAGCCATTTTATAAATTTTAAAGGCTTATTCTTATCGCATAAGTCTTTGACCCCTTTCAGGCGACCTTTGCTCTGAATTGCATCAAAGAATTTTGAGTTATGCGTTCTCTCAACTCCATATATAGCTACATTCATACCCAAAATTCTTGCATCAAGTTCTAAATGTAAAGAATGCTTAAAAAATAGAAGGATTCCGTTACCTTTGTTTTGTTCATTTTTAAGTTGCTTCAGTCCCCTAATTTTATATTTAATCTCTTTATTTATTCTTGCATCACTCCAAAACCATGAAATAGCAGTATCAAACATCACTAACCCCGAATTGTTAATATTGTTTTTAATTAAACTCCTTCTTTCAATATCATCTAGATCATAAAAACAGGCATCAATATTTTTTTTGCTAATACGATTCCTTTTTTGCAAAAAAATGCTTATGAATTTGGTTATTAAAGGTGAAATTTTTAACTGTAAAGATCTTGGTAGCAATGCAATTGCTCTCCAAAAGAAAACTAGAAGTGATAAAAAAATGTTTTTCATATGATATTAGAATGTATTATTACATTAATGTAGCTAATGATTGTCATAATGAGACTTCTTTTTTATAACATTTTAATTCTTATTTTACTTCCGGTAGCTGTCGGCAGAATTTTATATAAAAGCATCAAAGATAAGGATTACAGGCTTAACTTATCTCACAGGTTTGGCATTTATAAAGTTAATTCTTCCAAGAAACAAGTCATTTGGTTTCATGCTGTTAGCCTTGGAGAAGTTATAGCATCCGAAAAAATAGTCAATAGGCTCTTGGAAAATGCTGATGTAATACTGACAGTCACAACGCCAACTGGATTACGACATGCTAGAAAGATTTATGGAGATGATTTAAAAATTTATTATGCACCATGGGATAACCTAGCTTTTATGAATAGGGCAATTAAATCGTTTATGCCATCAGTAATTGTTATTTTTGAAACAGAGATATGGCCTTCAATGGTTCATTGCTCTTTTAAAAAAGACATCCCTATTATTTTATGTAATGGCAGAATGTCTCAGAGATCTTTCAAAAGTTATTCAAGGTTCAAAGCTTTGGTTAATACTACACTTCAAAAATTCTCTTTTATTTTTGTACAAAGTGAAAATCAAGCTAAAAGATTTTTTGAACTTGGAGCAAATATTGAGCAATTAAAAATTGCATCTTCAGTAAAGTTTGACTCTCATGAGCTCAATGAAGAACTTGGTAATAGAGTTAATGAAACAGAAAAAGATAAAATTTTGTTATTTGCAAGTACTCACAGAGGTGAGGATGAAAGATTAATCGAAATATATAAAAATCTTAAACTAGTGATAACTAATCTAAGATTAGTTATTGTTCCAAGGCATCCAGAAAGACATACCGAAATAGAACGAATTCTTACCAAAGAAGGAGTTAACTATTCATTACAAAATAACAGCGTGTTGGAATTTGGAGATAACGAGGTAATAGTTATAAATGCTATTGGTATCTTGGCTGATTTATATGCTAAAGCAGATGCAGCTTTTATTGGTGGTAGCATGTTAGGCGATACAGGAGGGCACAATATAATTGAGCCTGCTGCATCTGGATGTCCATTTGTTGTGGGTGAGCATATGTATAATTTTACAGATATATTAGAGTCATTTTTATTACGAAATGCATGTATTCAGGCCTCAAGTGATAAAGAGATAGAGCTATCTTTAAAAAGCATATTGACTGACAATGATCAGCATGGAAAAATTAACGCATTAGAAGTTGTTAAAGAAAACAAAGGGTCATCAGACTTGCAAGCAAGAAAGATTTTAAGTTTTCTAAATTAAAAGGGGTATATTTTGAAATTAGTCACAGCAATCATAAAACCTTTCAAGGTTGAAGAAGTAAGATCTGCATTAGAGAAGATCGGAGTTTCTGGAATGACAATGACCGAGGTTAAAGGTTTTGGGAGGCAGAAAGGTCATACTGAGCTTTATCGTGGTGCAGAATACACTATAGATTTTCTTCCTAAAATTAAATTAGAGATAGCTGTATCTGATGACATAGTTGAGTCTGTAAAAGGCGCAATAATTGAAGCAGCAGCCTCAGGAAAAATTGGAGATGGCAAAATATTCATATCGCCTATTGAAGAAGTAGTTCGAATAAGAACGGGTGAGACAGACGAAGACGCTCTGTAAAATTCAATTATTAAAAAAGCTAATCAAAAAAAAGTCGTTTTCCTGTTAGGTCCTACTGCATCAGGAAAAACAGATTTAGCTATAAAACTTTCAAAAAGCTTTGATTTAGAAATAATTAGCGTTGATTCTGTAATGGTTTATAAAGATGCTGATATTGGCTCAGCAAAACCATCAAACAGCATCTTAGAGAAATACCCTCATTTTTTAGTCAATAATAAAACCTTAAATGAAATCTATTCCGTTGCAGAATTCTGTAGTGATTCTTATAAATTAATTGAAGAAATTCACTCTAGAAATAAGACGCCATTTTTTGTTGGTGGCTCGATGATGTACTTTAAGTCTTTGTTAGATGGCATAAATGAAATGCCTGCAAGAAATGATTTGTATAGAGAAAAGCTTATAGAAGAGAGTTTGTCAAAACCGGGTTATCTTTTTAATCTTCTTTTGGAAACTGATCCTGAATATGCAAAAAAAATTATGCCAAACGATGAAAAAAGAATTTTACGAGCATTGGAAGTTATAAATAGCTCAGGTAAGTCAATGACAGAAAACCTAAATGAAAACTCTAAGAAGAGTTTAAAAAATAAGTATGATATTTTGCAGATAGCTATCTATGAGGAAGATAGAACAATATTACACAAAAGAATTAAAGATAGATTAGAAGCAATGTTAAATGAAGGCTTAATAGAAGAGGTTGAGGACATAAAAAAAAATTATTGCATTGAATCAAACCATCCAATCCTATCAGCTGTAAATTATAAGCAAGTTTTTGATTATTTAGATAATCATATAAACAAAGAAGAGTTGTTTGATAGAGCTTTATTTGCTTCAAGACAATTGGCAAAGAGACAGATTACATGGATTAGATCATGGGAAGATCTTAATTTGTTTAAAATCAACTCAGATGAAGAGATTAAAGAAAATATAAAGAATTTCTTATAGATGGCTTTAAATATATATTTAAGCCCATAAATAGTTAACTATAATATAAATATATTGAGGTAAATATATGAACTGGGATAATCAAGACAAAGATCCATGGGGTGGTAAAAATGATGCTCCCGATTTTGATGATCTTTTAAAAAAATTTTCATCTGTACTAGGAGCAAAGAAAGCAACTTCATCTAATGGCTCAGGCTCTGGCGGCGGAAATAAACTGTCTTCAAGTAGAATATTTCTTTATGCATTCTTCGCTTTTTTAATTGTTTATGCATCTCAGTGTATATATCAGCTTGATGCATCCGAAAGAGCAGTTATCTTAAGATTAGGAAAATTTCATGAGGAGCAATCTGAAGGACTGAACTTTAGACTTGCAGGAATTGACGATAGATATATTGAAAATGTTTCTTTGACTAGAAGATATACACAAACAAACAGCATGCTTACAAAAGATGAAAATATTGTTGATGTGACTGTTTCAGCTCAATATAGAATCGCCAACCTAAAAGATTTTGTATTGAATGTTAAAGACCCTGAAGGCAGTCTAAGAAACGCAATTGAAAGTGCATTAAGGCACGTTGTTGGTGACAATACTCTTGATCAAACTCTTACTGTAGGAAGAGAAAATATTGCTTTTGATGTTCAAACTAGATTACAAACCTACCTAGATTCATACCAAACTGGTCTTTTGGTTCAGCAGGTAAATATTGAAAAAACTGATCCCCCATCAGCAGTAAAAGATGCATTTGATGATGTTGTTGCTGCACGTGAGGATAAAGAGAGGCTTCAAAACGAAGCTGAAAGGTACGCTTTATCAATAGTTCCTGAGGCAAGGGGTCAAGCACAAGCTAGGATTAGACAAGCAGAGGGTTATAAATTAGAAGTAGTTGCTAATGCAGAAGGTGAGGTTGCAAGATTTACAAACCTGCTTGAAGAATATAGCAAAGCTCCCGAAGTCACCAGAGATAGATTATATCTGGATGCACTTCAATCAGTGCTATCTAACTCTACTAAGGTTATGGTCGATGTTGAGGGAGGTAATAATTTATTATATCTGCCCTTAGATAAAATTATGGAAGAGAACAAGAAACAAGAAAATTCTAGAATTAATTTAAGGAGAGTTGATGATGAATAAGAGTTCATATTTACTAGTATTCGCAGCACTTATAGTTGGAATTGCATTCAATAGTTTTTTTATCGTAGATGAAAAAGAAAGAGCAATAGTATTTCAATTTGGTGAAGCTGTTAGAACTGATATTGACGTCGGTTTTTCTTTTAAATTGCCTATTGTTCAAGAAGTTAAAAAGTATGATGCAAGAATACAAACACTTGATGAGGCTCCTGATAGAATTTTGACAGTTGAAAGTAAATATTTGCTTGTAGATTCTTTTATAAAATATCGCATTTCAGATGTTCTTACATTTTATAAAGCAAATAATGGAAGTTTTAATAGTCTCAATAGTTTGCTAGGTCAAAGATCAGAATTTATTCTTAAAAACCAGTTTGGTAAAAGGACTGTAAAAGAAGTTGTTTCTGGTGAAAGAGATGAGCTAATGAGCACAATGTTGAATCAGTTAAATGATTCAGTTGTTGATCTTGGTGTTGAGATAATAGACTTTAGGGTAAAGAGGATAGATCTTCCCTCAAATTTAAGTAATTCCGTATATGAAAGAATGAGGACTGAAAGAAATAGATTAGCTGAAGAGTTAAGGTCTGAAGGCAAGGAAATTGCAAGAGAGATTAGAGCTATTGCTGATAAAGATAAAGTTGTTATCTTAGCAGAAGCCTATAAAAAATCTGAGCAACTAAGAGGTGAGGGTGATGCAGAGGCAACTGCAATATATGCAAAAGCATATTCTGTAGATCCAGAATTTTATGAATTTACAAGAAGCTTGAAGGCTTATACAGAAACTTTTCAAAATAAATCTGATGTAATGCTGATTGATTCTGAATCTGAATTTTTTAAATATTTAAATAAACAAAGTCAGCCATAAAAAAGTAAATGTCCAAAAATACATTAATACTGGGTCTTCAATGGGGAGATGAAGGTAAGGGCAAAATAGTAGATGCATTAAGCGAAGATACTCATGCCGTATGTAGGTTTCAAGGCGGACATAATGCAGGTCACACAATCAAAGTAAATGGAGAGCAAACAGTTCTCCATTTAACTCCATCAGGAATACTCCATCCTAATATCAATTGCGTTATTGGAAATGGTGTTGTTCTCTCTTTAGAAGCCCTAGAGCAAAGAAATAAATGAGCTTAAAGAAGCTGGTATTTCATTTGATAATAGATTTTTTATAAGCTCATCATGTTGCCTAATTCTCCCAACTCATATAAAACTTGATAAAGTCAGGGACAAAAAAGAATCTATAGGAACAACTGGAAGAGGTATTGGACCAGCTTATGAAGACAAGATTGCAAGGCGTGCTATAAGGTTGGGTGATTTTTCTGATGAAGCTAATTTAAAGATCAAGCTTGAGAAATTAGTGACTTACCATAATAAAGTTTTAAACAAAATGCATGATGAAGACTCGATATCTGTGCAACAAGTCGTTGATGAAGTTTTCTCTTACAAGCATCTCTATGATAATTTTTGTTGTGATACTCAAAAGCTTTAATTGATTGGATCGAAATCTGATAAAACAATCTTATTTGAAGGTGCCCAAGGAACTTTGTTAGATATTGATCAAGGAACTTATCCATTTGTTACATCTTCAAGCACTACTGCTGGAGGAGTTTCAACAGGTTTGGGTATTGGCCCAAAATATATAAATAAAATCATCGGTATCACAAAAGCCTATACAACAAGAGTTGGAGAAGGCCCATTTATTACAGAACTATTTGATGATAATGGTGAAATGTTAGCAAAAAATGGTCATGAATTTGGAGCAACAACAGGAAGACCAAGAAGATGTGGCTGGTTAGATTTAGTTGCATTAAAAAAGCTGTTTTTACAAATTCTGTAACTGATCTTTGCCTAACAAAATTAGATGTTTTTGATACATTTGAAGAAATTCAAGTTTGCATTAAATATGATAATGAAATCCAATTTACAAAACCTTTTCAGGATGGAATGATAAAACAGAAGGAGTAACTGAATTTAATAACCTTCCAATAAATGCAAAATCTTATATTGAATTTATAGAAAAATTTGTTGAAACAAAAATTAGTATTATTTCAACAGGGCCTTCAAGAGATCAAACAATTACTAGATAAGGTATCTGATTTTATTTGCTATTTAAAAATTTGTCTAAATAAGTATTTATAAACTTATACGATTCGGGGTTAGAGAATTTTTTTGAAAGCCTAAGCGATTCATCTATGATTAGGGGTCCATCAAGCTCACCATTTATAATTTCATTTATTGCAAAGTACATAATAGACTTATCTATAAGCTCTAAATCAGTTTCTTTTAGACCAAGATCTTTAATTGAATTTTGAATAGATTTATTATTTTTTTCTACTGATGTTAGAGATTTTTCAAAATATGCAAAATCAACATTTTTATTACGGTGCTCATCTTTAAACTGAACGATAATATCGTCTGTGTTCTGGCAATTAAATAAAAACTGATAGATTGCCTGAACTAAATATTCACGAGTTTTAATAATTTTTTTATATTTCGCTAAATTTTTCAATTACAACTCCATTATTTCTAATAGAGATTGAGTAATTTCTTTTCCTTTATTCAGCTTTTCAACAGATGATCTTTCAAAGGCCTGTTCTATATTATTTGTAGCAAGAATGCCATTCACAATGGGTATTGAATTTTCTATAGATAATTTCATAAGAGCATCTGCAGTTGTATTAGCAATTAATTCAAAGTGAGGAGTTTTACCTTTAATAATTGAGCCAAATGCAATAATTCCCTCAGCACCATTATGAATTGATTTAAGGACTGCATATGGTATTTCCCATGCGCCTGGGACTCTTACTATATTAATATTTTTTATCCCTACCTCTTTCATATACGATAGAGACTCTTTAATCATTGATGAAACAATATCGTCATTCCATTTACTTGCAACTATACAAATATTTTTTTTCATGACCGATTTGGATAATTTTTCAAATTTAAACCCATTTTCTATTTTCATTTTTCAAATCCTATAACTTCTAAATCGAATCCTGAAAGGGAAGGGTATTTAAGAGGTGCAGCAAGCAATCTTATTTTTGATAATCCCAGCTCTCTTAAGATTTGAGACCCAACTCCTGAAACTCTAGTATCTGGAACCCATTTTTCTTTTGATCCCTTTAGATTTCCAAGGAGTTGATCAGGGCTTTCTTGATTGCCAATCAACAAAAGGATGCCTGAATCTTCTTCAGCAATTCTATCTATAGCATCTTCAAATGATAGCCTAGAACCAAATTCATTTATCCCAATTAAATCATGAACTAAATTGGGAGCATGAACTCTTACAAGAGGTGCCTTATTGCTATGAATGTCGCCCTTAGCAAAAGAGATATGAAGATTATCAAATATACTATCTCTCCATGCAGTTAAATTAAAAGTATTTCCCCTTATTTCAACTGTCCTTTCGTATTCTTTTTTAACTGATTTTTCTTTGACTGCACGATATTGAATCAAATCAGCAATCGATCCAATTTTTAATTCATGTTCTTGAGCAAATTGCATAAGATCATCTCTTCTTGCCATAGTTCCATCATCATTCATAATTTCACAGATAACGCCTGCTGGCTCAAGTCCTGCAAGTTTTGACAAGTCACATGCTGCTTCTGTGTGTCCAGCTCTATTAAGTACGCCTCCGTCCATGGCTTTTAATGGAAAGATATGGCCTGGCTGAACAATGTCGTTAGATTTTGAATTTTTTGCAACCGCTGTTTTTATAGTGTGTGATCTATCCGCGGCTGATATTCCAGTAGTTATCCCACTTGCAGCCTCAATAGATACAGTAAAAGCTGTGCCATGATTAGCTTTGTTTTTTTCTGTCATCATTGGAAGATCTAAATGAGCACATTTATCAGAAGTGAGAGTTAGACAAATGAGACCTTTACCTTTCGATGCCATAAAGTTAACAATATCAGGACTTACAAGCTCAGCGGCACAAACCAAGTCTCCTTCATTTTCTCGATCTTCATCATCAAGCAAAATTACCATTTTGCCCTCAGCAATATCATTTATAAGCTCTTCTACAGTATTAAATTCCATTCTTTCAAGTTATTAAATTCTACGCATTATAATCTTAATATCCTCTTTCATAGGAACTGTTTCTATAATTTTAAAGTTAGCAGCATTTTTTAAAATTTTAGGAGATTTTATATTTAGAGCGCTAATTGCATCTTTGCCTAAAATTTTTGGTGATATGTAAATAACTAATTCATCAACCATATTTTTATTAATAAATGATGAGAATACTTCTGAGCCGCCCTCAACTAAAAGTGAATTAATTTCAAATTTTGCTAACTCTTTCAAAAGTGACTCAATAGTTTTTGACTTGCTTAATTTGCGATATTTAATTTTTGAGTCTTCAATTGAAGACAGATTGTTTGAAAAGATTATTTTTTCTGATTCTCCTTTTAAAATTGATAGATTTAATTTAGATCTAGTGCTCACATTGCCTAAAATAATTTTCTTTGGCTGCCTAAATTTATCTTTGTTAATTTTAATATCTCTTACATTAAGTCTCGGATTGTCTTTTTTTACTGTTCCAGAACCAACCAATATTGCATCTGATTCAGCCCTTAAATACTGAACATCTTCTCTAGAATTCTTTGATGTTATCCATTTACTTTCACCGGAATTTAAAGCAATTTTTCCATCAAGCGTTTGCGCTATCTTCATTCTTACAAATGGTCGTCCTTTAGTGTGTCTAAAAAAGAATTCTTCATTTATACTTTTTGCTTCATTTTTAAGTAACCCAACTTTAACATCTACATTATTCTTTCTTAATATTTTTACACCTCTTCCATTAATAGACTTATTTGGATCTAAGGAAGCGCAAAAAATTTTTTTAATGCCATATTTGATAATTGTTTCAGTACGGGGGGGGGTCTTAGATGAAATTGAGCATGGCTCCAAAGTTATGTATGCTGTTGAGCCTTTTAAAAGCTTAAGGCCTTTATCTTTCTTAAATTTTTTGAGGCAATATTTAACAGCATTAACCTCTGCATGATCTCCCCCAAAGTATTCATGATAACCTTTACCAATAATTTGATTATTTTTTACGATAATGCAACCAACTTTAGGGTTTGGATGGGTATAGATTGAACCTTTAAGCGCAAGCTTAATAGCTTCATTCATATAATACGAATCTTGCATTTTTTATTTCTTTTTCTTTGGCTTTTCTTTATTTAAAGAATGAATTTCTGCAGAAAAATCTTTAATATCCTGAAAGTCTCTATAAACAGATGCAAAGCGAACGTAAGCAACCTTATCAACTTCTTTAAGGGCATCCATCATTATTTCACCAATTCTTAAAGATTTAATTTCACGCTCGCCGCAAGTTCTTATTTCATAAAGAATCTTGCTAAAACATGAATCAATTTCTTCTGTAGACAAAGGTCTCTTCTCCAATGCTCTGAGCATACCTTTCTTTAATTTAGAACCATCAAATGGCTGTCTTTCACCATCACTTTTTATGACTTTTGGTAACGCAAGATCAGCTGTTTCAAAAGTTGTAAATCTGGACTGACATACCTCACAAGATCTTCGCCTCCTTGTTTGAGAACCGTCTGCTACAAGACGAGAGTCTATAACTTTAGTATCTTCGGCTTGGCAAAAAGGACAATGCATCTATAGATTATAGACTGGATATTTACTACATAAATCATTAACTTTTGATTTAATCTCTTTAAGCTTTGTCTCATCATCCATATTCAAAATCACATCACAAATCCAATTACTTATTAATTCCACTTCTTTTGCTTTAAAACCCCTTGTTGTAATTGCTGGAGTTCCCAATCTTATACCTGAAGTTACAAAAGGAGATTTGGGATCATTTGGAACTGAATTTTTGTTGACAGTTATATTTATATTTCCTAAGGCTTTCTCTAGATCCTTCCCAGTTATATTTTTGCTTCTAAGATCAACTAAAATAATATGATTTTCAGTGCCACCGGTAACAATATCAATGCCTCTAGACATTATTGTTTTACTCATTAATTTTGCATTATCAATCACATCTTGTATGTACTTTTTAAATTCAGGGTCTAAGGCTTCTTTAAAACATACGGCTTTTGCTGCAATAACATGCATCAATGGGCCTCCCTGAGATCCAGGAAAAACAGCTGAGTTTAATTTTTTGTGAATAGCCTCATTTTCTTTGGCGAGAATAATTCCAGACCTAGGGCCTCTTAAAGTTTTATGAGTTGTGGAAGTTACTACATCTGCATATGGGACTGGGGAGGGGTATAATCCAGCAGCAACAAGACCTGATACATGAGCCATATCAACCAATAAGTATGCTCCAACTTCATCAGCAATTTCTCTAAATTTTGCCCAATCAATGACTCCAGAAAATGCAGAAAATCCAGCAATAATAAGCTTAGGATTGTGCTCCTTAGCCATCTGAAGGACCTGATCATAATCTATATCATGTGTTTCAGGGTGAAGTCCATATTGATAACTAATGTAGTTTCTTCCAGAGAAATTAACCTTAGCGCCGTGAGTTAAATGACCGCCATGATCCAAACTCATTCCTAAAATCACATCATTTGGTTCCAGAAGAGCTAAAAATGCGGCAGCATTTGCAGATGATCCCGAGTGAGGTTGAACATTTGCGTATGCAGCTCCAAATAATTCTTTTGCTCTCTCAATTGCAAGATCTTCAGCGATATCTACAAACTCACAACCACCATAATATCTTTTAGATGGATACCCTTCGGCATATTTATTGGTAAGCAATGAGCCCTGAGCCTCAAGAATTCTATTGCTTGCATAGTTTTCGGATGCAATAAGTTCAATATGATCTTCCTGTCTTTGAGATTCTTGTTTCAAAGAAAGCCATAATTCACTGTCATATGATTCAATATCTTGAGTATTTGAAAATATTGAATCAGATTTAGAATTAGATTTATTACCAAAAAGACTATTTTTGATCTTGTTAAACAATTTTATGCTCCATTGGGTTTTGAAAGTATATATTTTAAATCATCTATGGCTGCTTGTGGAGAAAACGCCTCACTCTTTTGGGATTACAAGCCCTACATATCTCACATTCAAGTGCAAAACAGCTTCTGGCAGTACAAAATTCTCTTCCCCAAAAAATTATTTGAAGATGTAATTTATTCCAGTTTTCTTCTGGGAAGATTTTTTTTAAGTCCCTTTCAGTAATTACAACATTTTTTCCGCTTGTTAATCCCCATCTCTGAGCAAGTCTATGAATATGGGTATCAACTGGAAAAGCAGGGATTCCAAATCCTTGGCTTATAACCACAGAAGCTGTTTTATGACCAACTCCTGGGAGTTTTTCTAACTTATCAATATCACATGGAATTTTAGAGTCATATTCTTCTACAAGGATCTTTGACAGATTTTTAATAGCTTTAGATTTTTTTGGCCCAAGGCCACAGGGCTTTATGATTTTATAAATTTGTTGTTCAGATAGCTTTGACATTTCTTTAGGATTTTTAGCTTTCTTAAATAAAACTGGAGTAACTGTATTCACCCTTTCGTCAGTGCATTGTGCTGAGAGAAGAACTGCTACTAGAAGAGTAAAATGATCCGTATGATCAAGTGGTATGGGTGTTCTAGGATAGTGTCGATCAAGAATTTTTGAGATTAATGATGCTTTTTCTGATTTTTTCATATAAGAAATGTAGCATAATATTAATTACATTATGAACTCAAAAAAAATACAAAAATTATCTTCTCAAATTAAAGGAAAGTTTCCTAGTTGAGTCTGATGAAAATAGAAAGATGTTAGATATTTATGTTAAGTACATCGAAGGTAAGGCCACACAGAGCGATTTAGATTATGCAAATCAACAATTAAGTCAAGTTTTCAAAAGCGTTGGACTAGGGGTTTTGGTTGTACTGCCTTTTAGCCCTATAACTATCCCATATATTCTTAAAAAAGCTGAGGAATTTGACATAGATCTAATCCCAAGTTGGTATAAGGCTTTCAGAAGTGATGAGGATAGATTAGAATAATCTTGTAAATTTTTTACCATGGAGAAATTATGAAAAATGTTGTTATAGTTGACAGCGTGAGAACAGGTTTAGCTAAATCTCATAGGGGTGGATTTAATATGACAAGACCAGACGATATGCTGGCACATATTATTAATGCACTTTTGGAAAGAAATCCAAATCTTCCGCCAGAAGCAGTTGAAGACATTATTATGGGTTGTGGAAATCCTGAAGGTGCACAAGGTCATAATGTCGCAAGAAATGCTGCGGTACTATCAAATCTTACGATGACAACTGGAGGCACAACTATTAATAGATACTGTTCTTCTGGACTTCAATCAATATCAATGGCTGCAGGCCAAATTATGGCTGGGTGTTATGACACCATCATAGCTGGAGGAGCTGAAACTATATCCATGATGAAAATGAATATGGATAATTTTGTTAATGAAAAATTAGCTGAACAAAGTCCAGGCATATATTATCCAATGGGTATGACAGCTGAAGTGGTTGCTAAAAGATATGGAGTATCTAGAGAAACACAAGATGAGTTAGCATTTGAAAGCCAAATGAGAACAGCTGCTGTACAGGAGGCTGGTCTATATGATGATGAAATTGTGCCCATGGAAACAAAGATGCTTCTTATGAACAAAGAGACAGGGGAATCAAAAGAAGTTGATGTAACAGTTGATAAGGATGAGTGTAATAGACCTACTACTACATTAGAGGGTTTGGCAGGCTTAAAACCTGTATTTGATCCTGAAAATGGAAGCGTTACAGCTGGAAATTCCTCGCAATTATCTGATGGAGCATCAGTTAATTTAATTATGTCTGAGGAAAAGGCACTTGAATTAGGGTTGAAACCAATTGCGTATTTTAGAGGCTTTACAACAATGGGATGTGAGCCTGATGAGATGGGAATAGGTCCAGTGTATTCAGTTCCAAAACTGCTTAATAATTATGGAATGGGTATGGATGATATAGATCTTTGGGAGCTTAATGAGGCTTTTGCTGTTCAGGTTGCTTACTGTAGAGATAAGCTTGGTATACCTATGGATAAATTAAATGTTAATGGGGGCTCTATATCTATTGGGCATCCATTTGGGATGACTGGTTCAAGATGTGTGGGTCATTTAACAAGAGAGCTTGTTAGAAGAGATGCACAATTTGGTGTTGTAACCATGTGTGTTGGTGGTGGAATGGGGGCCTCAGGTTTATTTGAAAGGTACCCAAGTTAATCATTGGCATCAGAATTTGAGCTAATAGAGCTTTTTAAAAATATTGGCTCTAACTACCAAAATAAAAATGGCATAATTGTCCCTTCAGGTGACGATTGTGCCGTATTTGATTCTAACAAACCAATACTTACTTCAGTTGATTCATCAATAGAAGGTATTCATTTTCCAAAAGAGATTAAACCATCGCAAGTAGCCTATAGATCAATTGCTGTTGCTCTTAGTGATATAGCGGCAATGGGATGTAAGCCAATAGGGTTTAGTCTTTCTATATCAAATTTAGTTAGCGATAAGAATTGGTATCAGGACTTTGTAATGGGTGTAACAGAAATTGCTGATGAGTATGAAATACCCCTAGTTGGTGGAGATTTTGTCAGAGGAAGTCTAAACATTAATGTAGTGGTGTACGGTGTTCCATATAATAATAAAATTCTAAAAAGAAATGGTGCTAGCGATGGAGATATCATTTGTATTTCAGCTCCGGTAGGTAGTGCAAAGAAAGGTTTAGAAGAATTTCAATCTGGTATTAAAAGTTCAGAAAATATAACAAACTATTTAAGACCAAAACCTAAGTTCAACATTGGCGAGTCTATATCAGAAATTGCAACTTCTTGTATTGATACTTCAGATGGTCTTTTAGTCGATCTAAAGCATATTTTAGATAATTCAAATGTAGGAGCTCATATTTATTTAGATAATATCCCATTCACAACTGATATTGAGGATATTAATGCAGGCGATGATTATGATTTGTGTTTTACTATTCCCGAAGATAAATATGAAGGCAACTTCATTAAGATAGGTAAGGTCACAAATAATAAATCTATAAAACTAATCTCTGAAAAAGGTTATGATGTATCAATTAAGGGATTTAAACATTTTCAATGAGTAGCTTTCCAAACCTGAAAAAACCTTCACATTTTATAGCAACCCTTGGTGGAGTGGGAAATGCAAAACATGCTCCTGGAACTTGGGGTTCTTTAGTTTCTTTATTTTTGTTTATTCTTGCATCTCATTACTTTCCAAATATGGCTGGACTTGTCATTGCCATGACTATTTACTCTATTTGGTTATGCGATAAGGTTTCTTCCACACTTGTCAAAAAAGATCATCCAGCAATTGTTATAGATGAGCTTGCTGGGATGTGGATAGCTGCATATCCGGCAATACATTACACCACACAAAACGAGAGAGTCATTTTTGTAATAGCAGCTTTTATTTTATTTAGGTTTTTTGATATTTTAAAACCTTTCCCAATTTCTTATTTAGATAAAAATATTAAAGGTGGACTTGGAATAGTCTTAGATGATGTAGTTGCTGGTGCATTTGCAGCAGCCATAACAATTATTTTAATGACTCTAGTATTTTCTTAGAGACCAATCCTACTTCCTCGATCATTTCTTTTCTAGAAGCATGATCAATAAACTTATCTGGAATCCCAAATAGTTTTGATTGAATGTTTATAGAATTATCAGCACAGAATTCCTGTACAGAACTTCCTGCGCCACCCATCACAGCCCCATCTTCGAGAGAAATAAATAAATCAGCATCACTTAAATATTCTTTCAATAGATCTTCATCCAAAGGCTTGACGAATCTCATATCAATTAATGTTATGTTTAGCTCATCTGAAACAATAATTGCTTCCCCTAATAATGCTCCAAAATTTAAAAAAACTGTTTTAGATCCAGTATCTTTAATAACTCTTGCCTTACCAATTTCTATAGGAGATAGCTCTTTCTCTACATAAGCATTTGGCCCAGTGCCTCTTGGGTATCTCACAGCCGCTGGACCGTTATATAGATATCCTGTTGTTAAAAGTTTTCTAGTCTCATTCTCGTCAGATGGAGCCATGATTATCATATTTGGAACGCATCTTAGATAGGAAATGTCATAATTCCCAGAGTGAGTTGGCCCATCCTCGCCCACAAGACCAGAGCGATCTAATGCAAATGTCACATCTAAATTTTGAACAGCCACATCGTGTATTAATTGGTCATATGCCCTTTGAAGAAATGTTGAATATATAGCCACAACTGGCTTTTTGTTTTTTATTGAAAGCCCAGCAGCAAAAGTTACTGAATGTTGCTCAGCTATAGCAACATCAAAATATCTTTCTGGATAGACCTTACTGAATTTTACTAATCCAGATCCCTCCCTCATTGCAGGAGTTATGGCTACTAAATTTTCATCAGCTGCTGCCATATCAACAATCCAGTCTCCAAAAATATCTTGATATTTAGGCGATTTAATAGATTCAGATTTAATGCTCTTAATCTTTCCAATAGCATGAAAGCCTACACGATCAGCCTCAGCTGGATCTAAACCAGCACCTTTTTTTGTGATTACATGGAGAAACTGTGGTCCTTCAAATTCTTTTAAATTCCCAATTACTTCGATAAGTTCTTTTATATTATGGCCATCAATTGGACCGATATAATTAAAACCTAATTCTTCAAAAATTGAGCCAGGTGCTACCATTGCTTTCATTTGAGTCTCAACTTTTCTAGCTAAGTGATATGCTTGGGGTAATGGTTTTAAAACACTAGCACCACCTTTTTTAATGCCTTTATATATTTTAGATGCCCATATTCTTGAGAAATAATTAGATAAGCCTCCCACATTCTCAGATATAGACATATCATTATCATTTAGGATGACCAGCATATTTGGCTTTTCATGACCTGCATGGCTTAAAGCCTCAAAAGCCATGCCAGCAGTCATTGCACCATCTCCAATTACCGCAACAGTTCTTTGATTATTTTCAGAACCTAAAGCCATTCCCAGGGCTGCTGATATAGAGGTGCTTGAATGCCCAACACCAAAAGCATCATATTTACTTTCAGATATATTGGGAAAAGGAGCTAATCCATTTTTTTGTCTAATAGTTTCAATTTGATTTTTTCTTCCAGTAAGTATTTTGTGGGGGTAGGCCTGATGCCCAACATCCCAAATTAAGTTATCTTCAGGAGTGTTATATATATAGTGAAGTGCAACAGTAAGCTCAACAACACCCAGGCCTCCACCTAAATGTCCTCCACTCTGACCAACCGAGTACAATAGAAATTCCCTAAGTTCATCAGAAAGTAGCTCTAATTCTTGTATTGAGAAGGATCTATAATCAGCTGGAACATCAATCTTATCAAGAAGATGTGTAACAGGTTTTTTATCCGGTATTTTCTTAAAAATCTTCAATGTTATTTTTCTCTTTTAATAATATATTCTGCTAAATCTTTTAGGTAATTATGAGATTTGCTATTAAATGATATTTTATCAAGAACAATAATTGCATCTTTAACTAAAGAATTGTATCTATTGATCGAGTTATCAACACCAACAATATTTACATAAGTGGACTTATTATTTTTCTTATCAGACATGGAACTTTTACCTAATGTTTCTGATGAGCCAGTTACATCTAAAACATCATCTTTTATCTGAAATGCTAAACCAATATTCGCACTAAATATATTCAATCTCTTAGAATCTATTTCTGATAAGTTAGAGCCTACCTGACCTAAGAAAATTGAGCTCTCAATTAATCTTCCTGTTTTCAAGTAGTGTATATTGTCTAATTCAATTAGATCAAGATCTGGGTTTTGTTCATTTTCTATATCAAGATGCTGGCCATAAATCATCCCATTTTTCCCGCATGCTGAAGATAAAATTTTTATACTTTTTATTTTTTGTTCATTAGATAGATGCTTATCATTTGCAATTGTTTCAAATGCAAGAGCTTGAAGGGCATCACCCGCAAGCACAGCATTAGCTTCCCCAAAAACTATATGATTTGCAGGCTTAGATCTTCTAAAATCATCATCATCCATGCAAGGCAGGTCATCATGAATAAGAGAGTAGCTGTGCATCATTTCTACTGCAGAGGCGAGTGTTATTAAGCTTGATTCATGTATGCTTTCATTAAGCTTGCCTGATGCTATCAACAAAGCAGCTCTTATCATTTTACTTGATGCAAGGGAGGTATGAGCCATTGATTTCTCAATTTCATTTGAGTTACCAATAAGATTTTCTGTATTTAAACTAACCTTAGTTTCAACAAACTGAAGAAAATCTTTTAGCATTTCTTCCTTAGGTTTTTTCAGACTCTTCTAATGATCCATCATCAAGAAGTTTATTAACTTTAAGTTCAGCTTCTTTTAATTGCTTTTGGCATTGTTTTACAAGCTCAATACCAGCCTCAAATGACTGAACAGACTCTTCTAGATTAATACTATCATCTTCAAGTTTGAGCACAATTTTCTCAAGCTCAGTTAAGGCAGATTCAAAATTAATTTCTTCTTTTTTATTAGTCATACTTTATTGTAATAGATTAATCTCTGGCTTTAACATATTTCTTAAAGTCATTTCTAATTCCATAGGGTAGTGCCAAAACAGCTGGTGTAAGTATTAGGGTTACAAAGGTACTAAAGCCAAGACCAAATACAATAGAAATAGCTAAATTAGACCACCAGTCGACGATCCTGCTTCCTATTAAAATCTCTCTACCTACCAAATCAACACTAACACCCATAGCAAGCGGCAGTAAGCCAAATATGGTTGTTAATGAGGTAAGTAATATCGGCCTAAGTCTTTGTTTGCATGCCTCTACTATTAAATTAGATTTCTTCAAATGAGGTGACTCATCTTTTAATTTATTAAAGGTATCAATAAGAACAATATTGTTATTTACTACTATTCCAGCCAACGTAACAATTGATAATCCAGTCATAGTTGTACTGAAGGGGCTATTTGTTATAAGCAATCCAAGCATGACACCAACTATAGATATAGTGACAGAGGTAAGGATAATAATTGATTGATAAAAACTATTAAATTGAGTTAAAAGCATAATTAGCATAATAAATACTGCTGCAATGCCGGCTCCAACCATAAATGTATTAACTTCTTCAGTTTCTTCCTGCATACCTTCGAAACTCAACTCAACATTTGAATTTAGTGGTTTTGTATCTATCCAGGTTTGAATTTCAGCTATCTTTGCAGCTACCTCTGATTCATCTTCAGTACCAGCAGATATCCTATGGTAATAACGTCCATTTCTTCTAGAAACAGTTTGCCTATTTTCTTTAGGAACAACTGAAATAAATGAACTCACTGGAACCAACCCTTGCCTAGTTGTTACATTTAAATCTTTTATACCAGTTAAAGTTCTGTCTGCTTCAGGGAATCTTGCCCTAATCTCAACCTCATCTTTTGAATCATCTGGTCTGTATTCTCCAACCTTAAATCCATTTGTTAGCATTTGAACTAAAGCACCAACATCTCCGATATTAACACCTAGTTGCGCAGCTTTTTGTTTATCAACCTCAACACTCCATTCAACAGAAGGATATGCTTTTGTTGAAGAGATATTTATTAAACCCGGAATATTTTCAGTAAGATATTTTTCTATCTTGTTCGCAGCATCATTAACCAAATCTTCTGTGTTTGCATATATTGCAAGCTCTATTGGTGAGTCAAAAGATGGACCTCCAAGAACCGGTTTTGTCTCAACAATTATTCCTGGAATATCTTTTGTGGAGTTTGTAACAAGCTCCATGACCTCTAATCCAGATATCGATCTTTCATAGGGAGGAGCAACTTCAATAAAGCCACTACCAACTTTGTCAGCGCCTCGATTCCACCAATTTGAACCCGCTCTAAGATAAACACTACTCAGCTCGTCAATCTCAAGAAATTTTTCTTCAACACTTTTTATAATTTCTTTTGATTCAAGAGCTGAAAAATTTCCTCTAGCTCTAATTGTTACTTCAGCTTGAACAGGATCAACAATTGCAAAATAAACAGTTCCTTTGCCAAAATTTGTATAAGTAAAAATTATTAAGGCAAGGACGGTAAAAACCCAAAGAACAGTTTCAAATGGATTCTTAACAAATTTATAAGCCAAAGTTGCATACTTTTCTCCAAGCCTTACAAAAAAAGAAGACTCATCTTTAGTATTTATATGAAGGGCAGATTGTTTTTGGCCAAATAAAGAACCTAAAACAGGTATTACTAATAATGAATAGAATAAAGAAGCAACTAGAACTAAAAAAACAGTTATTGGAAGCTGTTTCATAAATTCACCAGTAAAGCCAGGCCATAGCATAACTGGTATGAAAGCCGCCATAGTAGTTCCAGTGGATGCTAGTATTGGATAAAACATTCTTTTAGAAGCTGCTTTATATCCTTCATATCTAGACATTCCTCCAGCAATCTTTTTATCTGCATATTCTGTTATGACGATAGCTCCATCAATTAACATGCCCATTCCTAAAAGCAGTCCCATCATTACAAGAAAACTAACTTCACCACCCATAGCATATATAGCAAGGTATGTAAGCAAGAAACAGAATGGAATTGATAGCCCAACTAACATTGAGACTCTTGGGCCTAGACTAGCAATTATCAATATCATAATTAAAACAACAGCAGTAATTATGTTACCGTTTAGCTCCTTCACCATTTCTCTAGAATAAACAGAGTCATCATCCGTAATTACAACTCTCAGATTAGGTGGAAGAGTGCTCTCAAATTCTTTTAAAATTGAATTAATTTTAGATGATGCGTCTATTGCGTTTGCGCCTTCTCTGAGAATTATCTCCAAAGTTACAGCATCCTCTCCATTCACTCTTGCATATGATGAATAGTCTTTAAAAGTTCTTCTGATATCAGCAACATCTCCCAAAGTAACTATTGCGTCTTTTGTCACTTTAATAGGGATCGAGTAAACATCTTGGGCTGATTCAATTACGCTTGGCACTTCGATATTAAAACTTCCCTTACCTGTATCCTGAGTACCTCCAGGAATAATGAGATTATTATTCGCAACTGAATAATAGATATCAGATAAAGTTACTCCATAAGATTCTAATTTTGATTTACTGAAGACTCCTTCCAAAACTTCATCAGGTGCACCAGCCATTTCAGCTTGGAGTATTTCCTCAAGGGACTCAATTCTATCTTTAAGCTCTCTTGAGTAGAAAACTTTTTGTCTAATTGAGCTTGCTCCAACAATACTTATATTCATTACTGGAAAACTAGACTCGTTATATTCACTAACTATGGGATCTTCGGCTTCTTTAGGCAGTTCAAATTTAGTTTCTTCAACCGCCTGCTTAACATCTACAAGAGCTTTCTCCATGTCATAACCGACTTCAAACTCTGTGAATACTCTTGAGTAACTCAAAGAGCTAGTTGATGAGATATTTTTTAATCCAGGAACAGTTTTTAATCTATTTTCTAATGGTTTTGCTATTAGTCGTGATGTATCCGCAGGAGATGCTCCATCAAGATAAACAGATATTGATAAAAAAGGTAACTGGACATTTGGAGAGGCAGATATAGGTATTTCCTGCCTTGCAAAGGTTCCAGCTATTACAACTAAAAACGCTATCGTTAATGTTGTTTTAGCTTTGTTAAGAGCAAAGTCAACTAATGATGTCATGAATTACTGACTAACACCTTTTGATCATCTTCAACAAATCCTTGCCCTTGAGTGATTAATTGAATTTGATTTGGGATGCCTGTAACCCAGATCCCATCCTCAGAATCTTCTAAAATAGTTACAGGTAAAAATTTAACAATCTCTAGGTCTCTTATAACCTTAATACCAAGAATACCCTTATCATTTAACATTAGCACTGAGGGTGTAATTTTATGAGCTTTGATTTTAGATGTCTTTATTATCATTTCAGAGGTGATCCCATCTCTTATTAAACCATTTTTATTTTCAATTTCTGCTTCTACTTTAAATGTCCTAGTTAGGCTAGAAGCGCTTTTTGAAACAAAAGTAAGTTTGCCTTCAATAGTTTCGCCAGTTATCAAGTTAAGAACCACTTGCTGTCCTTCGTTAACTTTATTAATGTCGGACTCAGGAACTTCAGCTACAAATGTTATTGGATTTAATTGTATTATGGTCGCACAAATTTGACCTCTCTCTAGAAAGTTTCCCGGCTTAACAATTTTTTCTATATAACCTGAAAAGGGTGCTTTCACTTCAGTTCTATTTAATTCTACTATTCCAAGACTGCACAAAACTGAATCTTTTTGAATAAAGTCACCTTGTCTAGAGCCTATTCTTACAACCTCACCTGATGTTTTCGCTTTTACCTCAACTCTAGTCTCTGAAATGGTTGTTGATTTTAATTTAATCAAGGGCTGATATGCGACCGCAGTGCTTATTGATGTTGCAACCGTGAAGAGTTCTTTTTTAATAACCGTAGCCTTTTTTTCTTCCTCAAATTGCCCAGAAAGCAGGGTTAAAAGAGCAATTATAAAAATTGCTAAAGAAATTCTTATATTTTTGTTCATGGTCTATATATTGTGCTTTTTCCTCAACTTTTCAAGTAAGGTTGAGTTCAATGGTGTGAGATTCTCTTCATCATTTTTTAATTTTGGTAATGAAAAATCAGATCCTGACAAAGCATCCTCTTTTAGTTTTGAATATATTTTTGAGAAAGCATGAAAAAGTTCTTTGGAGTCTTTTTCATCCATAAGATTCCAACCTATCTTTTTTCCAGAAAAATAAACAATGGGATGTGACCATTTGTATTCTTGTCTTGGAGAGTATGATTTACGAGCTTCAATATACGCCTCTTCAACAGAGGGAAATCCATCGATTGAAGATATATCATTGCAAGCTTTAATAAGATCAGTAAGTGTTGGGAGATAGGGCTGGCTTTCAACCACTGAATCAGTTGCATCAAGAATTACTTGAGCACTAAACTTTTTTAGGCTGGAGGCCCACAATTTTTTGCCCTCAGACAACCTTTGATCAGTCCCAAAAACCTTATAAAATTGATAATGATATGCAAGCTCAAGCTTTAAAAACAAAGCATCTATTGCATCGATAAAATCTTTTTTATTCAAAGTTAAGTTCCTCTGCCCAAGATTTATCCTTTCTTCTTTCATCAAACTCTTTTTGGAAAGACCCTGGTTCAGAATGGTTTTTGCTTTTTTCATTTTGATCTTTATCTTTAATTAGGTGTCTTCTTTTAACATGATCGATAAATTTAGAGTTCCATGTGTTGAAAGCTGCACCATTATCAGTCCAGTATAATATAAACTCTGCAAGGTAGCTTATCGCAGTTTCCTTTGAGATCTCAGAAAGAGCAAGAATTTCAAATACATCCTCGCTTGGTAACCAGTCTTTTGTTATTGGGAAAGGTAAATTTTTGTTAGAGTTATTTTCTTTAGCCCATTCACGTCTAATGTAATCAATAAATGTGCTATTCCAGTTATTTCTTTGTTGTCCTCTTTCAAGCCAATAAATTTTGAATTCTGCTAGTTTACTTTCAATAAAATTATTATTCACAGATCCCATTCTGAGAACTTCTATCGCTTCATCAGAGGGCTTCCATTTATCTGTAAAAATATTTTTTTCAAAATTACTTGCTCTTGGAAGTTTTAAGTTAGATGACGCAGTTTTTTTTTCAGTCAAATCATTATCTAATAATTTGAATCTAGCTAACTCATTAATACTATTTTTTATCACAGAATCATCTATAAAAGACAGCTCATTTTTTAATGCTGTGATTAATTTATCTTTAGAACTTATATTCTTATATTTATTTTCTTTAGTTTTTTGAAGAATAATAGCACTCTCAATTGATAGGGTTTCAGCAACCTCCTTTGAAAAGGATATTTTGTCATCTGACATATGAAAATTATTTCTCTCTTCTGTCTAAAACAGAGCTATTTAAAATTTCTAAACATTTGCGAGTATCATCTAAATTAATGCATGCATCAGTGATACTTTGGCCGTATTTTAAATTAGAAGAAATGCTTTGATTTCCTTCATTAATGTGACTTTCGATCATAACTCCTTTCAAATTATGGTTTCCAGAAGAAATTTGATCACCAATATTTTTGATTACATTAATTTGTTCTTTAAACTTTTTTTGACTATTACCATGGCTTGCATCCACCATTATTGATTCATTTACTTCTGCTTCCTTAAGAGCAGTTAATGTTTGATTAATTGAATCCTCATCATAGTTTGGGCTTTTACCACCCCTTAGAATTATATGAGCATCACTATTACCAGCAGTTTTTAGCATAGCAATTTCTGCTTCTTTTGTTGCACCAAGGAATACGTGAGAGTGATTAGCAGCCTGAATACCATCTATAGCTGCTTTTAAGCTTCCATTTGTTCCATTTTTTATTCCTATCGGACAAGAAAGTCCTGATGCTAACTCTCTATGAATTTGACTCTCAGCAGTTCTTGCTCCTATAGCACCCCATGAAATTAGATCTGTTACATATTGAGGCGAAATTGGATCTAGAAATTCAGTGCCCGCTGGCATATCTAGGCCAGCAATATCAATTAAGAGCTTTCTTGCCATTTCTACACCTTTAGAAATTTTATAACTACCATCAAGATCTGGATCATTAATTAAACCCTTCCAGCCAACTGTAGTTCTTGGTTTTTCAAAATAAACTCTCATTACAATTAGTAAGTTATCTTTATATTTATCACTTTGAGTTTTCAACCATGAAGCATATTCAAGTGCGCTTTCAGTATCATGAATTGAGCAAGGACCAGAAACCACAAGAAGCCTATCATCTTTGTTATGAAGTATTTGGCTAATCTCATTTCTAGTTCCATACACTAATTTAGATATTTCATCATTGATTGGATGCTTATTGACCAATTCATAAGGAGCAGGAACTTTTTGCCTATCGATTATTCTGGTGTTGTCAGTTAAGTAGTTCATGTTTGAGTTTTATAAAATTTACTAGTCCATATTAAATGAATGATAAAAAAATAATATACAAAGTTAAAAAAAATAAAATTATTTTTTTACTTTAAAAAAAAGGTGTTCCAAAGCGCCAATATTTAATATTTTATATAGACACAATATGTTGTATTAATAATGTCTTAACCTTACACTATGTAGTGTTTACTATGATAAATAGCACGCAAACACAGTTAGAAATTCCAATGGTAATGGGTCAGCCATACGAAACCCTCCCTGATGATTTATTTATACCTCCAAATGCACTTGAGCTATGTCTAGAATCATTCTCAGGTCCTATGGATCTGCTTTTGTATCTTATTAAAAAAGAAAATATAAATATCTTAGAGCTCGATGTCGCTGAAATAACTGAGCAATATATTCAATATATTGAACTAATGGATATTTTAAAATTTGAGCTTGCTGCTGAATATTTAGTTATGGCTGCTACTTTAGCCGAAATAAAATCAAGAATGATGCTTCCTAGAGAAGAGAATGAGGAAGAAGAGGATGATCCTAAATTAGCTCTTATTAAAAGATTGCAAGAATATCAAAGATACAAAACAGCATCCGAGAACCTTGCAGCTTTGCCAAGGGTTGATCGAGATTTTTTTATTGCATCTTCAGCATTACCTAAAATTAAAACAGAAATTCCATCCCTAGACTTAAAACCTGAGGATTTAAGAGATGTATTTTTTGAAGTCATAAGTAGACCAGATTTAAAATCAGACCATCTCATAGACTTCGAAGAGCTTTCAACTCAAGAAAGGATTCAAATCATTCTAGATATTCTTTCTAAAAGAAATATTATTAGCTTTTCTAAGACTCTCAAGAAGTCAGAGGGAAGACAGGGAGTTGTCGTTACTTTACTTGCCTCACTTGAACTTGCCAAAGACGGCCATCTTGAATTGATACAAAATGAATCAAATGAAATTTTTCTAAAATCAAAAGGGAGATTTAGAAATGAACAATGAAGTAGTAAATACCATAGAAGCACTTCTTTTTGGCGCTGGGAGGCCATTAAGGTTATCAGAAATTAGATCACTTCTTGACAATAGTGGAATTAGTGAAGACTTAGCGTCAATAAAAAAATCAATCAATTTAATCGAAGAGAGATATCAAAATACTTCGCTTGAAATAAAAGAAGTATCATCAGGCTATAGACTTCAAATTAAAGAAAGCTATTCTCCATGTTTATCAAGTTTATGGAATGAAAAAGCTCCAAGAATTTCAAAAGCTCTAATGGAAACAATATCAATTATTGCATACAAGCAACCTGTTACTAGAGGTGATATAGAGGATATAAGAGGAGTTCATGTAAGTACTTCTAGTATAAGATCCCTTTTGGAAAGAGAATGGATTAAAGTTTCTGGTTTTAGAGATGTTCCTGGTAGGCCAGCCTTATATGTCACAACTAAACAGTTTCTAGATGACTTTAACATGAAAAGCATTTCTTCCTTGCCAGAGCTTCCTGAGCCGGTTGAGCACAATAACGAAGAACTTTTATCTGAAGTAGTTTAATTTAGTATGGCAGAAAGGCTGCAAAAATTTCTTGCAAAGTCAGGAATAGGATCAAGACGCCATTGTGAATCACTTATCAAAGAAGGACTTGTAAAAGTAAATGGTGAGGTAGCAAAAATTGGCACCTCTGTATCTGAAAAGGACGAGGTTGAGTATGATGCTAAAGTTATTGAATCTAGCAAAGAAGAGCTAAAGGTAATAATACTAAATAAACCTGAAGGTGTTCTTTCATCTAATGCTAGAGAGAAAAAAATCCCAATAACTTTTGACTATTTGCCAAAAGAAGGCAGCCAAAGAAACTGGATATCAATTGGAAGATTAGATATTAATACCTCTGGACTAATGCTTTTTACAAATAATGGTAATTTTGCAAACAAATGCATGCATCCATCCTATCAAGTTGATAAGGAGTATCTTGTAAGAGCAAGAGGTGAATTTACTCAAGCTACTAAAGAAAAGATGTTGGAAGGTATCAATATAGATGGAAGTAGGTATAAATTTACAGATATTGTTGAAGGCGAAAAAACAGGTTCAAATCAGTGGTTCTCAGTCTGTTTAATAAGTGGCAAAAATAGAGAAGTTAGAAAAATATTCAATTACTTTGATATGGAAGTTAGTAGATTAAAAAGAACAAGATTCGGACCAATATTTCTTCCATCCACATTAGGAAAAGGTCAAACAAAACTTCTAACAGAGAAAGAAATTTCCGAGCTTTCACAATATGGAAGAAAGAGATAAGAAGGCTTTAAAACACTGTATTCGTATAGCAAGATCAAGTCACCATATTGAGTTTTTATCTCATTTAAATTCATTCAAACCTCCAGATCTGAGCTCACGAATGAATGAGAAAACATCACTAAAACTATTTATTATTAGAACAGTTATTGGCCAACAAGTTTCAGTAAAAGCTGCAGATGCTACATGGAAAAAAGTTAAACCAATTGTGAATAAAAGAACACTTAAGAAATCTGAGTTAAAAGATATAGGTCTTTCTCAAATGAAACAAGAATATGTTTGGGGGATATTTAATTCTTTTTCTAAAAGAAAAATTTCAAAAAAATATTTAAGAAATTGTTCCATAAATGAGTTAGAGGATATTTTTCTCTGCATTAAGGGCATAGGACCTTGGACGCTAAATATAATTAGAATGTTTTATATTGGCGATGAAGATATATGGCTTCCGGAAGATTTGGCAATAAAGAAAAGTGCTATGCACTTTTTTAAAGAACAGGACTTAAACCACATCCAATCATTATATAAACCTTACAGGACTTATTTTTGCTTATACTTATGGGCAGGAATGAAATTAATCAAATGAATTAAATGTAAAGTAAAGATCATTTGCATCTTTGCTTTCATCTGACAACAACCATTCATAACACCTCAAGAGTTCTGAGGGTTCCTTAAGTTTTGATGGATCTTCAGCCGGGTATGCAAATGCCCTCATTGAGGTTCTAGTTGCTCCAGGATCAAAATTAAATACTTTTATATTAGATGTTCCTTCTAATTCTTCTTTAAATATTTCTGCCATTGATTTTGTTGCAGCCTTTGAAATAGCATAAGCTCCCCAGAAAGCCCTCCCTGTTAAAGCAACTCCAGATGAGGTGAATATGATTCTAGGTATTTTAGAGCCTGATAAAGCCGGTAATAACGATTTTGTTAATAGAAAAGATGCTGTTAAATTTACATTTAAAACACTATTCCAAGTTTTAAGATCGTAGTCTGATAAGGAAGACATCTTGCCTATAATGGATGCGTTGTTGATAACTGCATCTAAATGTCCATATGACTCAAGAATTAAGTTGTTTATTTCATTTCCTTGTTTTTCATCTAAATTTTCTAAGTCACACTCTATTATCATTGGAGAGGTGTTTTTGCTTTTTTGTATCACATCATAGACCTCTTCAAGACCAGTAGAGTTTCTTCCTAGCAAAATAATATTTGCCCCTTGAGAACCCAGCCCGATCGCAAGCTCTTTGCCAATTCCTTTATTTGATCCTGTGACTAAGATATTTCTATTAATTAAATTATTCATTGCTTTCTTCTATTAATTGAATTATTTCTCTTGGATCTTTAACTCTTATTTCGTTTGATTGAGATAGTTTTTTAAAGGACCCATAGCCATATTCACATGCAAAGACAGGAACATTTGCTGCTAATCCAGCAGCAATATCTACATCATGATCACCAACATAACATGCAAGCTTTGGACTAATATCGAGATTGCTACAAGCTAAATTTATACCCTCAGGATCTGGTTTTGCTTTTCTTACATGATCTGGACAAATAAGAATTTTACAATCCCTGAACTCATCAAAAAATTCAATTATCGGTTTAGCATATTCAAAGGGTTTATTGGTCACAATGCCATAAACAATATTTTTTTTATTGAGAAAATCAATTAATTCCTTAACCCCATCGAATAATTTAGATAAGCAAGTTAAATTTTTTTTATATTCTGTTAAGAGAGCTGACTTAAGCTCATTAAATTTTTCATGATCACTATCTATTCCAAACCCCACCTCAACTAACTTACCACTGCCATCAGATATAAATTGCCTTATATCGTCTAAATGAACTAAATCACGATTATTTTCTGCAAGAACATTATTAAGTGAAGTTAAAAAATCAGGAGCCGTATCAATCAAAGTTCCATCAAGATCGAATAGAAAAAGCTTTATATTAGTTAGAGGGTTTTTTTGCATGAACTATATAGTTAACGCCTAAATCATTATTTAAGCTAGCATTATGGGTAAGCGGATTATAGAACATTCCTTTTGTATCTTTTAATTCAGCATTAGCATCCCTTATATATGATGCTAAAGTGGATGGCTTAATAAATTTATTATATTCATGGGTTCCTTTCGGAAGGATATTAAATACATATTCAGCACCAACAATTGCTGTAATCCAAGACCTTGGATTTTTATTAATTGTAGACAAAAATAAATCCCCACCTGGCTTTAAAAGCTTCACGCAAACATTTATTAGTTCTTTAGGATCTGGAACATGTTCTAGCACTTCAAGACAGGAAACAATATCAAATCTCTCATTATTTTCTGCATAAAAGCTTTCTGCAGTACCTTCAATATATTTGATATCTTTTGAAGATTTGCTTGCATGAATTTTTGCTGCATTTATTCCTGGCCCAGCAGCATCAATTCCAGTAACTTCTGCGCCTCTATCATAAATAGCCTCAGCAAGAATTCCACCACCACACCCAACATCAAGAAAAGTTTTGGCTTCCACAGATGCAATACTGTCAATATAGTTTGCACGCAGAGGATTTATTTTATGCAATGGCTTAAAATCACCTTCTTTATCCCACCACTTATCAGCAAGCTCGGCAAACTTAGCTATCTCATTTTCATCTACATTCATATGCACAGTTTAACAATATTTTTTCTAATATTTTAATTAACTTTAAATTTATTGTTTGTGTAGTAAAACTACATTTAAAAACAAAAAAAAGCTTGAAATAAAAGGATTTCTATTTTCAATTGACTTTTAAATATACTTATTATTTACTTCACTACAAGGTAATTTTATTTAATATAAATTGATAATAGCAGCATTAAAATCCTCAGAGCCCTCTGACAAGAGATCTCCGATTCATATTGAGACAATTCAATCTCTTGTATTGCTTAATACAACTATCTTATTTGAGAAAGGGATCGGTGATGGTATTTATACAAATGACTCTCAATTTGAAAGCAATGGCCTAAAGTCAGAAACAAGGGAGGCTTGTCTATCTCAAGCTGATTTAATTATTACTCTTCAACCTTTAACTGAAGAAGATCTATCAAAGGTCAAAACTGGGTCCACAATTCTTGGGATGGTTAATCCGTTTAATAGTCAAGAACATATCAATAAATGCAAGGAAAAAAGTATAAATCTGGTGAGTATGGAGTTTATCCCAAGAATCACAAGAGCTCAAAAAATGGATGTTCTAAGCTCTCAGGCAAATCTTGCAGGGTATTCCGCAGTCATCGAGTCTGCTAAACATCTTTCTAAAGGTTTACCAATGATGATGACAGCTGCTGGGACTCTTAAACCAGCTAGAGTTTTTGTAATTGGCGTTGGTGTTGCAGGGCTTCAAGCAATTGCAACAGCTAAAAGATTGGGAGCAAGGGTTGAAGCTTTTGATACTAGGGATGTTGTGGAAGAGCAAGTACAGTCACTTGGAGCAAAATTCGTAAAAATAGACCTAGGCGAAACAGGACAAAATGAACAAGGTTATGCAAATGAATTAACCCCAGAACAAATTCAAAAACAAAAGGATCTTCAGTCTAAGGTGTGTGAAAGGTCTGATGTTGTCATAACTACTGCACAGCTCTTTGGAAGACCAGCTCCTAAGATTATCGATAATAATACAATATCTAAAATGCAGCCAGGAAGTGTTATTTTTGATATGGCTGTTGAGTCTGGAGGTAATGTTGAGGGCTCAATTCAAGACGAAATTGTAATTAAAAATGGGGTTAAAATAATAGGTATTTCCAATTTATCTTCAAGAGTTTCTTCTCACGCATCACTTGCTCTATCAAATAATTTTAATCATTGGATAACTGATTTTTATGATACTGACTCAGCCGTAATAAATTTTGATTTCGAAGATGAGATTATCAAAAGTAGCGTGCTTGTTCATAATGGCAGAATACTTAATGAGAGGTTTAGTTAATGGAAATATATATTTTGTTAGGATTTGTTCTGATATTATCAATTTATCTTGGTCTTGAACTTATATCTAAAGTCCCAAGCACTCTTCATACTCCATTAATGTCTGGAGCTAATGCTATTTCTGGGATTGCTTTAGTGGGTGCATTACTTCTATCAGTTGATAATCAGCTTCAAACAGTCTTAGCTTTCCTTGCAGTAACCTTTGCCTCAATTAATGTCTTTGGTGGATATTTAGTCACAAATAGAATGCTTAAAATGTTTAAGAAGAAATAATGGATATATCAATATTACAAAATATAGTTTATATAATTTCGTCTATTCTTTTTATATCAGGCATAAAAATGCTAGGGAAAGAAGACACTGCAGTCAAAGGTAACTTCTTATCTGCACTTGCAATGCTTGTAGCTGTTCTAGTCACTTTTATAAATGTTACAAACCCCTTAATTCTTATAGCTGGTATAGGTCTTGGAGCTATAGTAGGTTCGCTAATTGCTTTGAAAGTAAAGATGACTTCAATACCAGAAATGGTAGCTTTGTTTAATGGTTTTGGAGGACTTGCTACCTTCCTAATAGCATGGTCTGAATATAACTCCGGGATAAACATACCAATATTTCAATACGCACTAATTCTTATAACAATCTATATTGGTGGGGTAACATTTTCTGGCAGTTTGGTAGCTTATGGAAAACTTGCTGAGAAGATAAATATAGCAAAAACTTCTTTTGTCACTAAATTATTTACAACTATATTTTACATCTCCTTATTTTTTCTAATTGCATCATTTGTTCCCGCCTTTATAAATTTACTTGGTACTAATTTTTTCTCAGTATTTTTGGTTTTGACATTAATGGCTGGTATTGGTTTTGTTCTTCCAATTGGTGGGGGAGATATGCCTGTTGTAATCTCATTGTTAAACTCATTTTCAGGTATTGCGGCTGCGCTAGCAGGACTTTTATTGCTAAATAATGTTCTTATAGTTGCTGGCTCACTTGTTGGGGCAAGCGGTTTGATCCTTACAATAATTATGGCTAAAGCCATGAATAGATCTATTAGTAATATTTTATTTGTAGGTTATGCAAGCTCATCAACATCCAAAGGTTCTGAAGAGCAAGGTGAAGTTAATCCTATTAATGTCTCTGACGCATTTTTAATTTTAGAGAATGCTAGTTCAGTATTAATTGTCCCAGGTTATGGAATGGCGGTTGCTCAAGCTCAACACGTCGTAAGGGAGCTAGGAGAATTGCTTGAAGAAAATGGAACAGAGGTTAGGTATGGTATTCACCCTGTTGCAGGAAGAATGCCAGGACACATGAATGTTCTTCTTGCAGAAGCAAATGTTTCTTATGATGTTTTAGCAGAACCTGAGGATGTAAATCCCAACCATGGATTCAGTTGATGTAGCCGTTGTTATTGGTGCAAATGATGTAGTTAATCCTTCAGCGACCGAGGAACCCGGAAGCCCAATTTACGGCATGCCAATCATAGAGGTTCACAACGCTAAGACTGTATTCGTGCTCAAAAGATCAATGTCATCTGGCTTTGCAGGTGTTCAGAACCCACTTTTCTTTAAGCAAAATACAAGAATGTTATTTGGTGATGCAAAAGAATCAATTGGCGGAGTTGTTTCAGAATTTAAAGATTGATTTTTTGTTTCTACATAATCAATTCAATATAACTTGATCTATACTTATAAATAAAAAAATTTCTAATGAAAATTGTTATTGTAAGTGGCGGATTTGATCCAATACATTCTGGACATATATCTTATTTAAAATCTGCAAAAAAACTTGGCGATAAATTAATTGTTGCTTTGAACAGCGACGCATGGTTGCAAAAAAAGAAAGATAAGTTTTTTATGCCATTTAATGAAAGAAAAACAATTATCGAGAATCTTTATTTTGTTGATGATGTAATAGGGTTTGAAGATGACGAATTCGGTAGTGCTATCAATGCATTAGAAAATATAAAAAATCTATATCCAAGCTCAGAAATAATATTTGCTAATGGAGGCGATAGAAATAAAGATAATATTCCAGAAATGGCAGTATCTCAAATAGAGTTTGTATTTGGAGTTGGTGGAGATGATAAAAGAAATTCTTCTTCGTGGATTTTAAAAAAATGGAAGTATTTTCAAGAAGAGAGAGTTTGGGGCAGTTATTATAATTTGTTTAAAGATGATGATGTAAAAGTAAAAGAATTAATTGTATCTCCTGGTCAGGGAATGAGCTTTCAGC
The DNA here is from genome assembly GCA_038141865.1 of Gammaproteobacteria bacterium. Lineage (GTDB taxonomy): Bacteria > Pseudomonadota > Gammaproteobacteria > Magnimaribacterales > D2472 > CAJQGY01. Next base: position 18,713 of record JAYQIX010000001.1, on the reverse strand, counting down.
GTCATAATAAGAGGAGTGAAATTTGGCTCGTAAGCAAAGGCAAGTGTGTAGTAAATTTCAGTAAAAGTGATCCAGATAATAGAGAAAATATAACACTAAATAAATTTGATAAATACTTAGCAAATGTCGGAGAATGGCATCAAATTACAAATCCTTTTGATCATCCATGCCATTTAATTGAGATTCAATATGGTCAAGAGGTTACTGAAGAAGATATAGAGAGAATTGACTACTATAAGCCTGAATAAATTCGCATAAAATCAATATATTCGTGATAAAATTAACTTAATTAATTAAGTTATTTATTACTACTATTTAGGCCAAAAAATGAGCGATTTTGCTAAAGAAATTATTTCAGTAAATATTGAAGATGAACTCAAGCAGTCATATTTAAGTTATGCGTTAAGTGTAATTCATGGGAGAGCGCTTCCAGATATAAGAGATGGTCTAAAACCAGTTCACAGAAGAATTCTTTTCGCCATGTATGATCTAAAAAATTCATACAACAAACCTTATAAAAAGTCTGCCAGAGTTGTGGGTGATGTTATTGGTAAATATCATCCTCATGGTGATTCAGCTGTTTATGATGCCATGGTAAGAATGGCTCAAGACTTTTCATTAAGATATACATTGGTTGAAGGTCAAGGTAATTTTGGCTCAATAGATGGAGATCCTCCAGCAGCTATGAGATACACGGAAGTTCGCATGGCTAAAATTACCGATCAAATGCTTGGAGATCTTGAAAAAGATACAGTATCTTTCTCTCCTAACTATGATGGAAGCGAACACATACCAGATGTATTGCCTACAAAAATTCCAAATTTATTAATTAATGGCTCATCAGGTATTGCTGTTGGAATGGCCACAAACATACCTCCACACAATCTTACAGAAGTAATTACTGGCTGCATAAATTTGATTGAAAATCCAAAGCTTTCAATTGATGAGCTGATTAAAGATATACCTGGACCAGACTTTCCTACTGGAGGGACTATTGATGGTAGGGCAGGAATATATGAGGCTTATAAAACTGGAAGAGGAATTATTCATATTCGCTCAAATACATCCATCGAAGAAGATAAGTCTGGCAAGCAATCATTAATTATTAACGAAATTCCTTTCATGGTTAACAAAGCTCGTATGCTTGAAAAAATTGCTGAGTTAGTCAAAGACAAAAAAATTGAAGGGATTACAGAAATCAGGGATGAGTCTGATAAAGATGGCTTAAGAGTTGTAATTGAAGTAAGAAAAGGTGATTCAGTAGAAGTTTTAGAAAATAATTTATTTGCACAAACTCAGCTTGAGCAATCCTTTGGGATAAATCTGACTGTTTTATCTCAAGGTCAGCCTAAAGAAGTAAATTTAAAAGAAATTCTAGAAGCGTTTATAGAGCATAGAAAAGATGTAATTATTAAAAAGAACAAAATTTGATCTAAAAAAAGCAAAAGAAAGAGGTCACATTGTTGAGGTTTAATGGTTTCTATTGCAAACATAGATGAAGTTATCTCTATCATTAAAAAATCTAAAGACCCAAAAGTTGCAGCTGAGGCTTTATGTAAAAAACAATGGGATGCTGGACCACTTCACGCAATTCTTAAAAAAGTTGGTGAAGATGCATGTAAGCCTAAAGGTCTTCCAAAAGATGTTGGAATCAAAGGAAAAAAATATAAGCTCTCACATCTTCAGGCAAAAGCAATATTGGAATTAAGACTTGGAAGACTTACAGGACTAGAACAAGATAATTTAAATAATGAGTTTAATGATATCATTACTAAAAATTTTGAGAATTACAAAAAATCCTAGATGATAAAGCAACACTTCAAGCTTTAATTATTGATGAACTTAATCAGATAAAAACCACTTTTGGTGATGAAAGGAAAACACTAATAAATGATACAAGAAGAGGAATTACTAACGAAGACTTAATTCCTGAAGAAACTAGAGTCTTAACTGTTTCAAGAAGTGGATATGCAAAAACGCAACCGCTAGATGAATATAGGGAACAAAGACGAGGTGGACAGGGCAAAGCTGCTGCAAGTGTTAAAGAAGAAGACTTAATTCAAAATCTTTATGTATTAAGCAGCCATGTTCAAATTTTATGTTTCACCACAAAAGGTAAGGTTTTTTGGTTAAAAGTCTATGAGATACCAGTAGCATCTAGGATTTCTAAGGGCAGGCCGCTAGTGAATATGTTGAATTTAGATGATGATGAATCAGTTAGTGAAATACTCCCAGTCGATGAATTTTCGGATGATAAATATATTTTCATGGCAACTAGAAAAGGAACAACAAAGAAGACTAATCTGAGTTTGTTTGCTAAGAAATATAAATCAGGTATCAAAGCTATTAACTTAGATGATGATGATGTGCTAATTGGAACTGCAATAACATCAGGTGAAGATGAAATACTTCTTGCTTCTTCATCTGGTAAATTAATTAGATTCTCCGAATCTCATGTTAGGCCAATGGGAAGAACAGCTAGAGGAGTAAGAGGCATCAAGCTGAAAAAAGGTGAGAAATTAATATCACTTATGCTGGGAGATCCATCTAAAACTATTCTATGCGTTTCAGAAAATGGATTTGGCAAGAAAACAAATCTTGAAGATTTTCCTTCTCATAATAGAGGCGGCCAAGGCGTAATTTCAATGAAGACAAGTGAAAGAAATGGAGTTATGGTTTCATCAACTCTAGTTGAAGATGATGATGGAATTATGTTGATTAGTGATAAAGGAACAATGATAAGAACTTCTGTTGAACAAGTACCAACACTAAGTAGAAATACACAGGGCGTCAAAATAATTACTCCAAAAGATGGGAGAAAGCTAATTGAATGTGTAACCATTCCCAAAGAAGATGATGAGGATGATCATCAATGAGGAAATGGAATTTTTGTGCCGGACCTGCGGTAATATCTGAAGAGGTATTAACTGAAGTTAGAGATGAGCTCCTTGAATGGGGAGGTTCTGGCATGTCTATTATGGAAATGAGTCATAGGTCTAACATTTACGACAAAGTTGCAGTCGATGCTAAAAATGATCTAATTGATATTTTATCAATCCCAGAAACTCATGATGTTCTTTTTCTCCAGGGAGGAGCAACTCAACAGTTTGCGACTATCCCACTTAATTATGCCAATAAAACTAAAGAAGCAGATTACATTTTATCTGGAACTTGGTCAAAAAAAGCAATAGCAGAAGCATCAAAACTTATTAAGGTTAATACAATTGCTTCATCTGAAGACAATGGGTCATTTAACTATGCACCCCATCCAGATTCATGGCAATTTTCATCAAATGCATCCTATGTTCATTATTGTCCAAATGAGACAATTCATGGAGTCGCTATTCACCAAGCACCTAAAATATCTCAACCTTTAATTGCTGACATGTCTTCAGTAATTCTAAGCGAACCAATAGATGTTTCTCGTTTCTCAATGATATATGCTGGCGCTCAGAAAAATATTGGACCTGCAGGACTTACAGTTGCAATAATTGAAAAAAGTTTCATGAATAACGATAACGAAGACTTACCAAATATTCTAAGGTTTTCAAAACATGCTGCTTCTGACTCAATGCTAAACACACCACCTACATTTGCATGGTATATGGCAGGAAAAGTTTTTCAATGGATTAAAAAATCTGGTGGGCTTAACTATTTCAAGGAACAAAATAACCTTAAAGCATCAACTTTATATAATTACATTGATTCATCAGATTATTATCACAACCCTGTAAAAGTAGATAATCGTTCTATAATGAATGTGCCATTTATCTTAAGAGATTCCTCTCATGATGCTGCATTCTTAGAAGAGTCTGCTTCTTCTGGGCTTTTGAATTTAAAAGGTCATAGATCTGTTGGAGGTATGAGAGCTAGTATATATAACGCAATGCCAATCGAAGGAATTCATGCATTAATTGACTTTATGAAAGACTTCGAGCAAAGGAATAGATAAATCATGTCAGGAAAAGATCTAAACTTACTGAGAAATAGAATAGATAAGATAGATAAGGATATATTAAAGCTTATTCAAAAGAGAGCTAATATTGCTATAAAAGTTGGTGATATTAAAAATAAAACCAATCCAGGAAAAACTCTATACAAACCTGAAAGAGAATCTTCCATTCTTCGTAATATTCTTAAATCTAATGAAGGTCCTGTTTCTGATGAAAGAATTAGAGTTATTTATAAAGAATTGATATCTGCCTGTCTCTCATTAGAAGAGGGTCTTAAGGTTGGTTATCTGGGGCCTGAGGGCACTCATTCTGAAGCAGCAGTGCTTGATCATTTTGGCTCAAAAATCAATAGAATTTCTAACCAAACTATTGATGATGTTTTTTATCAGGTGCTTAATAAAGAAATAGACTTAGGAGTGGTTCCTGTAGAAAATTCTACAGAAGGGGTAATAAACACAACTTTAAATTGTTTGGCTGATAATAAAGATATTTATATTGGCGGAGAGATATTTTTGAACATCAATCACCAATTAGCTGCATCAAAAAAACTAGATATTAAAAATGCTATCGCTATTGCATCGCATCCACAAGCCCTCGGCCAATGTAATAAATGGATTGATAGAAACATTGGTTCAATTAAAAGATTAGAGATGTCTAGTTCAGCTGAAGCTGCGAAATATGCAAAACAAAACTCAAATATTTTATGTATTGTTAATTCTCTGGCGGTATCAAAATATAAATTAAAAGTTATAAAAAAAAATATTCAAGATTACTCAGAAAATAAAACTAGATTCTTGGTTATAGGCAGAGAAAAAGTAAGCAAGACCGGGAACGATAAAACCTCAATGCTTATCCAAACTGAAAACAATCCAGGAGCATTGCTTGGAGTGCTGGCACCATTTGATGAAAAGAAAATAAACCTTAGCAAGATAGAGACTCGCCCCTCAAGAGATAATGCAAATTCTCATGACTTTTTTATAGATTGTGAAGGTCATCAATCTGATAGAAAATTAAAGATTGTTATTAATAAAATTAAAGATTCAGGCGCATATGTAAGGTTGCTTGGATCATATCCTGAATTCTTATGAAAGAACTCTTGGATTTTTTAAATCATGGAATAGATGAGCTCCATCCTTATGAGCCTGGAAGGTCGATAGATGATGTTGTCAGTGAATATAGGCCTGAGAGAGTAGTAAAACTTGCATCTAATGAAAATCCTTTAGGACCATCACCTAAAGCTTTGGACTCTATTAATAATTTTTCTAAGGATTTGCACTTATATCCTGATGGAGATGCATCAAAATTAAAAAAATTAATTTCTGATAATGAAAATGTTCAAACAAATCAAATTATTGTTGGCAATGGATCAAATGAAATACTTGAATTAGCCTCCAGAGCATTCTTAAATAAAGATGCTAGCGCCGTAATGTCAAAGCATGCATTTGCAGTTTACAAAATTGTTACCCAAGCGTGCGGTTCAGAAATTATAGAAGTTCCAACAATAGACTGGGGTCACGATTTAAAAAGCTTTCCGAGTTATATAAAAGATAATACCAGGGTTTGTTTTGTTGCGAACCCCAATAACCCAACAGGAACATACAACAACCACACTGATTTTATTAATATGATGAGAGAGATGCCATCTTCAGTTCTTGTAATCTTGGATTTAGCGTATTTTGAGTATGTGGATGCTGATGATTACGTAAAACCAAATGAACTATTGAAGGAATTTGATAATCTATTAATCACAAAAACTTTTTCAAAAATACAGGGTCTTGCAAGCCTAAGAATAGGGTATGGGATTGGAGCAAGTAAATTAATTAATACTCTAAATAAAATTCGTCAGCCCTTTAATAGTAATTCTCTTGCCCAGGATGCTGCTTTCCATGCTTTAAATGATAAAGACCATATTTTGAAAAGTATCGAGCTAAACAAATCTGAGAGATCAAGAGTATTTAATAAGCTTACTAATTTGGGCTTTGAATGCATTCCATCTCAAGGAAACTTTATATCATTTAGAGGTAACTTTGATGCAGAGGTTATTTTTATAGAGCTTATGAAGCTGGGAGTGATTGTTAGACCAATATCATTATATGATATGCCTGATTTTTTAAGAGTAACGATTGGCACTGAGTCTGAAAATAATTACTTTTTAGAGAAGATTAAGGCACTAACAAATGAATAATATTCTAATTATTGGGCTGGGATTAATTGGAGGCTCAATTGCTAAAAGCTTGCATGCAAGTAATCATGAATTAAATATTTTTGCATTTGATCAAAACTCTTCACCAATTTCTATTGCTATGGATGAAGGCATTATTAAAGAAGAAATCAATATATTTGATGACTTTAATTCAATTTATGAAAATGAAATTGACTTAATTATTATAGCTACTCCAGGATCGGCAACTAAAAAGATACTTTTACACTTTAAGGAAATTGGGCTATTAAATTCAGATATAACTATTACAGATACAGCAAGCTCAAAGAGTGACATGCTTGATGACTTTGATAATGTTAGTAATTTAGTTCTATCTCATCCTATGTCTGGCTCCGATAAGGCTGGATATAATGCAGCAAACAATGAGCTTTATGAAAATAAAAAACTATAGTCTTAAACCCATTTAGCGCTTCAGATAAGCATTTGCAAATTGTAATGAATCTCTGGAAGCTTCTTGGAAGCACTCCCTACATAATGAACCCTGAAGACCACGACAAGGCTATGGCCTTTGCTAGTCATTTGCCACACTTAATATCTTTTTCCTTGCTCCATTCGATCATGAATCAAGATGATAACAATATTAATAATTTTGCAGCAGGGGGTCTTAAAGAGTTTTTAAGAATTGCGGGCTCAGATCCAGAGATGTGGTCAGATATTTTTAATAGTAACCAAAATAATATCATAGAAGCGCTAGAGCTTTTTAAGGATAGTTTAGATGAAATTAAAAATAAATTTTCAGATAAAGACGAGTTAAAAGAACTAATAAATAAAATAAAACAATATAAACAAAATTCATTTTGAACTTTTTAGCTAACAATTCTGCCAATCTTAATGGTGAAATCATTTGCCCTGGGGACAAGTCAATTTCTCAACGCATTGTTATGATTGCATCATTAATTAATGCTGATATAAAAATTTCAGGTTTTCTTAATGGTAATGATCCCATATCTACAGCAAATGCTTTAAATCAAATAGGTGCTAAAATTGAGATATCAGATACAAATGTAAATGTATCAACTTCCGCTGAAGCCTTTAAGAGCATTGATGATCTTATTGATCTTGTAATTCAGGCACAGGGATAAGGCTTTTATCAGGATTTATATCTGGCCTAGGATTAAAAGCTAAATTAACAGGAGATGAATCTTTAATTAAGCGTCCAATGAGAAGAGTTGCAGATCCATTAACATTAATGGGAGCAGATATCTCAACAGCAGATTCTGGAACTCCTCCAATTCAAATTAATCCAGGTAGTATAAAAGAGGACTATGTTTATGAAATGCCTATTTCGAGTGCACAAGTAAAATCTGCAATATTACTTGCAGCTTTAACAGCCAAAAAAAAAGTTACTGTTATTGAAAAAAAGATTACAAGAGATCATACAGAAAGAATGATTGAATATTTTGGTGGCGATATTTGTGTTGAAGAGTATGAGCAAGGAAGAAAGATAACTTTATTTCCCTCAGAGCTTAAATCACAACCAGAATACAGTGTAGCAGGCGACTTTTCATCTGCATCTTTTTTAATAGTTGCTGGTTTAATAGCAAAAAATTCTAAGATTCTGATTAAAAATGTTGGCTTAAATGAGAGCAGATGCGGTCTTATTGGCGTATTAAAAAAAATGGGTGCACAGATAAAGATTTTAAATGAACAGATAAAATGCAACGAAAAGGTTGGAGATATCGAAGTCATATCATCATCTTTAAAAGGAACTGAAATTGGGGGCTCCATTATTCCAAATATCATCGATGAAATTCCTATTCTTAGCATTGCTGCTTCTGCTGCTAACGGTAAAACAGTAATAAAAGACGCTAAAGAACTTCGAGTAAAAGAATCGGACAGGCTTGAAGCAATAGCATCGGGCCTTGGTAAACTAAATGTTCCACATATTTTATTTGAGGATGGAATCGAGATTTCAGGCATGGATATATTAAGACCTAAAGACGAAGAAATAGATTCGTTTGGAGATCATAGAATTGCAATGAGTTTTCTGATATCAAGCCTCATTTCTTCAAATAAAATTCGAGTTAAAAATTGTGAAAATATTTATACTTCTTTTCCAAGCTTTTTCGAAGTTATGAATGATCTTGGTCTTAATATGGAGAGGTATGGATAGGATTATTACAATTGATGGACCCTCTGCATCTGGAAAGGGGTCTCTAACAAGGGGTATAGCCAGCCATTTATCATTTGATATCCTTGATAGTGGTTTACTTTATAGGGCATACGCATATCTTTATGAAAAAGGTGTTCCCGATAGAGATATAAGCTCAGCTATTAAAGAGCTATCATTTACATTTAACCTTAAAGATGTACTTGTTTACGAAGATAAAATAGAGATTACCTCAATATTGAGATCTGAAAAAATTGCTAAAGTTGCTTCAATGTTAAGTTCTAAAGAAGATACCCGAAAAAATTTATTAGATATCCAAAGATCATTTTATGATGGCAAAGGTTTGGTTGCGGATGGAAGAGATATGGGCACGGTAGTATTCCCTAGCGCAAGGCTAAAAATTTTTCTAACCGCATCTAGTGAAGTAAGAGCAAAAAGAAGGCATATAGAGTTGCAGAATCGTGGCCAAGAAGTTAATATGCGCGATCTGATAGAAGATATTGAAGAAAGGGATTTGAGAGATAGAACTAGAACATTATCTCCCCTTATTCCAGCAGAAGATTCAGTTGTAATTGATTCTTCAACAATGTCCCTTGATGAAGTACTGAGCTTTACTAAAAAGCTCGCAAAAAAGGAATTTGATAAATGACAGAATCATTCTCAGCTTTACTTGATGAAAGTTTAAGCACACTTGATATGCAACCTGGTTCAATTGTTTCTGGGGTTGTGTTGGATGTTGATAATGACTGGGTAACAGTCCATGTCGGCTTAAAATCAGAAGGAGTTGTATCTCTTGATGAGTTTAGAAACAATGAAGGCGAAGTAAATATCGCTGTTGGCGATGAGGTGGAAGTAGCACTAGAAGCCGTTGAGGACGGATATGGTGAAACAAGAATCTCAAGAGAGAAGGCCAGAAAAATATCTACATGGAAAATGCTTGAGGAAGCACTTGAAACTGGAGAATTTGTTACTGGTAAAATTCATAATAGAGTTAAAGGCGGCTTCGCTGTTGAAGTTGAAGTTGTAAAAGCCTTTTTGCCTGGATCGCTTGTTGATGTAAGACCTGTAAAAGAGGCTCCAGACATTGAAAATACAGTTCAAGAATTTAAAGTAATTAAGCTTGATTACAAAAGAAACAATGTAGTACTTTCTAGAAAAGCTGTTCTTGAAAAGAATAACTCAGCAGTAAAAGTTGAGCTTCTTAAAAACTTAGAAGAAGGCCAGATAGTAAAAGGTATTGTTAAAAATATTACAGACTATGGTGCTTTTGTTGACTTAGGCGGTTTAGACGGGCTACTTCACATAACAGACATATCTTGGTCTAGAGTTACTAATCCAGCAGAAATGTTATCACTTGGTGATGAAATTGATGTTAAGGTCCTAAGCTTTGATAAAGAAAAACTGAGAGTATCACTTGGTCTTAAGCAGATTCAGAATGATCCATGGGAGAACGTTGAAAGCAACTACGCTGTTGGCGGTGTTTATGAAGCATCAGTTTCAAATATCACTGACTACGGTTGTTTTGCTCAACTTGAAGAAGGAATCGAGGGTCTAATTCACTTATCTGAATTAGATTGGACAAGTAAAAATATTCATCCTTCAAAAGTCGTAGAAATGGAACAAAAAATCAAAGTAATGATTCTTGAAATAGATCATGAAAAGAGAAGAATTTCTTTAGGACTAAAACAAACTAAGGCAAACCCTTGGACTGAATTCTCTAATAAATATGCTTTGGGCGACAAAGTTGAAGGCCAGATTAAATCCATTACAGATTTTGGAATATTTGTTGGGCTTGAGGGTGATATTGATGGGTTAATACACTTATCTGATATTTCAGATGCTGAAGATCCAAAGGAAGCTTTAGATGAATTCAAGAAAGGCGATAAATTGAACTGCGTAGTTTTTGCTGTAGATGCTGAGCGTGAAAGAATTTCACTAAGATTAAGTGAGTAACAAAAGTACTAAAACTTTTAATCGATCAGATATTGAAACAGAACTTTTAAGTCAGTTTCCTGACTTAACAAAAAAACAAATCAAATTAGCTATAGACTCAATCATTGAGTCTATAGTTGATGCTGTGGCATTTGATGAAAAAGTAGAGCTAAGAGGATTTGGCACTTTCTCTAAGAAATATATTAGGCCAAGGAAGTTTATTAATCCAAGAACCAAAGAAGTCTCTTATTTAGGCGAAACAGCCACCATGCATTTCAAGCCTTCAAAATCGTTGATTCAAGACTAAGATATAGTTAAGATTCAATCTCTATGACAAAATCGATAATTGTTGCTCTAGATGAGTATGATCAAATTAAATTCGACAAAGTGCTTGATCAACTTGATCCAAATCTGTGCATGGTAAAAGTTGGGAGCGTATCATTTAATTCATTGGGAAGGGAGTCTGTTTTAAAAGCTGCAAGCAAAGGCTTTGATATTTTCTTAGACCTAAAACTTCATGATATTCCTAACACAGTAAAAAAATCTGTAGAGGGATTAAAAAATCTTCCAATTAAGATGATGACAGTTCATACATCAGGTGGACAAAAAATGCTTGAAGAATCAGTAGCTGCAATTATTGATACAGATATAAAAATATTTGGAGTAACCGCCTTAACAAGCCTTAGTGATAGCGATACAAACTATATTTATAAACGTCATGCTGAAGAGCAGGTTTTGGCGATGATTGAGCTAGCGATGAAAAGTAATATTCATGGCATTGTATGCTCGCCTCAAGAATTAAGCTTAGTTAAAAATAATTCTAATCTTACTTACTATTACTCCTGGAATTAGACTTAAAAATCTTGATGATGATCAAGCTAGAGTTATGACACCAAAACAAGCTATTGATAATGGATCTGATTTCTTGGTTATTGGCAGACCCATTACAGCAGCAGATGATATTAAAAAATCACTTATAGAAATATATGACTCAATTCAGAAATAACTATCCTTATTCATATAAAGATGAATGTATTTCATACAATTCACTATTTCCATCTTTTAATAAAAAGGACTTTAACAAACTTGATGAAATCTATAATCAGCTAGATATTGATAATGAAATCAAAAAGCTATTTTCTGAGAATAAAATTAATACTACAGAAGATCAGGCAGCACTCCATCACATATACAGAAGCGCCTATGGTCATAAAGTTGGCAACGTAAATGAAAGTTATTATGAAACAGCAAAGAACTCTATTTCTGAATGTATTGAGTTAAAAGAAAAGCTCATCAAGAATGGCATAAAAAATATTGTTACTATTGGTATTGGCGGCTCATTTGAAGGACCTAAACTTCTCTTAGAAACATTAACCCAAAAGCACGAAAGGTCATTCAATCATATTTTTTTAACTGGACCTGACAAGCAAGAATTTGAAGATGAAATTAAACCTTTAAACAAAAAAGAAACATTTTTTATAGTTTCTTCAAAATCTTTCTCAACTGACGAAACAATGCAAAGTCTTGGCTTTGCTAGAGAATGGATCGGCGGTGAATTAGAGTTTAAAGATCATTTTATTTGTATAACTTCTCAAATCGATAAAGCAAAAGAGTTTGATTTTGATGAGACTACTGCGATTCAATTTCCCAATGAAATTGGTGGAAGGTATTCTATTTGGTCGGCTATTTCTCTTGCTGCAATATTAGAGATTGGAGAGGGCTTTATAGATTTTTTAAAAGGCGGTTCATTGGCTGATAAAAATCTTGATTCAAATAGTAATTATAAGCAGTTTATAAAGACCATTATTTTTAGCGATCTATGGCACAATAATTTTGATAATAAGCATACCAGAGCTCTTTTAACTTATAGCTGGAAGCTGAGATATTTCACTGATTATGCACAACAGCTTGAAATGGAATCTATTGGAAAGGGAGCTAATAAAGGCTCTCATTTTGATAAAACTGGGCAGGTAGTTTTTGGCGGTTTTGGCTCTACAGCTCAACATTCTTATTTTCAATTACTTCACCAAGGAACCGCTAATTTTTCTTCAGATATAATTTGTGTAGATACAGATAAAGAAGAAAATGCATTGCTTTATGCTCAATCTCAAGCTCAGGCAGGACTTTTAGCTTTTGGTGAAGAAGATCTTGAAGATCATGAAAAAGTAAATGGAGAATCTCCAGTTAACTTAATATCACTCAAGGAACTTAATCCTTATAACCTGGGTTATCTCATAGCATCATGGGAACATAGAGTATTTTTAACATCACGTATGCTTCAAATAAATCCCTTTGATCAATATGGAGTCAATGCTGGGAAAATATTTGCAAGAAAATACCTAGATTTTAATGGCGGTTGATCTTAAAAAAATACCTACAACACCTGGAATTTATAAATTCTTTCATAAATCAGAAATAATATATATTGGCAAAGCTATTAACTTAAAAAAAAGAGTTTCCAGTTATTTTGGTAATTCAAAGAAAGATAGAAAAACAGGCCAAATAAAAAAATTAACAGATCAAATAGAAACCTTCTCTACAAAAAATGAAGTTGAGGCTTTGCTTTTAGAGCAGCTACTCATCAGAGAAAATAAGCCAAAATTTAATATTTTATTAAGAGATGATAAAACTTATCCATATATTTTCTTTTCAGATGGTCATGATTATCCATCTATTGGATTAAAAAGAACAAAAAAAGCAGTTGATGAAAAATACTTTGGCCCATTTGTTAGCTCCTATGCTGTAAAAAAATCAATAAAAGAAATTCAAAAAGTTTTTAAATTAAGAAATTGTAGTGATAATACTTTTGCATCACGATCAAGGCCATGTATTGAGTATCAGATGAAAAGGTGTAGTGCCCCATGTGTTGGTCACATTACAAAGAACCAATATGCAGAAGATTTAATTGAAGCAAAAAATTATTTAACTTCATCTGATTCAGAAACAATTAAAAGATTAGAAAGAGAGATTGAATTATTTTCTAATAGGCTTGAATTTGAAAAAGCTGCAATCTGCAAGAGATAAGCTAAAAAGAATAAATATAATCCAAGAAGAACAATCTGTAACAACAAAAGCAAAGGATATAGATATATTTTCAGTTGCTGAAGATAGTGGATATCTTGGTATATGCACTGTAGTTGTAAGAAAAGGAAAAATAAGAGGGACTAAAACTCAGCTAGTAAAAAAAGGATATTACGAGTCTTTAAATGAAGTTTATGAAACCGCCTTGATTAATTTCTACAACATAAACCCTGATATACCTAAAAAAATTCTTACCACTGATATTGTTTCTTCAAGCACTATTATTGGTGAAAGCTATTTTTAAGAAAGCTAAAATAATACCAAGATCATCAGTACACCGAGCAAAGATATAAAACCTATTTTTAATCTTTGCAAATCAAATGCAAAGCAAGTCATCGCAAATCATTTAAGCAAGGAAGAAAAATATACTTATGCCTTAAGTGAGCTGAAAAGCAGCCTGGGCATGAAAATTTTAAATAAAATAGAAGCCTATGATATAAGTCATTTATACCAGGATCATGCAGTTGCCTCTTGTATTGTGTATTCAAAAAAAGGAGCAAATAAAGATAAATATAGACTATTCAATATTCCTAAAGATTTAGCAGGTAATGATATTGGGTCACTAGAGCATGCTCTTGAAAGAAGACTAAAGTATTATGAGAATAAAGAAATAAAACCTGATTTATTATTAATAGATGGCGGTAAAACGCAGTTAAAATTTGTTGAATCATTAATTAAAAGTTCTAAATACTCGGATATTAAAGTTATTTCAATTGTCAAAGGTACCAATAGGGTAAGAGCTACCGAAACCATTCTGTCCAATGATGGGGTTATTGAGATGGATAAGTATTCAAAAGGATATCTGGTTCTTCAGGAGATAAGAGACGAATCTCATAGGTTTGCAATAACAGCACAAAGAAAAAAGAAAAAACAAGAGCATAAAAAAATCTTTTCTAGATGAAATTAATGGAATTGGCCCAGTAACAAAAAATAAATCTCCTAAAAAATTATAAAAATATTAAAAATATCAAAACTGCTAAATTAGATGAGTTAATGACTATTAAGGGGTATTAATGAGAAAATAGCAAAAGAAATAACTTCTTATAACAATTAATGTCTTTATTTATAAATCTTATTACAGTATCTAGAATGGTTTTTGGAGCAATAATTTTTATTCTTTTAACTCAGAACTGAGTTGTATTGGTATGCATTTGTATTATTTTTTATTGCAAGCATTACTGATTATTTTGATGGCTATTTAGCAAGAAAATATAATCTAGTATCACAAATTGGTGAAATATTAGATCCAATAGCTGATAAGATCTTGATAGTGTTTTTGTTATTTGCCATTGCTGTTAATTTAACAAGTTACTACATTGGTTTTCTTTCAGCTGTTATTATTACGCGCGAGATATGGGTTGGGAGCATTGAGAGATTTTAATGCTAGACAGCAAAATACCACCGCAACAAGGGTTACCTTCTTAGCAAAAATTAAAACCACTATTCAATTATTTACTATTAGTACCTATCTTCTAGGCTTAGCAATGAATAATATGGTTATAGTACTTATTGCTGACATAATGTTATTTTTATCTTTTATAGTTACTGTTTATACAGGATGGGTTTATACATTAAATACTTTTAAGAGGTGATCTGCTTTTGAATGAGGGTAGTCAAAATATAGCAATTATTGGTTCTGGATATGTTGGAATGTCATTGGCGACATTGCTTGCTCAGAAGCACAAAGTGCATATATATGATCTTGACGAGAAGAAGCTTAAGAAAATTGATCAAAAGATCAGTCCAGTTAAAGATGATCTTATTGATGAGTATTTAAGCACCAAAAAACTTAAACTTTCATACAAAAAATTCTCTTAATGAAGCAATATGAAAATGTAGATATTATTATTATTGCAACACCAACAGATTATGATGAGAATAAAAATTTCTTTGATACAGATTCAGTTGATAAAACTATTGATGAGATTTTAAAAATCAATAATGAAGCTTTTATTGTAATTAAATCAACAATCCCTGAAGGACATACAGAATATTTAAAAAAAAATTAATACAGAAAATATAATTTTTTTCTCCTGAGTTTTTAAGAGAGGGTAATGGCTCTTTATGATAATTTATACCCATCAAGAATTGTTGTTGGGAGCAAATGTCAAAATGCTCAAATTTTTGCAAATATTCTTAAAAAAAGCTTCATTAAAATCTGATGTTAAAATTTTTTTAACCTCATCTCGAGAAGCAGAATCTATAAAATTTTTTCAAATACTTATTTAGCTTTACGTGTAGCATTTTTTAATGAATTGATTCTTATGCATTATCAAAAGGCCTTAAATGCTGAGGATATTATTAATGGTTTCAGTTTGGATGAGCGAATTGGAAATCATTATAACAACCCATCATTTGGATATGGTGGATATTGCCTTCCAAAAGATACAAAGCAATTACTAGCTAATTTTGAAAGATATTCCCCAAGATCTTATATAAAATCAGTTATTTCTTCTAATATTAAAAGAAAAAATTTATAGCAGATAATATACTACAGAAAAAAATCTAAAACAATTGGTTTTTATAAACTTGCTATGAAAAAAGATAGTGATAATTCAAGATCTTCATCTATCTTAGATGTTATTGATATTGTTAAAAGAATCAAAATCAGAAGTTATTATTTTTGAACCAAATATTAAGTATATATTTTTTTAATGGGATTGAGGTTGAAAATAATATTGAAAGTTTTAAAGAAAGATGTGATTTAATAGTTGCAAATAGACTTGATAATGAGATTTTAGACATGAAATTTAAAGTATTTTCTAGAGATGTTTTTGAAGAAAATTAATATTGTTATTTCCTTTCTCTAAATCATGTATACAATACACAAAGTTGGCTGGATGGCAGAGTGGTTATGCAGCGGCCTGCAAAGCCGTTTACGCCGGTTCGATTCCGGCTTCAGCCTCCATTAATTTGAAGACTTTTACAATATAGAAAGTATAATATAAATTAGGTATCTATTAACTTGCCCGAGTGGTGGAATTGGTAGACACAAGGGACTTAAAATCCCTCGATAGAAATATCGTGCCGGTTCAAGTCCGGCCTCGGGTACCACTTAATTATGAAAAAAAAATGGCTTGTTGCAACATATAAAAGTAACGAAGTTAAAAGAGTAGAAAGCAATCTATCAAATCAAAAATTTGACTATTATTTACCGAAAATAACAATAAAAAAGATCAATTCTACTCCTAGAGTGGAAGTGCTTTTTCCTGGGTACATTTTTGTTAATACTGGTCTTAAAAATTACTCGGCTCTCAAATACACAATGGGCATAAAAAATATTATAAAATTTGGAGATAATATTTCCTGCATTTCTTCTGAAGAAATTGAAGCCATGCGAATGATAGAGGAAATATCAAAAATAGATCCAGTAGCTTCACAAATACAAATAGGTCAAGATGTCATAATTGCAAAGGGTTCTTTAAAAGGAAGTATCGTAAAAGTTTGCTCACTTCCTTCTCAAAAGAAAGAGTTGGCATCCTTCTTTTTTTTACTTGGTTCTGTGAGAAGAGTTACTATCTCAGAAAAAGACCTTATCTTTTAAAATACGTTGACTAAAAAAACACCTAATAATACAATTGTTCAAGTATTGAACGGTAATAATTAAAAAAATTATTTTAATTATTAATCCGTGCGGTAGCTATGACATCCAATTATTTTTGTGTAAATAAATCACCTACTCAAAATTAGCATCCTCATGACAAAAGAACAAAGTATTACAGAAGATCAATTAGATCTTATGCATATCATTGAAAAAGATGGCAAAGCATCTCAAAGACTAATATCTCAAAACTCCGGCTTCAGTATAGGAAAGGTCAATTATTGTCTTAAGGCATTGGTTAGATATTGGGTTTATTAAAATTCATAACTTCAATAATTCTAACAATAAATTAAATTATGCATATATTCTAACGCCGAAGGGTATCAAAGAAAAAACAGCTATAACTAAGCAATTTATTATCAAAAAGAAACAAGAATACGATAAACTTAACTCATATATTAATACATAATTTTTTATGCAAGAAGCACATAGCAATAAACATCCCAATGATTTTGATGATGAAATAGATCTTCGAGAACTTTTTTATGTTCTATTTAGAAGGAAAATGGATTATTGTTTCTCTAACAGCTTTTTTATATCTATTATTGGAGTTATTTATAGTCTACTTTTTACCAAATATATATGAATCTAAAGCTATACTAGTTCCTGTTAATTCATCTAGCGGTATTTCTGGAGCTCTTGGAAGTTATAGTGGTCTTGCAGGGCTTGCTGGGATAAGCCTACCTTCTGGTGGTGATGAGGGTAATTCTGCAAAAGCAATACAAAAAATTAGCTCTTTGAGTTTCTTTGAAAACAACATACTTCCAAATATTCACCTGCCAGATCTTATGGCCGTTAAATCTTGGAACCCTAAAACAAATATTTTGACTTTTGATGATAGTATTTACGACACGAGCAGCAATACTTGGATTAGAGATTATTCTTATCCTCAGCAACAAATACCAAGCCCTCAAGAAAGCTTTGAAGTATTTAAAACAAACACTTAAGTTTAAGTGAAGATAAAAAATCTGGCTTTATCACTCTATCTATCAAACATCAATCACCATTTGTTGCAAAGCAATGGGTAGAGTTGGTTGTTAATGAAATTAATGCTTTTTATAGACAAAAAGATAAATCAGAGTCAGAAAAGGCTGCTAGCTATCTTAATCAACAAATTTCAATGACTGGTTTATCTGAAATTAAAGCAAGTCTTAGCGGAACTATTGCAAGAAGAAACTAAAAAATTAACCCTAATTGAAGCCAATCAGCATTACGTTTTTGATTACATTGACCCTCCTAACCGGCGGCACGGACGAGGATTGGCTTTTTAATTGTAGTTCGGCAAGCCAAAATTTTAAGTTTAATGTTAAGGAACGATTATGCTAAATGACAAAGTGGTATTAATAACCGGCGGCACAGGGTCTTTCCAAAAATTTATCGAGACAATATTGGATAGGTATCCATCAAAAAAAAATAATTATTTATTCTAGAGATGAGCTGAAGCAATCTGAGTTAAGACAAAAATATCCAGTGAGTGATTTCCCGCAACTTAGATTCTTTATTGGAGATGTAAGAGATAAAGATAGGGTAAAGCGTGCTTGTGAGGATGTGGATGTAATTATTCACGCAGCTGCAATCAAACAAGTTGATACCGCTGAATACAATCCTACAGAGTGTATACGTACTAATATTGATGGTGCTGAGAATGTGATTCATGCTGCACTTGAGTGTGGTGTAAAAGATGTAGTAGCGCTCTCAACGGATAAAGCTTGTGCTCCAATTAACCTTTATGGTGCAACTAAGCTTGTCTCCGACAAATTATTTACGGCGGCCAATAATATAAAGGGATCTAAAGATATTCGTTTCAGCGTTGTT